>CATJWI010000085.1 GCA_949744075.1 uncultured Eubacteriales bacterium | reverse complement strand
CCTTTCTATCCGTGCTATTCCTAGCAATGGGGTAGGTCCCTGCCGGCTCAGAGCATTTTTTCGATCAGGTGGTCCCTCTTGCCTGCTCGCTCCTCCGCTCGCTGGTGAGATGGAACACTATAGAAACTTCGCTGTCTCAACCCCGCCTTTGCGTGTTCTATCCAAGGAGGAGGTGCGTGTAAGCAACAAACCACATTGTGCCCTTCCCTTATATGTAGGGGCAAGCTGTGCTCGCCTGGTGCGTTGTTCCTTCCCTCCACGCCCCGGGCGGATACTATCCGCCACTACAGGGGCCAGATGGTTTTCTGAAAGGTAAAATCACACCAAAATACAATGCGGCCTGCCCTCCCGGGCGGCCCATTTTCCCTCTTAAGGAGGTGCTTTTATGCCTGCGGCTGTCATTTTGGGCCTCTCCGGCGGCGTAGACTCCGCCGTGGCCGCCCGGCTTTTGCAAAAGGAGTATACCGTCGTCGCCCTCTATCTCTCCATCGGCCCCGAGGCCGCCGGGGAGCAGGACGCCCGGCAGGTGGCGGAGGAGCTGGGCATTGCATTTCATACCATGGATATCTCCCAGGCCTTGGAGACGCACGTAAAGGCCCCCTTCGCCGCCGACTACCTCTCGGGCCGGACCCCCCTGCCCTGCGCCCGGTGCAACCCTCTGGTGAAATTCCCCTCCCTTTTGGCTCTGGCGGACCAGCTGGGAGCGGAGTATATCGCCACAGGCCACTATGCCCGTACTGCCCCGGGCGAAAACGGGCGGACCCTCTTGCTCAAGGGGCTGCCCGCCAACGACCAGTCCTATATGCTCTCCCGGCTGCCCCAAGACACACTACAAAGAGTAATTTTTCCTCTCGAAAATTACGATAAGTCTACGGTCCGGGAAAAGGCCAGGGCCTTCGGCATCCCGGTGGCGGACAAACCGGACAGTATGGAAATTTGCTTTATCCCCGGCGACGACTACGGCCAATGGCTGGAGGACCGGGGCCAGAGCTGCCCTCCTGGGGATTTCCGCTCCCCCGACGGCGCCGTGCTGGGCCGGCACCGGGGCATTCACCGCTATACCCTGGGCCAAGGCCGGGGGCTGGGGGTATCCGGGCCACACCGGTATTACGTCTCGGCCATAGACCCGGGGAGCAATACCGTCACCCTTTCCGACGGCTCCGACCTGTTCCGGGAGGAGATCTTCTGCATCTGCCCCAACTGGATCGCCATTCCCGGGCTGGAGGGCCCCAGGGAGGTCACCGCCCGGTTCCGCCACGCCAAAATAGAGACCCCCTGCACCATCCTTCCCGCGGGGGAGGGGGTCCTGGTCCGGGCCCACGTCCCCGTCCGGGCCCCCACGCCGGGGCAGCTGGCCGTGTTCTACGAGGGGGACGTGGTGTTGGGAAGTGCCTGGATCGAAGCATAAAATATAGGGGCGGCTGCCTTCAGCCGCCCGCCCAGCATGGTACCACCTGGGCGGGCCGGCGTGGGCGCCGGCCCCTACATTTTTTTAGGAGTGAAGCTGTTCGTCCCTTCGCCGCAAGATCCGGGGGAAGCGATAGGCAAACATGAGCCCTGTGGTGGTGGCCGCCAGAATGTCCGCCACGGGCTCGGCCAGCCAGACGGCAAAAACCTTGTCGGAGAGGAACTGGGGCAGGATGAAGATCAGGGGGATCAGCAGAATGATCTTCCGCAGCAGGGCCAGGAACAGGGAGATCTTGGCCTCCCCCAGGGCCACGAAGGTTTGCTGGCAGGAAGACTGGACCCCGAACATGAAAATGCCGGCAAAATACACCCGAAGGGTCTGCTTGGCGATCTCGGTGAGCTGGGGCTTATCGTTGAAGATAGCGATGAACACCTCCGGGAAGAGCTCCACCAGGGCCCAGATAGCAACTGTGAAGACAAGGCAGCAGGTGAGCAGCAGCCGGAAGGCTTTTTTCACCCGGTCCAGATTCCCCGCCCCGTAGTTAAAGCCGATGATGGGCTGGGCCCCCTGGGCCAGGCCGTGGAGGGGCATGGTCCCCACCTGCATCACCGAGGAGGCGATGGTCATGGCCCCCACATAGGGATCCCCTCCGTATTTCAGCAGGGAGGAATTGAAGGAGATACTCACCAGGCTCTCAGTGGACTGCATGATGAAGGGAGAGACCCCGATGGCAATGACGGGCAGCAGCACCGAGGGCTTAAGGCGCAGATATTTGGCCCGGAGGCGGAGCAGGGTCCGCTTCCCCAGCAGAAAGGCCAGCACCCATAAGGCGGAGACGGTCTGGGACAAAATAGTGGCCAGGGCGGCCCCCTCCACCCCCATGTGGAGGCCGAAAATAAAGATGGGGTCCAGAATGATATTGCACACTGCGCCGATAATGACGGTGAGCATAGAGAAGGTGGCGAAGCCTTGGGTGGTGATGAAGTTATTGAGCCCCAGGGACAGAAGCACCGACACCGTGCCCCACAGGTAGACCCCCAGATAACCGCTGGCATAGGGCAGGGTATTTTCGCTGGCTCCGAAGAGGAGCAGCAGCGGGTCCCGGAAGATCTGGAACAGAACGGTGGAAAGGGCGGCCATCACCAGCAGCAGAGCGGTGCAGCCCCCCAGGATCTCCTCGGCCCCCTCCATATTTTGCTCCCCCATGCGGATGGCGGCCCGGGAGCCGCCCCCCATCCCCGCCAGGGCGGAGAGGGCGGAGATAAACATGATGATGGGGAAGGCCACCCCCAGCCCGGTGAGAGCCAGGTCCCCCACCTCTCCCATATGGCCGATGTACATCCGGTCTACGATATTGTAAAGGGCGTTGATGAGCTGGGCGCAGACCGCGGGCACCGCCAGCTTCACCATAAGCCGCCCCACCGGGGCGGTGCCAAGGGCATTTTTATCTTCCATTCGATTTCCGCTCTCCTATCACAAATATCTCCACTTTCCACTCTTCACTCTTCACTCTCCAAAAAGTAAGTGGCTTCCATGTCGGCCACGCTGAGGGCGAAGGCCAGGGGATACTGCTCCAGGGCCTTGCCCACCAGCCGCTTGTCCTCGTCCCCGGAGAAGCCCATGTGCCAGCGGATGGCCATGGCCTCCTGCCGGGTCAGCTTCATAAAGCCGGAGATGATGTAGACCGATTTTTCCCCGTGGCCGTAGGGCAGGGGGTCCTCAAAGAAGAAGGTGGGCACCTTCTCCCACTGGCCGGTGGCCTCGTTCTTCACGTTCCGGGTACCCGCCTTGTAGCAGCCGATCTTGCACAGGTCGTGGAGCAGGGCGGCGATGGCGGCGCTCTCCGGGGGGACCTCCAGTCCGTAGAGCTCCTGGACCCGCTCCCGGGCCAGGTAGTCCACCAGGCAGTGGTAGACGTTGAGACTGTGGTCGCACAGCCCGCCGGCATAGGCTCCGTGGTACCGGGCCGAGGCGGGGCAGGTGAAAAAGTCGGATTTGTTTTCCAGGTAGTCCAACAAGGCGTCGGCGCCCTCCCGGTGGATGGTCTCCCGATAGATCTCCAAAAATTCCTCTTTGCCGCTCATGGGTCAGCCTCCTTTTCGTATAAGGATTATATCACAGCCGCTGTCCCAAAACAAGGGCTCACCGCCTCCCCCGCCGCCCCATAGGATGGGAGGCGAGGTGATAAGCTTGGAACTTCTTTCCGCTTTGACAGCGGGTTTTTTATTTGCCCTGGCCTGCAACCTGGATACGGTGCTGGCCGCCATGGGCCAAGGGGCCCGGGGCATCCCCCTGGGGCTCCGGGAGCTGCTGACCGCCGCGGCGGTGACCACCCTGGTGACTTTTCTCTCCCTGACCCTGGGGGCCCTGGGGGGCTCCTTTCTGCCGCCGGGATTGGCGGGAAAATTGGGGGGACTGGCCCTCACCGCCTTGGGGCTTTGGTACTTACTGGACTTTCTACGGGGAAAGGGGGAGCCGGTCCAGGAGGCCTCCCGGGGCTGGCTGGCCCTTTCCGGGGCCCTGGCGGTGAACAACGCCGGGGTGGGGGTGGCCGCCGGGGTCACGGGGCTTCCCCCCCTTCTGGCCTCGGGGTGCAATTTCGCGGTGACGGTGCTGGCGCTGCTTCTGGGCCGCCATTTGGGCCGCAGGTTGGCCCGGTGGAGCAGGCTCTCCCTGCCCCTCTCCGGGGTCCTTTTGATCGGGCTGGGGGTATGGCAGCTGATGTGAGAAAAGCGGTCTGAAAAAAGCCCTGCCCGGACCAATTGGTCCGGGCAGGGCAAAGCGCTTTAGAAGGGGGATTTAGTGGGAGGCCCGCTCCGGGAGCTGACCCACCATGAGGACGCCGTCCACCTCGGCGGCCTCGACGCCCAGCAGGGCCTTGACCCCGTCGGCAGAGACATAGTAGTTGCCGGAGACCAGGTTGGCCTTCACGGTGACGGGGGCGCCATCCACCAGGACGGTCAGGTCCACCAGGTCGTTGGCCACGGGGTCCCACACGATGGGCAGGGCCTCGGCGGTGTACTCGCCGCCCTTGGTGAGCTCCACCTGGGCGGTCTCATTGTTCCACTCCACGTTGAAAGCCGCGTCGGTGCCCTTGAAGCTGACGGCCAGGTCCCGGAGGCGGAAGTAGAAGGTCTCGGTCCCGTCCTGGTCCTCGTCGGTGGCGTGGGCCACACTGGCCTTGCCGTTGACCACCACGTTGTAGGCCTTGGCCTGGGCCACCAGGGCGTCATAGTCGGCCAGGTTGTAGCTCTTGTCATAGGGGGCCTCCAGCAGGCCCAGGTTGATATACTCCACCAGCTCAGCCCGGCGGGGGTCCTCCAGGGACAGGTCCACCCCGGTGATCTTCCAGTTGTTGTCCACCTTGGGCTCCACGGGAGAGTGCTCAGCAAAGTAGGCCACCAGCATATCCCGGATGGAGTTGGGGGACTCCCACTCCCGCTTGCCCTCCACCAGGTTCTTGGCCTTCAGGGCGGAGGAGTAGCGGTAGTTGTTCACCGCCAGGGTCAGCACCTGGTCGTCCTTCAGGGGCTCGCCCTTGAACATCACGTTCTCGATGCGCTCCCCCTTGGGTTTGGACAGATTGATCTCATAGTCCACTCCAGCGAACATGTCGTAGAGGTAGCCGGGATACTCGGGGTCGAAGGAGATGTTGATGTCCCCGGGGACCCACTGGTTGTAGCACTCGGCGGCCCACTCCATGTAGCCCTTCAGTTCCTTGCCGGTGACGGTGACCCGGTAGAGGGTGTTGTCGAACTTATAGATGTCGAAAATGTTGCCGTAGTTAATGCTGCCCTCGGGCAGGTCGCTGGTGTCCTTAAAGAGGGCGGCAGCGGACACGTCGGCCCCGGAGTTCTCCAACTGGACGGTGTTGATGAGGTCCATGACGGCGGTGTCCCGAAGCTTGCCCTCGGGCAGGTCCCGGATCTCGTTGGCAGGCTGGAACTTGGCGGTGGTGGTGCCCAGGCCGGAGCCGCCCTGGCCGCCCTCCTCGCCGGAGCCGCCGCCCTGGATGTAGCTGATGGTAGCCTCGTGGGCCTCCTTGATGAAGGGGATGGAACGCAACTCCTCACTGGGGGCCACATCGTCCATGAGGACGATCTCCGCCTTGGCGTCCACCACCTTGTTGTCCTTGTCCAGGGTCAGGTCGAACCGGGCCACTTCCCGGCCGGCATTGCGGCAGCCGGCCACCAGGGTGGTCCCGATGGTCTCGTTGACGGTGATGTGCTGGTGGCCCACCATGAGCACGTCGATCTCGGGGCACAGCTCCACGATCTTAGCGGCGGCGTCGCTGCCGTTGTCCTCGTCATACTCGGCGTTGACGCCCACGTGGGCCACGGCCACCAGTACGTCGCACTGGTCCTTGATCTCATCCACCACCCGGCGGGCGGCGGTGCCCACGGCCTCAAAGGTGAGTTCGTCCACCTTCTCCCCCTCCCAGCGGGGAATGTCGGGGTTGCCCAAGCCGATGATGCCGATCTTCACGCCGTCCCGCTCTACGATGGCGTACTCGTCGGCAAAGTGGTCGCCGTTCTTGAACTTGATGTTGGCGGCCAGCACGGGGGCCTCGGACAGCTTCTCGATGCGCTGGATGAGTTCAATGCCGCTGACGCCGCTGGAGGTGGCGCTGGAAGAGGAGGAGTTGAACTCGTGGTTACCCAGCACGATGGCGTCATAGTCCATGGCGTTCATAGCGGTAATGACGGGGTGGTCCCCTTCGGTCTTGTTGTAGATGTCGTCGGAGAGGATGGTGCCCTGGATGAAGTCGCCGGCGTCCACCAGCACGGTGTTGGGCTCCTCAGTGCGGACCTGCTGAATGTAGGTGTACACCCGGGCCATGCCGTTGTTGGCGGTCTCCTTGTTGTCCTCATAGGAGAAACCCCAGATGTTGCTGTGGAGGTCGGTGGTGCCGATGACGGTGAGGTGCTTGCCCTCCTCCTCAGCGGCGAAGGCGGCGGGCAGGGCAGAGGCCAGCATGGCCACGGCCAGAGCGCCCGCCAGGAGCTTGCGGAAGCGTTGGTTCATAAAAACGGTCCCCTTTCTGAAATGATTTTTTATGGTTGGGGCAGATATCCTCATTGTACCCGAAATTTCTCCAAAAAGCAACGGAAAACGGACAGGCCGGCGGAAAAAGGCGGGGCCGAAGCCCCGCCCTTCAGGCCGCCAGCTCTCTCAGCTCGTCCTGAGCCTCCCCCATGGTGTCGGCGGAGAAGCAGAAGCGCCCGGCCTCGTCGTACACCTCTACATGGCCCCGAACATATCTTAACTCAAACTGCTGTGCCATTTGGGCCTCACTCCTTTCTGATGGTGTTATTTTATCAGGAGAAGTGTCCTATAAAACGGACAATTGTTCGGATCTGCCACGTGCCGGGCGGATGATATCCGCCCCTACAGGACCATGCCATTAACGAAACAGGATGAAATTTGTCCGCTGGTCCCTCCGGGCGGCCACAAGGGGCCGCCCGCTCCCACAAAAAAGAAGGACCTGCCCGAAAGCAGGTCCTTCCCAAAAAAACAATATGGTCTTAATAGGCCACGCCCCAATACACCATGTGCTTGGCGCTCTTGCCGCAAATGGCACACACATCCCCCAGGTGCTCCTGCTCCAAGGGGATGCACCGGGAGGACATCCCGGCCTCCTCCTTCATCTTCAACTCACACTCCAGATCGCCGCACCACATGGTCTTGATGAAGCCGCCCTTCTCCTCCTGGAGCTTTTTGGCCTCCTCCAGGGAGTAGGCGGGGAAGGTGTTGTCCTGCAAATTCTTCAGAGCCTTGGCGTAGAGGCTATCATGGATGTCGTCCAGCAGCTTGGCCACCGTCTCCCCGATGCCGTCCAGGCTGACAAAGAGCTTCTCCCCGCTGTCCCGGCGCACCAGCACGCACTGGTTCTTCTCCATGTCCTTGGGGCCCAGCTCCAGCCGGAGGGGCACGCCCTTCATCTCGTACTCGGCGAACTTCCAGCCGGGGGCCTTGTCGCTGTCGTCCATCTTCACCCGGAAGCCGGCGGCCTTGAGGGTGTCCATGACCTTCTGATTGGCCTCCAGGACCCCCTCCTTGTGCTGGGCCACGGGGATGATGATGACCTGGGTGGGGGCCACCCGGGGGGGCAGCACCAGGCCCCGGTTGTCTCCGTGGGTCATGATGATGCCCGCGATGGTCCGGGTAGAATAGCCCCAGGAGGTCTCAAAGGGGGTCTTCTGCTGGTTGTCCTTGTCGGTGAAGGCGATGCCGAAAGCCTTGGCAAAGCCGTCCCCGAAGTAGTGGGAGGTACCGTTCTGGAGGGCCTTCTTGTCGTGCATCATGCACTCCAGGGTGTAGGTCCGCTCCGCCCCGGCAAATTTCTCCTTGTCGGTCTTGTAGCCCTTCACCACCGGCATGGCCAGCAGGTTCTCGCACACGTCGGCGTAGACGTTCCACATCCGCTCGGTCTCCTCAATGGCCTCCTCGGCGGTGGCGTGGAGGGTATGGCCCTCCTGCCAGAGGAACTCCCGGTGGCGCAGGAAGGGCCGGGAGGTCTTCTCCCACCGCAGCACCGAGCACCACTGGTTATAGAGCAGGGGCAGGTCCCGGTGGGACTGGACGATGTGGCTCCAGTGGTCGCAGAACAGGGTCTCGGAGGTGGGCCGGATACACAGCCGCTCCTCCAGCTCCTCGCTGCCGCCGTGGGTGACCCAGGCGCACTCGGGGGCGAAGCCCTCCACGTGGTCCTTTTCCTTCTGCAAAAGGGACTCAGGGATGAGCATGGGCATGGCCACATTCACGTGCCCGGTCTCCTTGAATTTCTTGTCCATGTATGCCTGGATATTTTCCCAAATGGCATAGCCATAGGGCCGAAGGACAAAAATGCCCTTCATGCTGGTATAGTCGATGAGCTCTGCCTTGATACACACATCGGTGTACCACTGGGTGAAGTCCGCCTCCATATCGGTGATCTGCTCCACCTGCTTCTTGCTGTCCTGTGCCATATATCTCTCCACCTTTTACGATGAATATTGGATTTTATTGTATGCCAAGCCCCGAAGAAAGTCAAGGGAAACGAAATAATGTATATGCCCGCCTGTCTGGGAATGGTCCCGGGCTGCGGGCGGCATATATGCTGCCCCTACCCTTCTTTTTCGGAGAGGAAGGCTGTGATCTTGGCCCCCTCCTCATACCCCATGTGATATAGCCGCTCCACAGCCCCCTTGTCCTTGGTAAGGGTGGCCATCCCCCCGATGTCCGCGGGGGCCACCACCAGGGCCTTGCCTTGGGCCTCCATGGTCTTTACCGCCGTCAGGTCCAGATTGTACCGGGCAGAGCGGCGAATGAGGGCGGCGTAGGCATTGGGCCAGCGGCGCAGGGCCTTCTCCATCACCTCTGGGTGGTCCAGCGGGGGACGCAGGTAATCCGAGGGCCGGGTGAGCAGCAGCACCAGCCGGTCACAGCCCTGGGCCAGGGCCCGCTTATAGGGGATCGGGTCGGCCACCCCGCCGTCGAAGCCGGGCTTGCCCTGGACGGGGTAGGGCTGGCAGGCCCCGGGCACGGCGCAGGAGGCCTTGATGGGGTCAAAGTTACCGTCCAGCATTAGGGATTTGTCGTAATAGACCGGGTTGCCCGTAGCGGCGTCGGTGACCACCGCCTCATACCGGGCAGTGCTGGCGCGAAAGGCCTCCAGGTCCACCGGATCCTCCCCGCCGGGGCCGGAGAGGATGGTGTAGGGGTAGTCCAGGTTGATATAGGATCCCTTCCGGAGCATATTGTGCATGGACATATACTCGGGCCGGAAGGCGTATTCCAGGTAGAAGCGCAGGTTCCTTCCCCGCTGCCCGGCCAGGTAGCTGATCATATTGCCGCTGCCCGCCGACACGCCGATGAGGTAGTCGAAGGGCTGGACCCCCTGGTCGTTGAGATAATCGTAGATGCCGGCGGTAAAGGACCCCCGCATACCACCGCCCACGTCGATGATGCCTACCATTTTTGCCTCTCCTTTTTTAAGGTCAAATGTGCTTACATACCGTTAGCCGCCCTTGGCGACACCCCGCCGCCCAGGCGGCGTGGATTACAACAAAGCGCTTAAAGGTTTTGATGCTCTCAGCGGCGGCGCAAGAGGGACCATGGGTCGCCTTGAGGAGGCCGCCGGTCAATAGAACGACGCCCTATAGGTTTGCAACCGAGGAATAGCCAAACAGCATAGGTGCTCTCTACGGTTGTACCGTACCTCGCTGTTCATCCCACTGGTCTACCGCCCGTAAAAAGTTCGGAGTCCAGAACCGCCTTCAAGCGGCTTTACCCGCAAGGAGTACGCCCCATCCATAAGCGGCAGAGCCGCTAACGGATGGGCTTGGCCCTGGCCGGGCAGCCCAAAAAAGTATACGATATACGATACCCCCTACCACCGGCGTGCCGAGGGCGTCGCGCCCTACGGGGGTGTGCAGCGTTGTTCTGGCCTTTACGCGCCGGGCGGATACTATCCGCCCCTATGAACGGGGAACTACGTCCTACCGCTTCGCCGTGGGGGCTCGCCGCCTTCGGCGGCCCATGCAGCTTTGCCACCCCCTACCGCCGGGCGACCACATGGGGTCGCCCCTACGGAAACCGGGTGCGATTTTGCTCCGACGTAGTTGCCATGCCCGGTCAGTGGGGCAAAGCACTTCCTAAAAATTCTTCCCCCATTGTGGGGGAAGAATTTTCCTTTTACTCTGCCGAGATCATATAGTAGTAGACCGGCTGTCCCCCCGACAAAAGGGTGATCTCCGCATTGGGACAGGCGGCGGTGAAGAGCTTCAAGGTCTTCTCCGCGTCGGCGGGCTTCACATCCTCGCCGTAGTAGATGTTGATGAACTCCGCATTTTGGAAAACCTCTTCCTTGGCCAGCTTTTTCAGCAGCTTATCCTGGTGGCGCTGGGTATCGAAGAGCTGGCCGTTCAGCAGGGCCATGTGGTCCCCGTGCTTGATGGCGAAGCCCCCGAAATCGCTGTCCCGGGCGGCGTAGGTCACCTCGGCGGTGGATACGCCGCTCATGGCCCCGGTCATGGCGTGGACGTTGGTCTCCACATCGGCGTCGGGGTCCATCACCAGCAGGGTGGCGATGCCCTGGGGCACCGTGCGGCTGGGGATGACCACCACCTGCTTGTCGGGGACGATCCCCACACACTGCTCGGCGGCCATGATGATATTCTTGTTGTTAGGCAGCACAAAGACGATCTCGGCGGGAGTGGCGTCGATCTGCCGCAGGATATCCTCGGTGGAGGGGTTCATGGTCTGTCCCCCGGAGATGACCCGATCTACCCCCAGGTCCTGAAAGACGGCGGCCATGCCCGCTCCCGCAGCCACCGCTACCACGCCGTACTTCTTCTCCGGGGCGGCCACCTCCCATGTTTCCTCTTTGGCTTCCCGGCCCTCCAGCTCGGCCCCCATCACCACCAGGTCGTCGGTGGACTGAACGTGCTTCCCGGCGGCCAGGTCCTCGGCCTGGGTCCTCATGTTCTCGATCTTGGCCAGCTCCAGGGTGCCGTACTTGGCGCTCTCGGTGAGGGCGGCCCCCGGGGTGTCAGTGTGGACGTGGACCTTGAACTCCTCGTCACTCTCCCCGATGACCAGGCTGTCGCCGATGCTGTTAAGGTAGGCCCGGAAGGGCTCCAGGTTCACGTTCTCCGTGGCCTTTCGGACAATGAAGACGGTATCGTAGGTAAAGGTGATATCCTCGTCCCCCAGGGCGGCGAAGTCGGCCTTGTCCTGACGGACGGGCTCGGCGGCCCCCTCGGGCAGAGGCAGGCCCTGCATCTCGTCCAGCATACCCTGGAGGATCACCAGGAAGCCCTTGCCGCCGGAGTCCACCACCCCCGCCTTTTTCAGCACAGGGTTCTGCTCGGTGGTGTGCTCCAGGGCCACATAGCCCGCCTCCAACGCCTTCTCCAGCACGTACTGGGCCCCGGCGTCCTCCCGGGCGGCGGCTGCCGCGGCGGCGGCGGAGAGCCGGGAAACTGTGAGGATAGTGCCCTCGGCGGGCTTCATGACGGCCTTATAGGCGGCGGCCACGCCGAAGTCCAGGGCGATGGCGAAGTCCCGGCCGTCGATGGTCTCCTTCTCCTTCACCGCCTTGGCAAAGCCCCGGAACAGCAGGGACAGGATGACCCCCGAGTTGCCCCGGGCCCCCCGCAGAAGGGCGTTGGCGGTGGAGTTGGCGGCGTCCCCCACCAGGGCGAAGGACTTTTTCCCCATCTCCTGGGCGGCGGTGCCCATGGTCATGGACATGTTGGTGCCCGTGTCCCCGTCGGGGACGGGGAAGACGTTGAGCTCGTTGATGTGCTGCTTCTGGGCGTTGATGCAGGCCGAACCGTGGACGATCATCCGGGCAAACAATGCCCCGTCAATAGTAGTGATCATATTGGGGTACCTTCCTTTCAGCCGATGACCATGGAGTCCACGAAGACGTCCACGCTCTTGACCTCGACGCCGGTGGCCCGGCTGACCATGTATTTAACCTCGCTCATGATGGCCCGGCTCACCGCCATCAGGTTGACGCCGTTGTCCACGATGATGTGGAGCTCCAGGGAGATGGTTCCGTCCTCGTTGTAGGCCACCTTGACCCCCTTGGACATGGACTCCAGGCGCAGCAGGTGGACCAGCCCGTCGGTGGCAGACCGGATGGCCATGCCCTTCACGCCATAGCAGTTGGTGGCGGCAGCACCGGTAATATTGGTAAAGACCTCGCTGCTGATGGTAATAGCACCCTTCTCGGTGTGCAGCTTCATGGAGACACTTCCTTTCCAGACGCATATTCTTCCACTTTATCGTACTTATTGTATTCTATTTTTTCCAAAATTACAAGGGAAAAAGTGAGCGGAAACGATTGTAATTTCCCCCGAAATCGTGTACACTATCAATAACTACCAAAAAAGGAGGCGACGGGAAGATGAAGGTTGCCCGTTTCGTGTTGAAGATCGTAGGCTTTACTCTGGCCGCAGCTGCTGCCGCCTGCTGCATCATCGCCTATTGGGACAAGATCATGGAGGGCGTGGAGGCCATCGGCGCCAAACTGGGCTGCAAATGCTGCCGCCCCTCGGAATATGATGATTACGCCGATGATTGGTACGAATAAAGAACAGAAAAACAAGCATGAAAACACCCGCCGAAAAGAGCTTTCTTTTCGGCGGGTGCTGTTTTATCAAGGAAGGCAGGATCCCGGAGCAAAAAAGGACAAGTCCTCACAGGGGCGGCAAATACCCATCGCACTCCGGGCCGTGGCCGTTGATGACCCCGATGGCCTGGAGATAGGAGTATATGACCGTAGAGCCCACGAATTTCATCCCCCGCTTTTTCAGGTCCCTCGAAATTTGGTCGGAGAGAGGGGAAATGGTGCGCAGGGTGTAGTCCTCCCGGACCACCTCCCCGCCGGTGAAGCCCCAGATATAGCGGTCGAAGGAGCCATATTCAGCCTGGATGGCCAAAAAGGCCTTGGCGTTGGCGATGCTGGAGCGCACCTTCAGCCGGTTGCGGATGATACCCGGATCGGAGAGCAGGGCTTCGATCTTCTCCTCCCCGTACTGGCTGACCTTTTCCGGGTCGAAGCCGTCGTAGACCGCCCGAAAATGGGCACGCTTGTGCAGCACACAGGCCCAGGAGAGCCCCGCCTGAAAGCCCTCCAGGATCAGCAGTTCAAAGAGGATTCGATCGTCGTGCTGGGGAACGCCCCACTCCCGGTCGTGGTACTGCACATAGAGGGGGTCGCTCTCATTGACCCAGCTACAGCGGCGCGCCACCTGTCCCATCAAAAATGCCCTCCCATCTGTCCGCCCCGGTGGAATACATTGCTGCTTTACCGCCGAAAGGCCGGAGTGGTATAATATCGCTGTCGATTGCCTTACAAAGGAGGCAGTTTATGCCGAACTACTATGCCCACCTGATTTTCGGGGACCTGGTCCTGGCCCACCTGCCCCGGCCCTTGGGCAGAGAGCTGCTCTGGGAGCAGGGGGCCTTTCAACTGGGGCTCTTTGGCCCGGATCCCCTCTTTTTCGGCCCCGGCCATTGCCGCGGGACCGGGATCGAAGTACATAACGAGCCCCCGGACGCGCTGGCAGAGCGGCTGCGGGAGTTGACGGCCCCCGCCCTCCAAAGCTACGGCGCCGGGGTGATGTGCCACCTTATGCTGGACGGCCGGTGCCACCCCTGGATCAACGGGGAGGGCAAGGCCATGGGCCTCTCCCACGGGGGGATAGAGGCCGAGCTGG
Source organism: uncultured Eubacteriales bacterium (assembly GCA_949744075.1). Taxonomy (GTDB): domain Bacteria; phylum Bacillota; class Clostridia; order Oscillospirales; family Oscillospiraceae; genus Vermiculatibacterium. The sequence goes on along the minus strand of CATJWI010000085.1, from coordinate 6,236 downwards.
ACCGGCTACTGATGGAGGGACAGCAGGACCGGGACCTGCTGCCCCACATCTCTCTGCCAGAAGCCTTTTACCAGGGCGCGGCGGCCCTCTATCCCGGGGTGTCCGCCGGGGAGCTGAAGACCTCTTTGCGCCGCTTTCTGGGGGTCTGCCGCCTCCAGCGCAGGCTCACAGGCTTGCCGCTGCGGCCCATTACAGAGCGGTTTTCCCTGACCCGGGGGGCCATACTGCCCCCGGTGCCCCAGCCGGAATACCGGGCGGCGGCGGAGGTGTTGCAGGGGATGCTTCGGGAGGAAGTCTCCGGCTGTGCCAAGGCCCTGGAGGGCCTTTACTGCCCGTCCAGCCAGCGGCAGGCGGCGGTGGCCGCCACCGAGCCGTCGGCGGCGGCAGTGGTGAGCTGACGCAGCTCCTTGGCCCGGCAGTCCCCGGCGACGAAGACGCCGGGGGTCCTGGTCCGGCAGTCCTCCCCGGCCAGGAAGTAGCCCCCCTGGTCCAGCTCTGCCAGGGCGGCGAAGGCGCCGTTGTCCGGCTCCTGTCCCACCTCTACAAAGAGCCCCTCCAGCGGCAGCTGCCGCTGGGCGCCCGCTTTGTCGGTGAGGGTGACCCCGGTAAGGGCGGGCTCCCCCTGGAGCTGGGTGACTTGGCACTCCAGGGCCAGATGGATGTTGCCCCGCTGGCCGATGGCCCGGACATAGGCCTCCTGGCCCCGGAACTCTTGGCGGCGGTGGATCAGGGTCACCTCCCGGGCCAGGTCGGACAGGAACAGGGCAGACTGGAGGGCGCTGTCGCCTCCGCCCACCACCGCCACCGCCTTGTCCTTGAAAAAGGCTCCGTCGCAGACGGCGCAGTAGCTGACGCCCTGGCCCACCAGGGCCTCCTCCCGGTCCAGGCCCAGTTTCCGGTGCCTGGCGCCGGTGCACAGGATGAGGGCCCTGGCCTCAAAGGTCTTCCGCCCGGCGGTGAGGAGGAAATGGTCTCCCTCCCGCTGGACGCCGGTGACCTGGCCGAATTTGGTCTCGGCCCCCAGGGCCTTGGCCTGGGCGGTGAGGGCGGCGGCGTAGTCTGAGCCACTGACGGCGGGCAGGCCGGGGTAGTTCTCCACCAGGGGGGAGGAGGTGATCTGCCCACCGAAGCCCACGGCCTCCAGCACCAGGACGGTCTTCCCCGCCCGTCTGGCGTAAATGGCGGCGGTGAGTCCGGCGGTGCCACCGCCCACGATGATAATGTCGTATCCAGTCAAAATAATTCCTCCTTACCAATTAAGAAAAGCGGCTGGGAAGCGGGACGGGACCAATGGCGGCTTCCCCCTTCCCTTTTTCTCCTAACGCAGGCGCTTCATCCTCCATAAACTCGGTCATCACATGGCGGTACCGCTTGGGCAAATGGGTGGATTGGCACTTGGGGTTGGTGCGGCCCTCAATGGCGATGGTCTTGTAGTATTTCCGCCACAGAGCCCGGAAGGACCGCTCCTCCGCCCCGGCAGCGCCCATTTGAAAGTCCTCCAGGGGGACGATGGCCCACTTGTGGTTTACATAAAATATAGCCTCCCGATGGGTCCTGTCGTAGAGAAGGAGCTTTTCCCGGGAAAACCGGGCGGCGAAGTGGGGGGCCAGCAGGGGCAGGACCCGGTTTTTGGGCTCGATCTCCCCTACCAAAACGCCGTCCAGGTCGGAAAACCGGATAAAGCCCTTCAGGTGGTCCCACTCGGTCCACATTTTGGTGAGAGCCAGGTTTACCCTGGCCACCGTGGGGTCGCTCAGGTCCTGAAGGACCCGGTCCCCCTCCCGCAGGCCCCTGCGGATCAGGTCATAAAGGGCCACCTCCCGCTCCGGCAGGCAGGTGAGAAAACCCCGGGAGATGAAGGCCCGGAAGGCAGGGGAGACCCGGCCCAGGGCGGCGTAGACCCGCTTGGCGTGGTTCTCGTCGGCGGCCACCTCCCGCTCCTCCCAAAGGGTGGGACCGTCCTCCAGGAGGGCAAAGGCGGTGGGGGGCTCTCGGTTTACATAACTTTCAAACACGCAACAGAGGAAGCCGCTAAAGGAGCCGTCGTAACGATAGCAGAATTGTGGCATGAGGTACCTCACAATATGATGGGGGCTTGCGGCATAAAACAGCAAGTTTGTGGTGGAATGAGGGGTTCTATAAAATTATGTCAACCAACTGCCCCGTCAAACAGGCTCAGCTGCTGCCAGCTCTCTCCCGGCAGTTCGGCCTGCTCCAGGCCGGTGAGGCGGCGGTAGACGCTTTCCTGGCTGCACCGGAGGCCGGGGAGCATCCGGCCTGAGCAGGTGATGAAATACTGGGCCCGTTTCATTACGATGCCCAGCCGCTTGAGCCCCTCAAAGGTCAGGGGGCCGCACCGCCGGGCGGTGACGATCCGCTGGGCCCCCCGGACCCCGATGCCGGGGACCCGCAGGATGGCCTCATAGTCCGCCCGGTTCACCTCCACCGGGAAAAATTCCGGATGGCGGAGGGCCCAGTCGCTCTTGGGGTCCAGCGAGGCATCGAAATTGGGGTGGTCCCGGTCCAGGATCTCCTCAGCGGTAAAGCCGTAAAACCGCAGCAGCCAGTCCGCCTGGTAGAGCCGGTGCTCCCGGAGCAGGGGCGGCCGGAAGCCGGCGGGGGCGGGCAGCAGCTTGTTGTCCGAAACGGGCATATAAGCCGAGTAAAAAACCCTTTTTAAATGATACTTCCGGTAGAGGCCCTGCGTCAAGGTCAAAATGTGCTGGTCGCTCTCAGGAGTGGCCCCCACGATCATCTGGGTGGACTGTCCTGCCGGGGCAAACCGGGGGGCATGGCGGTAAAGCTTCAGCTCCGCCCTAGACCGCTCATTGCCGTCCCGGATCTGGGCCATAGGGCGGAAGATATCCGCCTTGTGCTTGTCGGGACACAGCAGCCGAAGGGAGGACTCTGAGGGCAGCTCGATATTGACGCTGAGCCGGTCAGCCACCAGGCCCAGCTGGTAAGTGAGCTCCGGGTCGGCCCCGGGGATGGCCTTGGCGTGGATATAGCCGTTGAACTGGTACTCGGTGCGCAGCAGGCGCAGAGTCTCGATCATCCGCTCGGTGGTGAAATCCGGACTTTTCAGCACTGCCGAGGAGAGGAACAGCCCCTCGATGTAGTTCCGGCGATAAAACTGGATGGTGAGCTCGCACAGCTCCCGGGGGGTGAAGGCGGCCCGGGGCACGTCGTTGGACCTTCGGTTGACACAGTAGGCGCAATCGTAGCAGCAGTGGTTGGTGTACAGCACCTTCAAAAGGGAGACGCACCGGCCATCGGCGGAAAAGGTGTGGCAGCAGCCCGAATTGGTGGCGGTGCCGATGGTCCCCGGCCGGCCGCCCCGGACCACCCCGCTGGAGGTGCAGGCGGCATCATATTTGGCGGCGTCGGCCAGAATGGTGAGCTTTTCCATCATGTCCATGGGTCGGTCCCCCTTTCCGAGCCCTCCGGCATCTCCGCCCCGCCGGTGTAGAGGAAAGCGTCTCCCTCCTGAAAAAAGCCGCACTCCACATGGGGATAGTCTGTCAGATATTTCTCCGCAATATCCTGATAGAGCTGCTTTTTCAGCACAGTGATCCTGACCTGCTTCATGGGGAGCCCTCCTCGAACGTTTGTACTCCTATTATAGTACATTTGTTCGCTTTGTCAAGAGAAAAATCGGCGCTGTGCCAAACACAGCGCCGCAATGGGCCCGGCTCTTGTCAAGGGATGCCGAAAAACCGCAGGCCGTTCTGGAAGGTTGCCTCGGCCGCCGCCTCGGCCGGGATGCCCTTGACCTGGGCGATGGTCTCAGCCACACGGTACACGTAGCCCGAGTCGCACCGCTTACCTCGGAAGGGCTCGGGAGCCATATAGGGGGCGTCGGTCTCCACCATGATCCGCTCCAGAGGGACCGCGGCGATGACCTCCAGGGCCCGGCGGGCGTTCTTGAAAGTGACGTTGCCGGTGAAGGACACATGCCAGCCCAGGTTTACCACCACCCTGGCGTCCTCAGCAGACAGGGCGCAGCAGTGGAACACCCCCCGGGCCCTGGGGTGGGCCCGGACAATGTCCACCGTGTCCCTGTGGGCGTCCCGGTCGTGGACAATGGCGGGCAGGTCCAGTTCCTCGGCCAGGGAGAGCTGGGCATCAAAAAAGTCCCGGGAGCCCGCCCGGGCCTCGGGGGTCTTGACCCAGTAGTAGTCCAGCCCGATCTCCCCGATGGCCGCGCACTTGGGGTGGGCAGCCATTTTTTTGACCTCCTCCAGGTCGCCCAGGGAGGCCCCCTCCAGATTTTCCGGGTGGAGCCCGGCGGCAAAATAAAGGAAGGGATATTGCTCCGCCAGCTCCAGGCTCTGCCGGGAACTGGCCAGATCGCAGCCGGGGCAGACCACCCGCTCCACTCCTTTGGAGGGAAGGGCTGAGAGGACCTGGTCCCGGTCGGCGTCAAAGGCATCGTCGTAGTAGTGGGCGTGGGTGTCGAATAAGCGCATGGTATCACCTCGTTTGGTTCCATCATACCCAATTTCGGATGGGATTGCAAGGGGCTTTGGGGCCAGCGCTGTCCCCGCCCTTGACCTTTTTGGCCCGGCGTGCTATCATACGGTCAAAACTGGCCCTTGCTTGAACACCGATTTTACGCTCTGATACCAGGCCAGAAGGGAGGCTGTCCATGACCGAACTCACCCCCAATTTCAACGACAAAAGCCCCCTCTACGACCAGCTCTACCGCTACATCGTCTCCCAGATCCGCACCGGAGCCCTGGCCGCGAGGGAGAAGCTGCCCTCCAAGCGGCGGCTGGCCCAGCACTTAGGGGTGAGCCTCACCACCGTGGAGCGTGCCTATGGGCTGCTGACGGCAGAGGGATACCTGGAGTCCCGGCCCCGCAGCGGCTGCCGGGTGACCCCTGCCCTCACCATGATCCCCACCGAGCCGCCCCCTCCCCCACCGGCCCGAAAGGTACGAGAGCAGCTCAACGACTGCTTCTCCACCTCGGCGGTGGACACCTCCGTGTTCCCCTTCTCCACCTGGGCCCGGCTGAACCGGGAGGCGGTCTACCAAAACCCGGACCTGCTCCAGCGGGGAGACGGGGAAGGAGACTGGGGCCTTCGGGGGACTCTGGCCGGCTTCCTGCACCAGTACCGGGGGGTAAACTGCACCCCGGAGCAGGTGGTGCTGGCCGCCGGCCTGGAGGGGGTCATGTGGGTGCTGCTCCAGCTGCTGCCCAAGGCAGTCTTTGCCCTGGAGGACCCGGGGTATGTCTTCCTCCGGCGGTTGCTGGATAACCTGGGCAGGAGCTATGTGCCCGTGCCCATGGATGAAAAGGGCATGTCGGCCCGGGCCCTGGAGGCGTCGGGGGCCGACGTGGCCTATGTGACCCCCTCCCACCAGTTCCCCATGGGGGTATCCACTCCCGTGGCCCGGCGAAGTGAGCTGCTGCGCTGGGCCTATGGCAAGGAGAGGCGGTATCTTATCGAGGACGACTATGACTCGGAGTTCCGCTACACCTCCCGGCCTATCCCCGCCATGCAGGGGCTGGACGAAGGGGGGCGGGTGATCTATGTGGGCACCTTCAGCCGGACCATCGCCCCCTCCATCCGTGTGGCCTACCTGATCCTGCCGCCGGAGCTGCTAAAGGTGTATCATGTGAAATTCGGCCATGCGGCGGCCACTGTGTCCCGCTTCGAGCAGGAGACCCTGCGGCGCTTCCTGGCCTCAGGGGCCTACAGCCGCCACCTGCGCCGGGCAGGCAACCTCTACCGCCGGCGGCGGGACGCCCTGGTGGGGGCTTTGGAGGGATGGGGGACCGTCTCCGGGGCCGACGCGGGGCTTCACCTGCTGTTCACGCTGCCGGGCCGGGAGGAGCAGGACCTGGTAGCGCGGGCGGCCCGGGCGGGATATCGGGTCCGGGGCCTGGAGGAGTATTGCCTGCGGGAAAAGGGCCTGCCGGGGACCCTGGTGCTGGGCTTTGCCGGCCTGGCGGAGGAGGAAGCGGCGGGGGCTGTGGGGACACTGCGGAGAGCGTTTGAGGATTGAGGGAGGGGGCTCTCATGACCGACCTTTTCCTTCTGCCTATTGCGCATCCCCGTCATTGCGAGAGCCCGAAGGGCCCGTGGTGATCCGTTCTCCTTTCTTGCGGACGCGCTACCACGTTTAGCCCTCCTGGTTTCTACATTGTGAACTGGGAAGCCCGGGAGGACTCTTTTGCTGCCAAAAGAGCCCTCCCGGACCCTCCAGAAAACCACCAAAGGGAGGGCCT
>CATJWI010000084.1 GCA_949744075.1 uncultured Eubacteriales bacterium | reverse complement strand
GTCACCGTAAAGGAGGCCCTGAAGCGCGCCAACGTGAAGCCCGAACAGGTGGACGAGGTCATGTTCGGCTGCGTGCTCACCGCCGCCCTGGGTCAGAACCCCGCCCGGCAGGTGGGGGTCAAGGCCGGCATCCCCTACTCCGTGCCCGCCTACACCGTGGGCATGGTCTGCGGCTCGGGCATGAAGAGCCTCATCGAGGCGGGCCGGACCATTATGGCCGGGGACGCTGAGATCATCGTGGCCGGCGGCACTGAGAACATGTCCGCCGCCCCCTTCGCCCTGCCTGACGAGCGCTGGGGCGCCCGGATGGGGGACAAGAAGGTGGTGGACACCATGATCAAGGACGGGCTGTGGGACGCCTACAACGGCTACCACATGGGCACCACGGCGGAGAACATCTGCGACGTGTGGGGCATCACCCGGGAGGAGCTGGACGAGTTCGGCGCCTGCTCCCAGCAGAAGGCGGAGGCCGCCCAGAAGTCCGGCCGCTTCGCCGACGAGATCGTGCCTGTGATGGTGAAGAAAAAGAAGGAAATGGTGGAGTTCAAGGTGGACGAGTTCCCCAAGGCAGGCGTCACCGCCGAGGGCATCTCCAAGCTGAAGGGGGCCTTCCCCGTGGGCCCCGAGGGCGTGGAGAACGAGATCGTCCACACCTTTGAGCCCACCGAGGTCCACCAGGCCGACGCCCACAAGCACGTCCAGCGTGTGACGGCGGCCCAGGCCAGTGGCATCAACGACGGCGCGGCGGCCTTCGTAGTGGCCTCCGGCGAGGCGGTGAAGAAGTACGGCCTGAAGCCCATGGCCAAGCTGGTGAGCTGGGGCCAGGGTGGCGTGGACCCGAAGATCATGGGCGTGGGCCCCGTGCCCGCCAGCCGCCAGGCCATGGAGAAGGCGGGCCTGAAGATCGAGGACATCGACCTGGTGGAGGCCAACGAGGCTTTCGCGGCCCAGAGCATCGCGGTGGCCCGGGAGCTGCACTTCGACATGAGCAAGGTGAACGTGAACGGCGGCGCCATCGCCATCGGCCACCCGGTGGGCTGCTCCGGCGCCCGGATCATCGTGACCCTGCTCCACGAGATGCAGAAGCGCCCCGAGGCCAAGAAGGGCCTTGCCACCCT
>CATJWI010000083.1 GCA_949744075.1 uncultured Eubacteriales bacterium | reverse complement strand
TTGATAAAGATGACGATGCAGTTGGTCTTGGAGATGGAGCCCGCCAGCTTGCGGAGGGCCTGGGACATGAGACGGGCCAGCAGGCCCACGTGGGTGTCGCCCATGTCCCCCTCGATCTCTGCCCGGGGGGTAAGGGCGGCCACCGAGTCCACCACCACCACGTCGATGGCGCCGGAGCGGACCAGGGCCTCACAGATCTCCAGGCCCTGCTCGCCGGTATCGGGCTGGGAGATGAGCATGGAGTCGATGTCCACCCCCAGGGCGGCGGCGTACACCGGGTCCAGGGCATGCTCGGCGTCGATGAAGGCCACCTCGCCCCCCCGCTTCTGGGCCTCAGCGGCAATATGGAGGGCCAGGGTGGTCTTGCCGGAGGACTCAGGGCCGTAGATCTCGATGATCCTCCCCTTGGGGACGCCGCCGATGCCCAGGGCCATGTCCAGGGCCAGGGAGCCGGTGGGGATGGACTCCACCACCACGTGGGCGTTCTCCCCCAGGCGCATGACTGCACCCTTGCCGAAGTCCTTCTCGATCTGGGCCAGGGCTGTCTCCAGGGCCTTCTTCTTGTCGGCGGCCTGGCCGGGCTGGGTGATCATCGGTTTCTTTTTCTCTGCCATATCGTTTTCTCCTCTCGAAAGGCGGAGCCTTTCCTTTGATGTGTGATAGCTGCCGGAGATGCGGCGAGGGGCAAGCCCCCACCTATGGATAGGGTAGCATTGGTGCTGTCCCATAAATGGGGCTTTTACTCGTTGATGGTGCCCTCCACCACACGGAGGATGCCCTGGGTGTCCGGGAAGGTCTGGATATCCTCGAAGCCGTTCTGGCTCAGGATGGCCTCCACGTCCGTGGCCTGGCCCATGCCCACCTCGAACAGGAGACGGCCCCCCAGCCGGATGGCCCCCTTCCACTTGGAGGCCACCGAGCGGTAAAAGTCCAGGCCGTCCTCTCCGCCGTCCAGGGCCTCGTGTGGCTCGTAGTCCTTCACCGAGGGGTCCAGGCCTGGGATGTCCCCCGAGGGGATATAGGGGGGATTGCAGGCGATCACGTCAAAATCCCACAGGGCCGGCAGGGGGGGCAGCTTGGCGTCGGCAAAGAGGCTGGTGACCTGGTCGTTGAGGCCGCACCGGCGGATGTTCTGCCGGCAGACCCGGAGGGCTCCCTCCGAGTTGTCGGCCAGCACGACCTTGCAGGAGGGGACGTTGGCGGCGATGGCCAGGCCCACACAGCCGCTGCCGGCGCAGAGGTCCAGCACGCGGCAGCCCTCTCCTGCCCCTCGGGCGGCTAGAATGGCCCGCTCGGAGAGGACCTCGGTGTCCATCCGGGGGATCAATACCTCCCGGGACACGTCCAGGCTCAGGCCGTAGAACTCCCACTCCCCGATGATGTAAGCCACCGGCTCTCCCTCCAGACGGCGCCGGGTCAACTCCTTCACCCGCTCCTCCACCTGGTCGGAGGCGTAGAGGGACATATCCCGGAAAAATTCCTCCCGGGTCTTTCCCGCCACGTAGCAGACGATCTCCCGGGCCTCCAGCTGGGCAGCGGGGATCCCGGCCCCTCTCAGCTCCCGGCGGGCATCCAGATAGAGGTTGTTGTAGGTGGTCGCCATGGTCTCACCCCTCTGAAAATGAAATACGAAACGCTTGTTGTCTTACCACTTGTCCGCCCCTTCCCGCTCGGGAAGGACCTCGGTGAGGGCCCGGATGCCCACCTCCATCATGGAGTCGTCCGGCTCAAAGGTGGTCCATCGCTGGATGCCCATGCCGGGGGCCCGGATCATGCGGCAGAGCGCCCCGTCGTGGCCGCCCACAAAGCGGTTGATCTCGTATGTAATGGCCACGATGAGGGGGAGCATCAGCAAATGGATGCCCATCCGGGCAAAGGTGTTTTCCACATGGATGAAGGAAAACACCAGGCTGGACAGCAGGATGGACACCACGATGACCACGAAGAGGAAGCTGGTGCCGCAGCGGGGATGGTGCTTGGGCTGACGGCGGACGTTCTCCACCGTCAGGGGAAGGCCCGCCTCGTAGCAGAAGATGCTCTTGTGCTCCGCGCCGTGGTACTGGAAGGTGCGGCGGATGTCCTTCATCCGGGAGCAGAAGATCAGGTAGCCCAGGAAAATGACCACCCGCAGGCCGCCCTCCACCAGGTTCCTGCCCCACAGGGGGAAGCCGGGGAAAAAGCGGAGTACCGCGCCCCCCAGGGCGGTGGGCAGCAGGATGAAGAGAAACACGGAAAATGCCATCCCCAGGATCATGGACAGGGTGATGACGGCCCCGGTGAGCTTCTCGCTGCCCAGCTTGCGTTCCAGCCACTGTTCAAACTTGGAGGGCTCCCCCTCTTCCGCCTCTTCCTCCTCGGGGAAAAACTCGGCGGAGTACATCAGGGCGGTGACCCCGTTGTACATGGAGGAGCCAAAGCCCACCACCCCGCGAATCAGGGGCAGGGCCACAAAGGGGTACTTGTCCTTCAGCAACTTCCGGGGCTCGGTCTTGACCTCCAGCTCCCCGTCGCTCTTGCGGATGACGATGGATTTTTTGTCCGGGCCCAGCATCATGATCCCCTCGATGAGGGCCTGGCCGCCGATCATGGTCTTGAAGCCTCCGGCGGCGAGAAGCAGCAGTTGTTTTAGTCGTTTCAGCATGGAGTTCTCCTTTAGGGACGGCAGTATGGAGTCCTGCGTCCCCCCTTATTCTCGTCAGGTCCTTCCTTGGGGGCCGGGCGGGCACAGTCCGCCCTTCCATTTTAGCAAACCCGCGCCGCTTTTGCAAGAGGCGCGGGCCATTTTTCGAACTTATGTTCCATTTCCTGTGGACGCACCCACCGGAAGGCGGATAGTGACCACGCACCCGCCATCCTCCGCGTTGCCGATGAGCAACTCCCCCTCGTGGCGGGTGACGATCTCGTCGCAGACCGCCAGGCCGATGCCGGAACCCCGGGCCTTGGAGGAGCCTTTGTAGAATTTGCTCTTCACGTGGGGCAGCTCGTCGGCGGGGATGCCGGGGCCGTAGTCCCGGATGGTGATCACCGCCCAGCCCTCCTCCTGGCGGATGGCGGCGTCGATACGCCCGCCGCTGCCACCGTGCTTGGCGGCGTTGTCCATGAGGTTGCAGAAGACCTGCCGCAGCCGCTCCGGGTCGGCCTCCACTGTGGGGAACTCCTCCTCGCTGTCCTGGTAGGTCAGGTCAATGCCGTCCTTGCGGAAAAATTCCTTGTAGGTGTAGACCGCGTCCTCGAACTCCGCCTTCAGGTCCACCGGTTCGATGGAGAGGGTAAAGCGGCCGTCCTCGATGCGGGAGAACTCCAGCAGCTCCTCCACCATGTTGGTGAGGCGCCGGGCCTCGGAGACGATGATGCCCATGCCCTTCTTCACGTCCCCCGCGTCCCGGACCTCGCCGTTCATAATGGTCTCGGCCCAGCCGTTGATGGCGGTGAGGGGGGTGCGCAACTCGTGGGAGACCGAGGAGATGAACTCCGACTTGAGCTTTTCCGCCTGGTCGATCCGGGAGGACATGTCGTTGATGGCGTCGGTGAGGTCGCCGATCTCGTCGTCGTGCTGCTTTTCGATCTGGATGCCGTAGCTGCCGGCGGCGATGCGCTTGGTGATCTCGGTGATGCCGGCCACCGGCTCCACGATGGATTTGACAAAGTAGAGATTGGACACATACACCAGCAGCAAAATGGCCAGTCCCACCGCCGCCGACAGGGCGATGATGATGCCCAGCTGCCGGTCCACCAGCCGCAGGGAGGTGACGTACCGCACTGCCCCCACCGCCCGGCCATCCATGAGCACGGGGACAGTGACCGCCATGATGTGCTCCCCGGTGGAGGGGTCTTTGCCAGTCCAGGAGGTGGTCTGGGGGGTATCGGCGTCCAGGGCCCCGGCGATGTCCGGGGTGCCGGGGGAGCTATAGGCCGCCAGGCCAAAGGTGGAAAAGCGGATGGTGCCGTTGGGACCCAGGAACTGCATCTCCGCCTCATCCTTGCCCTCGGTGTTGTTGTTCACATAGGTGACCACATGCTGGTAATACTCGCTTTGGGTGCGGTAGTCGCTGAAAAAGGCCACCACGTACTCCGCCTTAGTCTGGAGCCCGTTGGACATGGTGGCGTAGTAGTAGCTCCCCATGACGGCGGAGAAGGCGGCGATGGCCACCAGCACCACAAAGAGGACCACGCCGATGGAGTTGGTCATCCAGCGGCGGCGGATGCCTTTCATCTTTGCCATTTCGTTCCGCCTCCTTTCCGTTCCGGGCGTATTTTTGCGGCAGAGAATGGGCGAGCGCAGCTCGCCCCTACGGGGTCAGAAGCCCCACTTGTAGCCAAAGCCCCACACGGTGGTGATGTAGGTGGGGTTGGTGGGGTCGTCCTCGATCTTGATCCGCAGCCGGCGGATGTTTACGTCCACGATCTTTAACTCCCCAAAGTAGTCCTTGCCCCACACTGCGTCCAGGATCTCCTCCCGGCTCAGGGCTTTGCCCACGTTGTCCATGAAGAGTTTGACGATGGAGTACTCCACTTGGGTCAGCTTCACCCGCTGACCGTTTTTCTCCAGGGTCCGGTTCCGGGTGTTCAGCAGGAAAGGTGGATACCGGATCTCCCCGGTGTCCACCACCGCCTCCCCGGTGGCCCGGCGGCACAGGGCGTCGATCCGGGCGGTGAGCTCGGCGGGGGAAAAGGGTTTGGTCACGTAGTCGTCCGCCCCGGTCATGAGGCCGGTGACCTTGTCCATCTCCTGGGTCCGGGCGGTGAGCATGATGATACCAATGCGGCTGTTTCCCGCCCGGATCCGGCGGCAGACCTCAAAGCCGTCGGTGTCAGGCAGCATCACGTCCAGCAGGGCCACGTTCACATCGGGGTTCCGCCGCAGCTGCTCCAGGGCCGCCGCGCCGGTGCCCGCCTCAATGGTCTCATAGCCCGCCCGCTTCAAATTGATGACGATGAAGGAACGAATGTTAGCCTCGTCCTCCAGCACTAAAACCTTTTTTGTCATGGCTCCTCCTTCTCCTTCGGTCAGCTGTACCAGTCGGTGCGGATGATGGCGAACCGCTCCCGAACCTGGTCCTCGCTCAGGCCGCAGTCCCAGCCCTCTCGGAACTCTGCGGCGTAAATAGTGACGCTCTCCTCCAGCCGGTCCGGGTTGGCGGGGGACAGCAGGAACCGCTGCCCCGTCTGGGCCCGGCGGACCCGGTTGGTACCGGTGAGCTTATAGATGGTCAGGAAGGGTTTGGGCTCGGCGGCCTCGCTCCCCGTCCAATGGGAGAAGGTCACCCCCCGCTCTCCGCCCCCCGGCAGGTCGCTGCGGGACAGGGTCAGGTCGTTGCCCCACTCGTCGGGCAGAATGAAATACCAGCCGTCCCGCTCGTTATGGTAGGTAGTGAAGATCTCCCGGGAGTTTCCGGCGGCATCAAACTGCCGCCAGTGGATGAGCCAGAAATTCACCGCCTCAGTAGTGATGCGGTAGTCGGTGAGGGGCACCGGCTGGGGCAGCTCCATGATGCCGTCGCCGTTGATGTCCCGGACCCCTACCTGGGTATAGAAGCGCACTGTCTCCCCGCTCTCCCCCGTCTCCGGGTCCAGGGTCACGTTTTGCAGCTGGCCGTTTTTCACCGAGAAAACATCGGTGATGGCTCCGTTCTCCCCATAGGAGGAGGTGGCGAATACGGCGGGGATCCGGTCAGTGAGATAGCCCGTCTGCACCGCCGTGAGGTAGTCGCTCTTCACCGTCCCGTCGGCCCCGGTATAGGCCCCCAGGGACAGGGGGGCCGAGCCCCGGAGGGAGATGACCCCGTCCAGGTCGTAATACTCCGCCCGGGGGGCCTCCCCCGGCGGGGTGCGAAAGACCACCAGCTCCTGCTGGTTGTCCTGGTCCAGGTCCCCCAGCTTGTAGCTGTCGTAGTCGGTCCGCAGCAACTCGTTCACCCGGCCGGGGCCCACCGAGTAGGCCGCCAGGGAGTGGACCTGGGCGGTCATCTGCCAGGAGACCACGATCTCCTTAAAGGGCTCTTCGTCCATTTGGACGTAGTCCACGCAGTTGATGGCCGTACCCGCCCCCTCAATGACGGCCATGGTCTCGTACTCCTCCCCGTTGGGGCGGAAGATATAGATCTTCAGGGGCTTTTCCTCGCTGGCCAGGCGGAAGAAGGCGATGGCTTCCTGCCGGCCGTCCCCGTCCAGGTCCTGGAGCTGGACCGACTGGATCATCTCGCCGGTCAGGGGAGCGGCGTACTCCCCTCCCAGGGCCACCACCTCACTCAGGCGGGCCTGGAGGGCCTCGTAGTCCTTGGGGGGCTGGGGGACGGCGTAGAGCTCGTCCACCCCCCGGAAAAAGCAGCCGGTGAGCAGCAGGCACAGCAGGGCGGGTCCGAGCACCGCCAGGCCTTTCTTTTTCATATTCTTCGCCCCCCTTTCTCCGCACTGTTTTATCAATTATTATATTTTATCATATCCGCGGGAAAAATGGTATGGTTTCTTTTCACTTTTTCCAAAAAAAGAGGCCGCCTTTGGCGGCCTCTCCCCTATTCCTTTTCCTCCATAGCGGGCAGCAGCTTATCCACTGTCTGGACCAGCTGCTCCTCCGTGACTGGCATGTCCTTTTCCGCCCACCAGCTCACCAGGCCCAGCAGGGCTCCTGCGTAAAACCGCCCCGCCGCCTCGGCCTCATATGGCCCGCCGTTGAGAAAATTCAGGGAGCTCTCCTCCCGGATCAGCTTCTCCACGGCCTCGGCCAAGGTGCTCTCCACCTGGTTCCACGCCTTGGCGTTGCCCTGGAGGGCGCCTCCCAGCAGCAGCCGCTTATGCTTCCGGAACAACTCCAGGGTCATTCGCAGCTCGGTGAGCAGGCCCTCCCGGAGGCCCCGTTTCCGCACGGTCTCCTCTCGGACCTGGGCCAGCTTTTCCATCAGCTCAGACAGAACATATTGGAGCAGGTCGTTCTTGTCCTCAAAGTGGGCATAAAAAGTAGTCCGGTGGACCATGGCCCGCTCGCAGATATCCACCACCGAGATCTCCCGCAGGGGCCGCTCCTCCATCAGGCTCACCAGAGCCTCCGACAGGTGCCGCTTGCTCCTGCGCTGGCGCAGGTCCTCTTTTCCGCCCTTTCTGGTCCTCTCCGACACGGCTATCCCATCCTTTCTTTTATTCAGTGTAGCACATTTTCAAACCAGTGGCAAGATAGCCAACAGATGTTTAACATTTTCTAAACACAAAACTGTGGCGTGAAGGGACATTCTGTGGTATCATCTTTTCAATCACACAGAAAAGGAGCCTTACCATCATGTGTATCGTTGTCATCGACGGCCAGGGAGGGGGCCTGGGGGCCGCCCTGGTCTCCCGCCTCAAGGCCCGGCTGGGGGACTCTGTTCAGCTCTGGGCGGTGGGCACCAACGCCCTGGCCACCGCCGCCATGCGGAAGGCCGGGGCGGACAAGGCGGCCACCGGGGAAAACGCCGTGTGTTATAACGCGGGCCGGGCCGACCTGATCCTGGGGCCCATCGGCCTCATCTCGGCCAACTCCCTCATGGGGGAGATCAGCCCCACCATTGCCGCCGCCGTCTCCGCCGCCCCCGCCCGGCGCATTTTGGTGCCCGTGTCCAGCTGCGGGGTGCTGGTGGCCGGAGCGGTGGGGCAGAAGTTAGAGGACCTGCTTCAGAGCGCCGTAGAGCTGGCGGCCCAGGAGGTGGGGGCATGAGTGTGCTGCGGAATATCCTGCCCCTCCACGCCGGCCGCTACCCGGCCATGGAGGCCCGGGACTATGTGAAGCTCCTCTACCAGAGCGAGTTTGGGCCTGGGCATCTCATCTCCGACCCTGGCTCCGCCCTCCCCCTCCTCCGGGAGGAGCTGGCCCAGGCCAGGGAGGAAAGTTATGCTCCCGCCTACGCTGTGGAGGCCATCGGCGGCGGGCTGTGCCGCTTTCATCTGGACCCACGGCTCCTCACTGAGGAGGACTTGCCCCTCTTGGCCCAGTGTCTGGCCCTCTCCGCCCGGCCCCGGGGGTCTGTCGCCGGGCTGTGCCGGAAGTTAGGGGAGCTCGCCGCCCTGTGCTGGGCGGGGCAGCTGCCCCTGGACCGGGAGAAGCTGGAGCTCTTTCTCGCCCTCTATGAGGGCCGGGGCTTTCCCGCCCTCCACCACAGCGAGAGCTACCGGGAGGCCTACCGCCCCCACTACCGGGTGATGGACCGGGACCTGGCGGTCTACGCCCCCGCCCTTCGGGCCATTGACGCCGCCCTGCGGCAGGGGGAAGGTCCCCTTATCGTGGCGGTGGATGGCCGCTGCGCCGCAGGCAAGACCACCTTCGCCCAGCGGGCGGGGGAGCTCTTTGACTGCAACGTCTTTCATATGGACGACTTTTTCCTGCCCTTTGAAAAGCGGACCCCCGAGCGGCTTGCCGCCCCTGGGGGCAACGTGGACTATGAGCGGGCGGGGGAGGGGCTCTTTGGTCCCCTGAGCCGGGGGGAGGCGCTGGCCCACAGGGCCTTTGACTGCTCCACCGGCACCATGGGGGACCCGGTGGGCATCCCCTTCCAGCGGCTGAACATCGTGGAGGGCAGCTACGCCCTCCACCCCGCTTTGGCGGGCTATTCCCAGCTCCACCTCTTCTTCACCTGCTCACCGGAGGTCCAGCTGGAGCGTCTGGGGCGGCGGGAGGAACCCGAGAGTTTGGAGAACTTCCGGGAGAAGTGGATCCCCCTGGAGGAGGCCTACTTCTCCGGCCTGTCCATTGAGACCCAGTGCGACGTGACGGTGGACACCTCCCGGCTGCCCGTTCAGGAGGAGGATGGTGTATGACAGACAGGGAACGGATGCTCGCCGGTAAGCTCTACCGCTCCGACGGCCCACAGCTCCAGTCAGAGGCGGCGGAGCGGGGGAGGCTTCTCCATCAAATCGGGCAGGCCGCCGACCCGGAGACTGTCCGGGGCCTCTTTCGCCGGCTTTTGGGCTCTGTGGGGCCTGATTTTTGGATCCAGCCCGATTTTTACTGTGATTACGGGCGTTATATCCACATTGGGAACCACTTCTACGCCAACTACGGCTGTGTCATCCTGGACGGGGGCGGGGTCACCATTGGGGACGACGTCTATCTGGCCCCCCGGGTCTCCATCTTTACCGCCACCCATCCCATCGACGCAGGCGTCCGCAACGCCGATCTGGAGTACTGCCGCCCGGTGTCCATCGGCAGCAGCGTCTGGATCGGGGGCAATACGGTCATCAATCCCGGGGTCGCCATCGGGGACAATGTGGTCATCGGCTCGGGCTCGGTGGTCACACGGGACATCCCCGGGGGCGTTATCGCCGCGGGCAACCCCTGCCGGGTGCTGCGGCCTATCACGGAGAAAGACAAGACCTATTGGGAGGCACAGGCGGCGGAATATTGGGCGGAGCATCCCGCCCCTTGACTTTTTCTCCTGTCTCTGGTAAAATCCCCTTACTGAAACGCTGCCACGAAGGCGGCCACTGTCCCACCACTTTATTTTCAGCGTCAAGCGCCACGAAGGCCCGGCCCTCATGAAGAGGGTGTGCTTTCGTGGCGCTTTTTTGACGGAAAGGAGCTCTCTATGAAGCGCACCAACACCCGGCACCTGGCCATGGCCGCCCTCTGCGTGGCCCTGGGGGTGATCCTGCCCCAGTTCTGCCACTCCATCCCCAACGCTGGCAGCGTGCTGCTGCCCATGCACATCCCCGTCCTGCTCTGCGGGCTGTGCTGCGGCTGGCCCTATGGGCTGGCCTGCGGCCTATTGACTCCGCTGCTATCCAGTCTCCTCACCGGTATGCCCGGGGCGGCCTATCTTCCCGCCATGGTCTGCGAGCTGGCGGCCTACGGCCTGATCTCCGGCCTTACCGCCCGGTTCATTCGCACCGGGAACCGGACACGGGACGTGTACCTCCAGCTCATCGCCGCCATGCTCATTGGCCGGGGGGTCTATGGCGCAGTCAACGCCTTGGTGTTCCGGGCGGGGGCCTACTCTATGGAGATTTTCCTCACCGCCGCCTTTGTTACCGCCCTGCCGGGTATTATTATCCAGTTGGTGATCTTGCCTGCGCTGGTGCTGATTTTGGAGAAGGTCAGGGTGTTGGAGAGTCCTTATGCTGTGACGGTATAATGGTGTTTTAAGGGGGCTTGTGGTCGCTTGCGACCTCTCACCTACCTCACCTCCACCACGTCATTGTGAGGACCCAAAGGGCCCGTGGTGATCTGGTCTTCTTTCTTGCGGAGGCGCTACCACGTTTAGCCATCCTGGTTTCTACATTGCAAACTGGGAAGCCCGAAAGACCGCTTTTGCTGCCAAAAGCGGCCTCTCGGACTCTCCAGAAAACCACCAGGGAGGGGGGCTTTCGATGCCCCCCTCCCTGGACCTACCCC
>CATJWI010000082.1 GCA_949744075.1 uncultured Eubacteriales bacterium | reverse complement strand
TGATAAAGTCGGTCTCCCGCTCGCCGGTCTGCTTATTCTTGAAGTCCCGGTCCACGGCCAGCCGGATGGTGGCCACCGCCACGCCGGCGGGAGTGGTCCGAAGCTCCGGGTCGGCCACCAGCCGGCCCATGAGGGTAACTCGATTGAGCATCCGCTGTCCTCCTTACTCGTCCAGACAGACGATGATGGAACGCATCACGCCGTCGGTGATCCGGAAGATACGGTCCAGCTCCGCGGGGAACACGGGGGTGGCGGTAAAGGTCATCCGCACATAGTGTCCTTCGTTCTGGTCCTGGATGGGGTAGGCCAGACGCCGCTTGCCCCACTCGTCGATCTCCACCTGGGTGGCGTGGGTCTCGGCCAGGGCCTTGAACTTCTCCACCAGGGCGGCGGTGTCCTCCTCGTTCTTGCGGGGGTCGATGATATACACCGCCTCGTAGTTCGCGCTCAGTTTTGCCATTTTCTTGCACCTCCTTATGGTCGTATGGCCCCCGGTCTTTGCCGGGAGCAAGGAGCTCTGTCCGCAGACAGGCTATATTATTATACCGGAATTTGGGAGAATGTCAAGAAAAATCGTACTGATATGCTATGGCTGTGACCCCGAGTGGCAGTTTTCATTTTTTCCATACTGGTCGCTCCCACAAACAGCCTGAATAACTTTCCGTAAGGACAGGCCACACAAATAGGTAAAACGGGCAAACAAGTATTTTAAGAGCCGGGGAACTCCTCCCCGGCTCTTTTTTCGATCCTCTTTTGTCTCAGAACCCCATGGCCACCATCACGAAGTAGTACACAAAGGCCGCCGCCGTGGTGAGCACCACCATGGGCAGGGTCTTCCATACCAAGGCCCCCAGGGAGATCCCGTAGTCCTCCGAGCACATGGTCAGGCAGATGTGGACCGGGGAGACCTGCATAGCGATGTAGTTCATGCACATCATCAGGGTGAAGATGGCCAGCACCGGCCCGTCTCCCGCCGAGGCCATGACCATGGGCATACACATGGCTACCGCCGCCTGGCTCCCCGACACCACCGTGCTCACAAAGAAGATCAGGGCGAAGATGAGGAAGGCCGGGATGGGCAGCTGGCTGAAAAAACTGGGCAGGGCCTGGATGACCCCGGTGGCCGCCAGCACCTCCTTGAAGATCATCACCAGCCAGGTGCTGACGATGAGCCGGGTCTCAAAGGCCGTCTTGAAGAAGGGCAGCAGCTCTGCCGGCTTGAAGTGGTTGACGAATATGTTGATGACAATGCAGATGGCCACGGCCCCCTCCACCGGGATGGGCAGAAGCAGGATAAGGGCGATGGCCAGCACGATGGGCCACACGCTCTGGGCCAGCAGCTTCCAGTAATAGCCCTTGCTCTGGTCCGCCGTCATCCCCGTGTCCTTGGGGATACGCCGCAGGTAGACCACCCACCCCGCCGCGAAGAGGACCAGCACCATGGGCAACATGGCCAGCACGAAGTCCCCGGGGGCCACCCGGTCCTTGGTGATGGACAGGGCCATGAAGATGGTGGTGTAAGTAGGCAGGAACATCTCGGTGATGTGGCGGAAATAAGAGGTGATAGCCGCCTTCTCCGCCGTCTCCAGGTGCTCCCCCACGCTCTCCCGGACGATAGGGCCGCACAGCAGCACCGTGCTGGCCGCCGGCAGGCAGCCCAGCAGGAATGGCACTACAGACACATTGATCCGCCGGTTATTGAACAGGCCATTCATGGCCACCTGGCAGTTGCTCAGGTTCTTCCGCTTCTCCATCATCCGCTGGAGGTAGGTCACAACATAGAACACCAGCAGCAGCTCCAAAGTGCTCCAGCTGGTGGCCCCCCGGAGGGCGGCCTCCCCCGCCTCTTTCAGCGGCAGTCCGTACAGCGGCACGGTGACCAGGGTGGCGATGGTCACCGCCATCCACAGTGGCCGCTTGAGCATCATCACCACAATGATCACCAAAAAGACCAATACCAATTTCAGAACATCCATCCCGTTCTCTTCCCCTTTCTCTCTATCATAATTTATTTATCGGGTATCTGCCGGATCCCCAGTCCGGCAGAACGGGACCGAGGTCCTGTTCAAATACTGGACAACCGTTTTTCCGGGATCAGCGCCCGGAGGCCGCCGATCTTGGGCAGTGCGGTAAGGAGCAGCTCCCCCAGCACATAGCAGGCAACCAACTCCCCCAGGCCAACAGTAAAGGCGTTGAGGGCGTATGCGGGCCAAAAGGCCATCCCCTCCGGGAAGAACCAGGCGATCTCCGCCCCTACAATGACGGCATTGCAGATCACCGGCGGCAGGGGGGCCAGCCAGCGGTTTTTCACCTTGCTGGTCCACACCGCGGCCAAGAGGGTGGCCAGGGTGCCGAAGACCCAGTCCACCACCATGGGGGAGCCCAACAGATTGGCGATGAAGCAGCCCACCGCCAGCCCGGGGATGGCCGCCGGGAACAGGAAGGGCAGGACAGTGAATGCCTCGGCCACCCGAAGCTGCACGCCCCCGTATTGGGGGATGGGCAGGATCAGGGTCAGGGTGGCGTAGACCGCGGCGATAGCCGCCGCCAGGGTCAGGTCTTTGGTGCTGAATTTGCGCATAATAAAATACCTCCATTTTTTGTTTAGAGTGCGTGCGCCACGCACAGCGGCACAGGTCCCTTCCCCGGGGACAAGCGCATGGCCCCCGGGCGGCATTCTCCGTACCGTTTGGACTGGGTGTGGAAACCAGTCGTTGGCATTATAGCACGGTGGTTTATAAAATGGAAGAGCAATGCACATTTTTCATGAAAAAAGTCTCTTTTTTTATAAAACTGCGGCAAAAGCGCCTCATTACTGTCCAAATTTGCGCCCCCTCTCCCCTTCCCCTCCGCCATTTTCCTTCTCTATTTTAGACAAGAATGGCCGTCTCTTTTTTCCTTTTCCTACAAAAATTCCCTCCCGTGATTGACTTTTTCGGCCTCTTCTTGTACAATACATACATAGCGAACAACTATATAACCTGTTATCCGTTATACGACATAAAAGGGGTGCGTTCCTGTGAAAATCACCAAGGTAGAAGTATTTCGCCTTCCCACCGCCAACAGCAAGCAAAACAGCCCCATCGGCTGCCGCATCCACACCGACGCGGGCATCCGGGGTGACGGCGAGGCCGGCATGGCTTACGGCGTGGGCGGCTCCGCCGCCTTTGGCATGGTCTGCGACCTGGCCGAGCTCATCATCGGCATGGACCCCCTCCAGACCGAACTCATTTGGGAGACCATGTATAAAAAGACCTTCTGGGGCCAGAACGGCGGCCCCGTCATCTTCTCCGGCATCGCCGCCATCGACGTGGCCCTGTGGGACATCAAGGGCAAGTACTTCAAGGTCCCCTGCTACGCCCTGCTGGGCGGCAAGGTCCGGGACAAGCTGCGCACCTACGCCAGCCAGCTCCAGTTCGGCTGGGGCCAGGTGGGGGTCAGTGAGCACCTGTGGGCCGTCACCCCCGAGGACTACGCCCACAATGTAAAGCTGGCCCTGGACGAAGGCTTTGACGCCATCAAGATCGACTTCTTTGACCGGGATGAGGAGGGCAAACCCCTCAGCTTCCTGGACACCACTGGCCTCCTCACTCCCAAGCAGCTGAAGATGGTGGAGTCCCGGATGAAGGCCGCCCGGGAGGCCGCCGGCGACGAGGTGGACATCATCATGGAGAACCACTCCTACCCCGACGCCCTGGGGGCCGTCCAGCTGGCCAAGCTGGCGGAGAAGTACCACATCATGGCCTTCGAGGAGCCCAACACCCCCACCGTTCAGACCGTGGAATACATCGCCAAATACACCAGCGTGCCCATCGCCAACGGCGAGCGGCTCTATTCCCGCTGGCAGTATGCCGAATACTTCAAGAAAAACCTCCTCCAGCTGGCCCAGCCCGACATCGGCAATTGCGGCGGCATCTCCGAGGTAAAGAAGATCTGCGACATGGCCCATGCCTTTGACGTGGGAGTCCAGGTCCACATCGCCGGCAGTCCCCTGGCCACCAACGCCGCCCTCCACGTGGAGTGCACCATCCCCAACTTCCTCATCCACGAGCACCACACCTGCAACCGGATGGACACCTGTTTGGGCCTTACCAAGTATAACCTCCAGCCCAAGGACGGCTTCTTCACCATCCCCGACGAGCCCGGCATCGGCAACGAATTCCTCCAGGAGGCCATCGATAAGGCCACCCTTTATAAAGTGGTAGAGTAAATATCCTTTGTTTTCCCACGCTTGCGCTTCAAACATATCAGCAATACGAAAGGAAGTATGTCACATGAAAATCACCAGCATCGACATCATCCGCACCGTCCCCCCCGGAGAGGGCATCGTGGTGACCTGGTCCCCCGTCTTTGTCCGAATCAACACCGACGAGGGCATCTGCGGCTATGGTGAGGCCGGCGTGGCCTACAGCTCCGGCCCCGACGCCGCCGTGGGTATGATCGCCGACTTTGCCCGTTATATCATCGGCATGGACCCCACCCACGTGGAGGAGATCTGGAACCGCCTTCACCGGGACACCTTCTGGGGCATGGGCGGCGGCACCATCGTCATGTCTGCCATCTCCGCCATTGACATCGCCTGCTGGGACATCAAGGGCAAGAAACTCAACGCCCCTGTCCACGAGCTGCTGGGCGGCAAGATGCGTACCAAATTGCGCTCCTATGCCAGCCAGATCCAGACCGGCTGGGGGGACAAGGCCGTCTCCCTCTCCAAGCCCGAGGATTACGCCCAGGCCGCCCGGGACGCCATGGCCGACGGCTATGACTGCGTCAAGGTAGACCCTGTGGGCTTCAACAAGGACGCCGTGTGGATGCACCGGGAGTGGAACACCCGGGGCCTGCTCACCGAGGAGATGCTGGATGTAGCCTACCAGCGGGTGGCCGCCATCCGGGAGGCCGGCGGCCCCAACCTGGATATCATCATCGAGCTTCACGCCCTCACGGACACCAACTCCGCCATTCAGTTGGGCAAGCGGCTGGAACCCCTGAACTGCTTCTACTATGAGGAGCCCACTCAGCCCCTGAACCCCGACCTGTTCGGCACCATTGCCCAGAACATCACCATTCCCCTGGCCGCCGGTGAGCGGATCTACAGCCGTTGGGGCTACCTCCCCTTCTTTGAGAACCGCTCCCTGTCCGTGATCCAGCCCGACCTGTGCAACTGCGGCGGCATCACCGAGGGCAAAAAGATCTGCGACATGGCCCATGTCTTCGATGTCGGCGTTCAGATCCACGTCTGCGGCGGCCCCATCACCACCGCTGCCGCACTCCAGCTGGAGGCGGTCATCCCCAACTTCCTCATCCACGAGCAGCACCACAACGCCCTGCTCCAGGAGAACATCGACATGTGCACCCACGACTATCAGCCCAAGAACGGCTATTTCGAGATCCCCGACCTGCCCGGCATCGGCCAGGACGTGACCGAGGAGACCATCAGCCGGTCCAAGGTCACCACCATCAAATAATTTGCTTACTCCTCTCCTATTTCTTTTTCATCCTGCCAAAAGGGCGAAGCGCTGTGCGCTTCGCCCTTTTGGCGTTCCTATATAGGTTTTGACCCGTCACATCCAGCTCACCATCCAGCCCATGACCACAGGCATGGTGAACATGCTGACAATGGTGCTCAGCAGCAGCCCCCCCGAGGCGTACTCCCCGTCCGAGCCGTACTCCTTGGCCTGGATGCAAATGGTGAGCATGGACGGCAGCATGGACATGATGCCCACCATCATCAAATACATATCGCTGATGGGCAGCAGCGCGTGGATCAGCCAGAAGATGCACACCGGCGCCAGGATCAGCTTTACCGGCAGCATCCCATAGAGCTGCCAGCGCTTCAGCAGCTTCCCCGCCCCCCGTCTGGCGATGTCCGTCCCGATGTAAAACAGCCCCAGGGGCTTGCTCATGTCCCCGATCCCCGCCAGAGTGCTCTGGATGGGCGCGGGAAAATGCAGGCCCAGCAGGAGCATGGTTAGAGCGATCACCATACACACGTTGGTGGGCGAGATCAGGCCGCGCCAATCCCGTTTGCCCCCCTTCCCCGCCGGGTCCAGCAAAACGGGGGCCACGCCGAAGAGCATCACCGTATCCAACAGCATGTAGGCGGCCATAAACAGCGCCGTGTCATCCGGAAACATGATAAACAGCAATGGATAGCCCACAAAGGCGCTGTTGGGCAGGCCGCAGACCGTCAGGTGGACATTGAAGGTGGGCTGCCGCAGCCTCATCAGCTTGCCCGAGAGAAAGGCAAAAAGCATGTGGACACCAAACATGATGGCGATGGCCAGCAGGACCCAGCCCATGGTCATCAGCTCCGACCGGGTCCCCGCCACGGGGAGCTTTGCCAAAAGCATAGCCGGCAGCACCAGGCGCATGACCAGGGACGGGATGGCGTCCGCCGCCGCCTCGCTGATCAGCTTGCTCTTCATAGCCCCATAGCCGATGGCCAGCAGGGTCAGGAAGCTCACCATCTGTTCCCGCAGGATGGCCAATTCTGTCTCCAAGGGTTCCCCTCCCCTTTCGCATAAGAATGGGGGCGGGCCGGTCAAACGGCCCGCCCCCGATCGGGTTTTGGTAGGACGGAAGCTCTCTTAGAAAATGCTCAGGATACCCAGAGAGATCCCGGGAATGTAGGTGACGATGATAGCCGCCACGAACATGGCCACGATAAAGGGTGCGGCCTTCTTGGCGATCTTGCCCATGGAGATACCGGTCATGCCGGAGGCCACGAACAGGTTGCCGGCCACAGGCGGAGTCACAAAGCCCAAAGCCAGCATCAGGGTCATGATGAGGCCGAAGTGGATGGGATCCACACCGAAGGGCTTCAGCGCCTGGAGCAGGATGGGGGAGAAGATGATGTTGGCGGAGGTGGTATCCATCACCATGCCAACGAATACCAGGAACACCAGCACGATGAGCAGCACCACGTTCTTGTTGTTGGTGATGCTGAACAGGAAGTTGCTCAGCGCGGTGGGCACGCCCAGCAGGGCCAGCACGCCGCCCAGGGCGCCGGCGGGGGCGAAGGTCAGCATGATGCCGCCCACGAAGGTGGTGTTCTTCTTAAAGGTGGCCCAGATGTCCTTGAACTTCAGCTCCCGGTAGATGAACAGGCCCACGATCATGCTGTAGAAGCAGGCCACTACGGCGGCCTCGGTGGGAGTGAAGATACCGCCGTAGATGCCGCCCAGGATGATGACAGGCAGGAACAGGGCCCACTTGGCGTCCCAGGCGGACTTGCCCACGTTCTTCCAGCTGAAGGAGCCGGAACCGGTGTAGCCGTTCTTCTTGGACAGCACGTAGTTGACGATGATCAGCAGCGCGCCCACCACAAAAGCGGGGCCCCAGCCAGCCATGAACAGGTCGCCGATGGAGGTGTTGGTGGCAACGCCGTACACCACCAGGGGGATGGAGGGGGGCACGATAATGCCCAGGCCGCCGGCCACGGCGGCAAGGCCGGTGGCGTAAGTGCGGTCATAGCCCGCCTTCACCATGTAGGGGATCAGGATGCCGCCCATGGCGGCGGTGGTGGCCGGGCCGGAGCCGGAAATGGCGCCGAAGAACATACAGGCGATAACAGTGGCGGTGCCCAGGCCGCCGGTGGTATGGCCGATGAGGCTCTGGGCGCAGTTGACCAGCCGCTTGCTCAAACCGCCGGTCTCCATCAGGGAACCGGCCAGCATGAAGCAGGGAATGGCCACCAGGGGCAGAGACTCAAAGCCGGAGTACATCTGTTGGGCGATAAAGGACAGGCTGGTCACATTGAAACCGCCGATAACGGTGGCCACCATGCCAAAGCCCAGCGCGATACCAACGGGAGCGCCGATTGCCAGCAGGACAACGGCTACGATCACAAGTACTGCTGTTGCCATACTCACTCAGCCTCCTTTTCTTCTTCGACCATCATGGCCCGCATGGCGGCTTCCTCCGCCGCAGCCTTCTTCTCGCCGGTGGGATCGTCCTGATAGTCCTTCACCCGCTGGATGCAGTCCTGGATCAGGCGGACCTCCATCAACATGAACAGAATGGGCAGCCACATGTAGATGAGGAACTTGGGGATACCCGTGACCGCCGCGGCGGTGCCGTTGCGGTAAAGCTGCATGACCAGGGGCATGATGCCGAACATGATGACCCCGTTGAAGGCCATGAAAACGATATTGTCAATGATCTCCAGGATCATGCGTCCCTTGGGCTTGAGCATAGACAGCACCACCTCAAGGCGCAGGTGCTGCCGGGTCCGGACGGCGCCCGCGGCGCCGAAGTAGATGGAAAGGATAAACAGCATCAAACAGACCTCTTCAGACCATTTGATGGAGTTGTGGAGCACATAGCGCCCAATGACGTTGGCAAACAGGATACATACCATCGCAATGGAGCAGATGGTGCCGAGATACACCTCGATCTCATTCAGGAACTTTTTTGCGTTCAATGGGTCTCCTCCTCTCAGGAGCGGGTCCGGGGCCCAGCAGGGCCGGGCCCCGGACTCATTTTTCTGTTTTTTTGCGTTTGCTTACAGGCCGGCCACGACTTCCTCAACGGCGGCGCGGACGCTGTCCCAATACTCCTGGCCCATGACCTCGCCGGCCTGGTCCCACATGGACATGGAGGTGTTCTTGAACTCCTCCTGGGCTTCGGCCGTCAGCTCCACGACCTCCATGCCCTGGCTCTCCATGTACTCCAGCATCTTCTCTTCGCAGTTGAGCAGGTCCTTGCCGCCCTGCTCCTGGCCCTTCTCGGCAGCGTCCAGGATGACCTGGCGCACGTCCTCGGGCAGGCTCTGGAACCACTCCTCGTTGACCACGTTGGCGCCGGCGGTGTAGAGGTGGTTGGACAGGGTCATGTACTTCTGGACCTCCACGTAGTTCTGCTCAAAAATGTTGGAGATGGGGTTCTCCTGGCCGTCCACCGTCTTCTGCTGCAGGGCGGTAAAGAGCTCGGAGAAAGCGATGGGGGTGGGAGAGCAGCCCAGAGCGTCGAACATGGCCATGTGCAGGTTGTTGTTCTGCACCCGGATCTTCAGGCCCTTGATGTCCTCCAGGGTCTCGATGGGCCGGACGTTGTTGGTGATGTGCCGCATACCGATGGCGCCCATGTTCAGCACCCGCAGGCCGGTGTCGTCGATGCAGCGCTGGATCATCAGGTCACGGGCGGGGCTGCCCTGGGCACAGACGGCAATGCCCGCCTCGGTGTTGGGGATCAGGAAGCCCACGTCCAGGGGGGTAAAGGCCCGGGTGTACTCGTAGAAGGCGCCCACGTTGTAGGAGGAGCCCTCAAAGTTCTTGGCCTGAAGACCACCCAGGATCTGGTCGGCGGTGCCGCCCAGAGTGGAGTTCATGTAAAACTGGAACTCCACCCGGTCGCCCAGGGCCTTCTTGATCTCGATGAACATCCGCTTCTCGCCCCGGAGGGAGGGGGACTCATCATAGGAGCGGTTGGTGGAACCGTGCCGCCAGACGATCTTGTCGGGGTTGTCCGACTTGTCCTGGATGTGCTCCCAGATCTCGTTGTCCTCCTCAGTGAACCACTGGGCCCCCAGGGAGGTGGCGTACATGGTCAGGTCCACGATATTGCCGTCGGCGTCCCGGCCGTCCTCAGTGACGGCGGCGCCGCCGGTGCCGCTGCCGGACCCAGTGCCGGAACCGGTGCCGCTGCCGGACCCGGAGCCGGACCCGCCGCCACAGCCCGCCAGGGCGGCGCTCAGCATCATGGTGCAAGCCAGCAGGATCGCAAATGTTCTCTTTTTCATGTTTTACCTCTTTTCTTTAATAAGCAGGACCTTACCTGCCAAGTATTGACGAAGGAAAGGAACTCAGGCGCTCTCAATAATCCTTGGTGATGTCCTCGATAGCGGTGCGGACCTGGTCCCAGTACTCCGCGCCCATGACCTCGTCGGCGTCGTCCCACATAGTCATGGCCATCTCCCGGAACTCCTCCTGGGCCTCGGGGGTAAGCTCGGTGACCTCAAAGCCTGCGCCCTCCATGTACTCCAGCATGGCCGCCTCGCAGGCCAGCAGGTCCTTGCCCGACTGCTCCTGGGCGGTGCGGGCCGCCTGGTCCACCGCGTCCTGCACGTCCTGGGGCAGGCTCTTGAGCCACTCGTCGTTGACCACGAAGGCGCCGGCGGTGTAGAGGTGGTTGGACAGGGTCATGTACTTCTGGACCTCCACATAGTTCTGCTCGAAGATGTTGGAGATGGGGTTCTCTTGGCCGTCCACCGTCTTCTGCTGCAGAGCGGTGAAGAGCTCGGCAAAGGCGATGGGGGTGGGAGAGGCGCCCAGTGCCTCGAACATGGCCATGTGCAGGTTGTTATTCTGTACCCGGATCTTCAGGCCCTTGATGTCCTCCAGGGTCTCGATGGGCCGGATGTCGTTGGTGATGTGCCGCATGCCGATGGCGCCCATGATCAGCACATTCAGCCCGCAGTCGGCGATGCAGCGGTCGTTCATGATCTTCCGGGCCGGGCTGTCATAGGCTGTCACGGCCAGGCCGGCCTCGGTGTTGGGGATCAGGAAGCCGATGTCCAGGGGGGTAAAGGCCCGGGTGTACTCGTAGAACGCGCCCACATTGTAGCCGTTGCTCTCAAAGTTCTTGGCCTGGAGCCCGCCCAGGATCTGGTCGGTGGTGGTGCCCAGGGTGCCGTTCAGGTAGAACTGGAACTCGATCTTGTCCCCCAGCAGCTTCTTCATTTCAATAAAGAAGCGCTTATGGGTCCGCAGGTCGGGGGACTCCTCCAAAGAGCGGTTGGGGGCGCTGTGGCGCCACACGATCTTGTCGGGGTTGTCCGACTTGTCCTGGATGTGCTCCCAGATCTCCTCGTCCTCCTCGGTAAACCACTGGGCCCCCAGAGAAGTGGCGTAGGCGCTCAGGTCCACGATGTTGCCGTTGGCGTCCCGGCCGTCCTCGGTGACGGCGGTGGCCGCACCGCCCACGGGAGCGGTGCTGTTGCCGGGGGTCTTGTCCTCCCCGCCGCCGCAGCCGGCCAGGGCGGTGGAGAGCATCAGGGTGCAGGCCAATAGGGCCGCAAGAGTTCTTTTTTTCATAGCGCACCTCTTTCAAAGAATGTCCGGGAGGGAGGAGGTCCCCCTCCTCCCTTTCCGGAATGTTTTTGCTTAGGCCCAGCGGTTCTTGGTGACGGTGGTCACCTCGGAGCGCTTGATGGTCTCGTCGGTGAGCTCCTGGCCAATGCCGGGCCGCTCAGGGACCTCGAAGAAGCCGTTGACGGGCTGATAGTCCCACTTGCACAGCTGGATGTTCTCCTCCAGCACAGCTGCCTCATGGTGCTCGTGGATGACGAAGTTGGGGATGACCGCCTCCACCTGGAGGGCCGCGGCGGTGGAGATGGGGCCGCCACAGATGTGGATCTGCACGCCCACGTCGTACACATGGGCCATGTCGCAGATCTTCTTGCCCTCAGAGATACCGCCGCAGTTGCAGATGTCGGGCTGGATAATACCCAGGGAGTTGTCCTCGAAGAACTGGCGGTAGCCCCAACGGCTATAGCTGCGCTCGCCGGTGGCCATGGGGATCTTCACATTGTCGCCGATCTGCTTGAACAGAGCGGGGTTCAGGGGCTGGGTGGGCTCCTCATAGTAGAAGCAGCGGTACTTCTCCAACTCACGGCCCAGCTGAATGGCAGTATTGCGGTCAGTGAGGGAGTGGAGCTCGATGATGATGTCCAGCCCCGGGCCGCCGGCCTCCCGGATGGCGGCCACACGGTCCACAGCCACCTTCAGCTGATCGTACTCCAGCAGGCCGTAGTTGCTCCAGGCCATCCACTCTCCCTTGGTGTTGAAGCCCACGGGGTCCACCTTCACGCAAGTGTAACCCTCGGCCATGGCCTTCCGGGCGGCCTCGGCATACTCCTCGGGCTTGGACAGGTTGTGGCACTCCTTGCCCCAGTCGAACTGGATCTGGCTGGCGTAAGCGCGCAGCTTGTCGTTGGTCTTGCCGCCCAGCAGCTGGTAGACAGGCACGCCCAGGGCCTTACCCTTGATGTCCCACAGGGCGATGTCGATGGCGCTCATAGCGGCGAAGATGACGCCGCCGCCGCCCATGCCCCAGAAGGTGGTGCGGTGAAGCTTATCCCACACAGCCTCAATGCGCATAGGATCCATGCCGATGATGAGCTCGGCAAAGTCTACGCAGCAGCCAAAGGCAGCGTGGTTGGTGTTGCCGTAGCACAGCCCGGCCTCACCGAAGCCACTGATGCCCTCGTCGGTATTGATGCGCACACAGATGGGGTTCCAGGGGGTCCCAGCTACGCTGGGCCTGCCGTCCAGAACCTTGATGACGTCTACGCTCGTGATCTTCATGTACGTTCTTCTCCCTTCAGATTTTGGATTTCGAACTTATTCTGCAACTGTATGAAACAGGATGCTCCTTACTCGATGACGGCCTTCAGCGCGGTCTTGCAGTAATCCTCGCTCATCTCCTGGCCGATGCCGGGCAGCTCGGGGATGTCGTAAGCGCCGCCCACAGGATGATGGTGGTACTTGCCGGAGCTCTTGAAGACCTTCAGCAGGTTGGCGTTGTGCTCCTCGTGGATGACGAAGTTGGGGATGGCCGCCTCCACCTGAAGGGCCGCAGCGGTGGCGATGGGGCCGCCGCAGACATGGATCTGCACGCCCACGTCGTAGACCTGGGCCATGTCGCAGATCTTCTTGGTCTCGGTGATCCCGCCGGTGTTGCACAGGTCAGGCTGGATCACGTCCAGGGTCCGGTCCTCGAAGAACTGCCGGAAGCCCCAACGGGTGTAGCTGCGCTCACCGGTTGCCAGAGGCAGGGTGCAGCGCTCCTTGATGTGCTTGAACACCGAGGGGTTGCAGGGCATGGTGGGCTCTTCGTAGTACATGATGCGGTACTTCTCCAGCTCCTTGCCCAGGATGGCGGCGGTGTTGGCGTCCAGCAGGGAGTGGATCTCCACGATGATGTCCAGGTCGGGACCACCGGCCTCCCGGCAGGCGGCGATACGCTCCACGGACCGGGCCAGGTCATGCTCCCGGTAGCAGCCGCGGACCTGGTTGCCCTGGGTCTCAAAGGGCTTCAGGCCAATGTTCTCCAGGGGGGCGAATACGGGATCCACCTTGATGGCGTCATAGCCGTCGGCCATGGCGTCTTTAGTGACCCGGTAGTAGTCCTTGGGATCATAGAGCAGGTCCAGAGCGTCCTTTTTCTCGATGACCTCCTTCCAGCCGAACTGCAGCTGGGAGGCGTAAGCCCGCAGCTTTTTGTTGGTCTTGCCGCCGATGAGCTTATACACGGGCATATTCAGCACCTTACCCTTGATATCCCAGCAGGCGATATCGATAGCGGCCATGGCGGAGGTGATGACCACCCCGCCGCCCATGCCCCAGAAGGTATGACGGTGCAGATGCTCCCAGATCTCCTCGGTGTTGAAGGGGTCCATGCCGATAACCAGCTTGGCGAAGTCCTGGCACTGGCCAAAGGCGGCCATGGAGCTCTTGCCGTAAGACAGGCCGGCCTCGCCCCAACCGTAGACCCCCTCGTCGGTGTTGACCTTCACGGTCACGAAACCGCCGAGTGCGTAGGTGCCAAGATAGCATTCCACGCTCGTAATTTTCATACCATAATTCCTCCTATTTTTCGTTTTCCACATCATCAGGCTCCTGCCTGGTATGGACCAAAGAATGGTTACAGGCTTCTCATCCGCCTGCCGTACTCGTCCAGCGCCAAGTGGTGGTCCACATGGGTCAGATAGGCCCGGACGCTGTTTTTCTTGTCGCCCTTCTGGATCATGTCCAGGATATATTGGTGGATCCCCCGCCCGTCGGGCGCGAATTCCAGGTCGTGATCCTCCTTCAGTCGGGCCGGAATGATCATCTCCAGGTGCTTGGTGATGGCCGCCCGGGCCGCATTGAAGGCCATGACATACATGCTGTTGTGGCTGGCCTTGTATATCCCGTAATGGAAATCCAGGTCCGCCCTTACCCGCATCCGCAGGTCCTCTCCCTCCAGCTGGGGATGCTCCCGAATGATACGGTCATATTCGTCGCAGGCCGCCTGCATCTCCTGAATATCCTCCCGCGTGGCCCTGCGGCAGGCCAGCTTTACGCACTCCGCACCCACCAGCTTTCGAAACTCACATACGTCCTCCAGCATCTCCGGCGTCACATAGAGGTCGCTGACGGCGTCCAGATAGGAGTGCAGGGAAAATTCCTTGGCATAGGTCCCCTCTCCAGCCTTGGTAATGACCAGCCCCTCCGTATTCAGCCTCTGGATGGCCATACGGACAGTAGGACGGCTCACCCCAAATACCTTTGCCAGTTCTCCATCGGAGGGGATCCTCTCTCCCGGCTTCCAGACCCCCTCTGTCAGCATTTTCCGCATCTGCTGCTCTACCTTATCATTGAGAGTCTCTCGTTTGATCTTCAGGCTCTCTCCCGCCATCTGCGTTCCCCTTCCTGACATTGATCATTTCACCGTCACCACGATGCTGTTGGCAATGGCCTCCTCGGTGAGTTCCTGGCCAATGCCGGGCCGGTCGGGCACCTCAAAGTAGCCGTCCTTTGTCACGTAGTTATATTTGCACAGGTCGATATTGTCCTGAATGAGGGCGCTGGCGTGGAGCTCGTGGATGACAAAGTTGGGAATGACCGCCTCCAGCTGGAGGGCGGCCGCCGTGGAGATGGGCCCGCCGCAGATGTGGACCTGGACGCCGATGTCGTAGACATGGGCCATGTCGCAGATCTTCTTGCCCTCGGTGATGCCGCCGGTGTTGCAGAGGTCGGGCTGGATGATGGCGATGGACCGGTCCTCCAGGAAGGGCCGGTAGCCCCACCGGGTATACACCCGCTCGCCGGTGGCCAGGGGGATGGGCACCTTGGCGTTGATCTCCTTGAAGAGCTCCGCGTCCAAAGGCTGGGTGGGCTCCTCGTAGTAGAAGCAGCCCAGCTGCTCCAGTTCCCGGCCCAGCTGCACGGCGGTGGTGGTGTCGGTGAGGGCGTGGAGCTCG
Source organism: uncultured Eubacteriales bacterium (assembly GCA_949744075.1). Lineage (GTDB taxonomy): Bacteria > Bacillota > Clostridia > Oscillospirales > Oscillospiraceae > Vermiculatibacterium. The sequence continues at coordinate 1,053 of CATJWI010000082.1, read as the reverse complement.
ATAATGATGTCCAGGTCGGGCCCGGCCTCCCGCATGGCGGCCACCCGGTCCACGGCCAGCTTCATCTGCTCCCGCTGCAAGATGCCCCGGCTGCTCCAACCCATCCACACCCCGTTGGGGTCAAAACCGATGGGGTCCACCTTCACGGCAGTAAAGCCGTCGGCCATGGCCTTCCGGGCCGCCTCGGCGTACTCCTCCGGCCTGGACAGGGAGTGGGCCACCTTGCCCCAGTCGAACTGGAGCTGGCTGGCGTAGGCCCGCAGCTTGGGGTTGGTCTTGCCGCCCATGAGCTTATAGACCGGGGCGTTGAAGACCTTGCCCTTGATGTCCCACAAAGCGATGTCGATGCCGCTGATGCCCGCCATGATGACGCCGCCGTTGCCCATGCCCCAGAAGGTCATGCGGTGGAGCTTGTTCCAGATGGCCTCACTGTCCAGGGGGTCCATGCCGATGATGCACTTGGCGAAGTCCTCCCCCATGCCGAAGCCGGCAGCCTGGGCGTTGCCGTAGGCCACGCCGATCTCTCCGAAGCCGCTGATGCCCTCGTCGGTATTGATCCGCACGCACACCGGATGCCAAGGCACGTTGCCCACGGCCACCTCCGCCGCCTTGGACGGCGTGGCGAAGGTCTTGATGATATCCACACTGGTGATTTTCATATCTGCTCCCTCCTGCTCTCGTTTCTCCCCGTATGGCGCTGTCGCCCCATGCCATCTGCTGCTGATAGCATGGGGCCGCTGCCTGCTGAGATCGATTTAAGCACATTTATCGCACAACCACAAAATCGTTATACTGATTATCTGGTTGTTCGCTAACTATATAATAAACATCTCGACGAATACCGTCAATGCACATTTTTCATCATTTCTTTGGGCAAAATTTGTTAGGATTGCACATACCGGTCCGTTTTTCAGTGATTTCGTCATTTTTCAAGTCATCAAGTGCATGTTTCTCATTTTCCATGATTTTCAGTTTTCTTGCCATATTCCATGTCACACAGTGGACATTTCTAAATTTTCCACCTTTTTCAGTTTTCCTCGCCATATTTCACGT
>CATJWI010000081.1 GCA_949744075.1 uncultured Eubacteriales bacterium | reverse complement strand
TGTTCGGCTACCGCAGCGAGTTTTTAACCGACACCAAGGGCGAGGGCATTATGGCCAGTGTCTTCGAGGAGTACGCCCCCATGAAGGGGGAGATCGCCCGGCGGTCCACCGGCAGCCTGGTGGCCTTTGAGACCGGGGAGGCGGTGACCTACGGCCTGTTCAACGCCCAGGAGCGGGGGGCCCTCTTTATTGGGGCGGGCACCCCGGTGTACGCGGGGATGATCGTGGGGGAGTGCCCCAAGCAGGAGGATATCAGCGTCAATGTCTGCAAGAAGAAGCAGCTGACCAATATGCGGGCCTCCGGGTCTGACGAGGCCCTGCGGCTGACGCCTCCCCGGCAGATGTCTTTGGAGCAGGACCTGGAGTTCCTGGCCGACGACGAGCTTTTGGAGTGCACGCCGGAGAACCTGCGGCTGCGCAAGCGCATTTTGGACCACAGTGCCCGGATGCGGGAGGCAAGCAAGCGGAAATAAGAAGCAGCGCCCGGGGGCTTTTCCCCGGGCGTGTGTTTTTCAGACGGACCGGCGGGGGCTTGCCCCCGCCCTACGAGAGTCACAAAAAGGGTGCATGGAGCAAAAGCTCCATGCACCCTTTTTGGTTTTCTTTACCGCTTCATGTACTGCCAGAGGATGGCCGCTGCCTCGCTGCGCACCGCGGGGCGGACGGGGGCGTAGTTGCCCTCACTGTCCCCGGTGACGATGCCCAGGCCCTGGGCCAGGGCGGCATAGCCCAGGTCGGCCTCGGGGATGGCCGCTGCGTCGGCAAAGCCGCAGCGGAAGATGCCGGGGAGGTTGGCCACCGGGCCGTAGCCCAGGCTGTTGAGCAGCAGCTTCACCATTTCGGCGCGGGTGAGGACCTTGTCGTCCTGGCGCTCCTCCTTGGTGAGGATGCCCCGATCGATGGCGTAGTGGTAGAGGAACTCCACGTCTTCGGTCTCGGGGTGGTAGTAATAGCCGTCGGCGCTGGCCAGGAGGATGATGAAGTCCTTTTGGGTCAGGGACAGGTCGGGCTGGGCCTTGCCTCCCCGCCAGCCCACCTGGTACTGGGCCAGCTCGTTGAAGATGGCTTGGGCCCAGTGGCCCTCCAGGTCGTCGTAGGTCATCTGGTCGCTCTCGGGCTGCTTAGGGGAGACCAGCTCCCCGGTCTTGGCGTCCACCCCGGTGTACCAGGCGTCCCGGTCCCCCAGGGCGTAGCCTGGCTTCAGGGCATTATAGTAGTGGTAGCCGGCGTTGCGCAGCAGCTCGAACTGCTCCTCCATATTGAGAGCCACGGGGATCTCCAGGTACCCCAGCTCCACGGAGAAGCTCTCCGCCCAGGCGGTGAGGGCGGCCTCCTCGGAGATGAGGCCCTCGGCAGAGTCGAAGGTCACGTCGTCGTCAAAGCCCTTGGAGAAGCCCATGATGGAGCCGTCGGCGGCATTGACCCGGACGGAGATGGAGTTGGCGGGGAAGAAATAGCCGTTGACCTTCTGGGCGTAGGTAAAGCCCCAGACCATGGTGTCTGCGTCCTTGTCGGGGGCGGAGTAGACCTCGGTCTTGGCGAACTGGTCTCCCCACAGCTTGGCGAGGAAAGTAGCCCCCTTCTTCTGGGCGGCCTCCAGGTCCACAGCAGGCTTGACGCCCTCCCGGTAGGGGTCGTAGCCCGACATGCTGATGAGGGCCCCGGTCTTGGCGTCCACCGTCACGTAGCGGCGGTAGATGCCCTCCTCGGTGTTCCTGGCGTAGGACACCCGGGCGGTGACCTCGCTGGTCTTCCGGTCCACGCTGTAGCTGGCGGAGCCCAGGGTGTAGTTCTTCAGCCCCAGCTCGGTCCAGGTCCGGATGGCCTTGTCCAGGGCCTCCTTGTCCAGCACGTCCTCCAGCTTGGCCACCCCGGCCAGCTCGGTCTCGCTGAGGCGGGCAGCGGCGTCCTCGGCGGAGGCCTCGGGTGCCTCCATAGTCATGTTGACGGCCAGCTTGTCCGCAGCCCCGGTGGCGTACTGCCGGCTCAGCAGGGCTTGGAGCTCGGTGAGGTTTACCAGCTCCCCGGTGGCGGCGTCCACATAGAATTCATCGGTGGAGTTGGGCAGGTAGCGCAGGACTGCACTCTGGCCGCTCTCGTCCTGGACGTACTCCAGACGTAGGGAAAGGGTGGTCTTCAGCAGCTGGGCGGCCGCCTCGGCGGTGGTGGAGGTCTTGGCCTCGCCGGGGGCACCGGCGTAGTCGGACTCATCCCCCCGCCAGAAGTTCACCACTTCCCCGTCGAAGAGGCGGACGCGGACGTAGAAGGTCATGGGGGAGGGCAGGCCGTTGAGCTCTACCATGCCCCGGAAGCTGTAGTCCTCGGCGGAGAGGGACTCCTCCTGCTCCCCATCGAAGACGGCCTTCTCGTTTTCCGACAGGACCTTGCTCAGGAAGGCCTGGGCATGCTCCTGGGCCCGGGCGCGGCTCATGGAGGGGAAGCTGGGGCCGTAGCTGCCCTCCCCGGCGTAATAGGGCATGGGGTCCTCGGTACGCCGGTGCATGGACAGCACCTTGCCTTCCCCGGTGGCGGTGACCGAGAGGGACCCGTCCTCCCCGGTCCACTCCAGGTCCCAGCGGGTACCCAGGGCCGTTTCGTCTGGCTGGCCGTAGAATTCGGTATACTCGTCGCCGATCTCCAGAGTCTCCTTGACCGCCAGGGTCACTTGGGTCAGGCGGGCGTCGGCCGCCTCGGCGGCCAGGGCGGGGCTGGCCAGAGACAGGCTTAGGGCGGCAGCCAGGGCCGTGGCCGCCAGTTTGCGCAGCTTCATGGTACATCCTCCTTTGGGGCCTAAACGGCCCGTTTTTCCTTTTAGACGGAAATTTTCTGAAAAAGTTTCCATCTTTTTTCAAATATTTTGGAAAAATCGAAAATTTGTTCTTGACGGAATCGAACAAACGTTGTATAGTATAAAGGAACAAACGTTCTAATTGTGAAAATGATCCTCCCGGCGGGAGTGAAAGTCCCATCAATGGGACAGCTGATCTGATAGACTGAGTGCAACAGATCAGAAGGAGGGACAAAGATGGACACCATCTATTATCATCTAAACGCCATAAAAGTCAAGGTCAGCGGCGGCGCCGACCTGCTGACCTTTGTGCCCGCCGCCGCCCCGGCTCCTGCCGAGGCCAAGGGGGAGGTGTTGGACTTTGCCCGCTGCCGGCAAAAGCTGGAGACCAAGGCCGCCTGGCGGGACCTGTCCTTTGCCGCGGCGGAGGCCGCCGCTCCGGAGGAGCTTGAGGACCCGGAGCCCGTTTTGCCCCATGCCCGCCGGGAGCGGGCGGCCAATTGGCTGGAGCTGTGCGCCTCTGTGGCGGTGATCGCGGTGAGCTTGGCGGCGGTGGCGGCCTTTTTGCGGCTGGTGTGAAGTTGGGGAGTGCCCGGCGGCCTGTGGGCCGCCGGGTTTTTCTGTTTTGATGCGGGGGTGCCTCTTGTGGCTGTTGTTATTGGGAGGGGCTGAAATTTGTTGGGGTATCCCTCTTCATCCGTGCTACTCCTGGATATGCAGCAGATAATTGTCGGCTCAGAGCATTTTTTCGGCCAAGTGGTCCCACTTGCCTGCTCGCTGGTGGAATGGAACACTATAGAACCTTCGTTGTCTTAACCCCGCCTTTGCATGTTCTATCCAAAGAGGAGGCAGGTGTAGACATTGTACCCTTTAACTGTAGGGGCGGCAATCTGCCGCCCGTTCTCCAAAGGAAAGGAATCCCGTAGCTGAAACGCTCCAGGCGAATGATATCCGCCCCTACAAATGGACATAGAATACAGGGATCACCCTGGGCGCACAGTGTGCGCGCCATATATTTATAACGAAAAACAGGGCCGCAGGGCCCTGTTTTCTTTTTTATGTTTCCACATCCACCACCCGCAGATACCTCCGCAGCGGGTATTCCCCGTCATGGCCTTCCCCGGGAAATGCGGCGGAGAGGCTTCCTGCCCGGGTGATCCTTGTGACCCCGGCCCGGGCCAGGAGGGCAGTCAGTTCCTCCCGGTCCCGGGGGGCGCAGAGCAGGCCCGCTGTCTGCAGGCGGCCCCGCTGGCGGCGGAGGGTGGGGAGAAGCTTCGACCGGGGAAGGCACTTGACCAGCACGTTGCCCTCCAGAGGGGACAGCTCCAGCTCCTGGTCCGGGCGGAGCAGCACCGAGCAGCCTCTGCCCCGGAAAAGGACCTCCCCCTGCACCCGCCCCTCTACGATCCGCTCCAGAAGGGCGGTGTGGCCGCTGAGGGTGGCCTGGGCTCCGGCCCCGGGGCCCGGGCGGCGGGCGGCGGCCCGCTCCAGGTAGGGCAGCAGGTCCCGGCAGAAGGCCTCTGCCTGTTGGCGGTCCTGGGTATCCAGAAAGACCACCTGGCAGGAGGAGCACAGCCGTTGTCCGGTCTCTACAATGTGGTCCGCCAGGGCGGCGAGCTCGGCGGCTTTCTCCTCAAAGCCCGCCACGTAGGCGAAGCTGAGCCGGTGGCCCCACTCGATGAGCTTGCATCCGGCGGGGGTCATGGAGCGCATGGCCCGGATGGCCTCCTCGCCGCCCCAGGTGACGACGCCGTCGGCCAGAGCGGCCAGGGCGGCCATGGACTCTTGGTCGGAGGAGGGCAGATCAAAGGCATAGAGGTAGGGGGCCAGCTGGGGCTCCTGCTCCACCAGGATGTTCAGGGCCGCCAGGGACAGCCCCTTGTCCTCCCGGGGAAGCTTCAACAGGTTGATGTTGCCCGTCAAAAGCCCCTCCAGCACGGTGTAGACAGGCAGGCCCGGCATATTTCCGGGAGCCACGTGGAACAAGGTGCCCAGGGGCAGGAGCCGGGCGGTGGTCTTGGGAAAGGCCCTGGCCCCGAAGGGGTCGGGCCCCAGCTCGGCGGTGAGTTTGGCCTCAAGGGTCTCCCGGGACAGGAGGGGCAGCAGCTCCTCTAAAGTGATCCCGGTGGGGAGAAATTGGGTCAGCAGGGAGTCGAACTCCCCGGCGGCCAGCCGCTTCCCCAGGGCGTCCACCGCGGCGATGACCGTCTCCACCCGAAGGGGCGGGGCCATGCGGGCGGCGTTGATCCCGGCCGCCAGGCCCTGGATGACGGCCGCCCGTTCCGAGTCGGGCAGCAGGGTACCGTTGGCGAAGATCAAAAGGCTTCCCCCTTTCCCAAAAGCTCGGCCGCTCCGGCGGCGCAGGTCTGGATATCGGCCATACCCACCCGGCCCAGGATGGTCAGGTAGGGGCTTTGGATGCCGCAACCGCAGGCCTCCCCCGGCGTGAGATACCCCAGGTCGTCGGTCATGACGCTGAGGGTGGGGGTGGCGGTCATCAGGGGGGAGATGAGGTTCACCAGCCCTACCCTTCCCATGGGCAGGGGCTCCAAGCTCTCCGGGTCCCGGATGATCACCCGGCCGTAGACCGGGATGTGAAAGTGGTGGCGCTCGCAAGCGTTATAGAAAATGGGGTGCTCCACCGCCCCGAACAGCTCGTTGACGTTTCCCTCGGGGATGCCCAGGACCTTCTCCGCCAAAGCGTAGAGGGTGGCCTTGTCCACCTCCTGGGCGGCGTGCTGCTTCCAGCCCCCGGCCAGGATGATCCGGGAGCCCCGTGGGAGCTTCACCCGCAGGCCCAGCTCCTCCATCCGCCCCAGGCCGAACCAGAGGTAGGAGGGGAAGCCGATGATCCGGGTGGGAAAGGGGGAAGCCTCCAATTTCTGGAGGGCGGCGGCGATCCTGTCCAGGTCGGGGACATAGGCGCCGTCCACCAGCTCCAGGGCGTAGGTGCGGCTCAGGGGCGGGGAGAAGTGGGTCAGGCCGAACATGGTCCGGGTGACCCCGGTGTGGTTGCTCCTGTGGGGGCGATAGCCCAGGATGACGCAGTGGGCAGGCTTGGGCGACACCAGATGGTGGCGGAAGCCAAGGGCCACCACCATGGGAGCCTCGGCCAAAATGCAACCCCAGTCAAAGCCGATGCGGCTATATTTGCCGCTGGTGCCCGAGGAGGTGACCTTCATGGCCATGCGCCATTGGGGCATGGAGAAGAGGGCCTTGCGCTTAAAAAAGAGGGTGGGCAAAACGGGGAGCCGGGCCAGGTCCTCGGGGGTCCGCAGCTGGTCCGGGGAGAAGCCAAAATGGGCGCAGACGGCGGCGTAGCCGGGGCAATGCTTGATGTGGTAGGCGGCGTTATCCCGGCAGGCTTGGAGAAATTTCTCCTCCGAGCGGAGCAGGTCGTAAGGGTGGGCGGTCCAAAACAACCGCTGGCGGGAGAGCATGGGGGTCACCTCCTTTATTGGAAGTATTATAACACAGATCGGAGAAAAAAGAAAACACAGGGGCGGCGGCATAGGGGGAAGGGAAACGGCCCCTAAATCCATTGGAATAAGTTGGAATATGCATGAAATAGTTGTAGAATCTGTCGTATATTGTCGGTTTTGTCGATAATAATCTCCGATTGTCTTATTCTGGAATCATCCCACATAGAAAGGAATGGATTCCCATGAGACAGATCCAAGACGCAATTCTCAAGCTGGATGCAGATCTGGCGCCGGAGGAGCTCTCCGCGCTCTGCCATGCCCTCTATGAAATGAGGGAGGCAGCCCCCGATTTCCCGCAGATGAAAGCTGTCTGCGCCGATATCAAAAGGAAGGTGCAAAAGAAATCCCCCGGCGCGGTTTCCAAGAGCCTGGAGCGGGCGGTCCACCGCATCTTTGAACACGGGGACCGGCAGGTTTTGGGCACCTACCAGCGCAGCTGGCTTTATGAGCAGCCCGCGCCCAACAAATTCATCCGTACCGTTGCGCTGTATCTGCACAATGAGCAGACCACGCCGCCCTCTGAGCAGGCCGGCTAACTACTCCTGTTCCTGATTTTTTCCTTGGCCATTGCTTGTTTTTGGCGATGGTCAGCTTTGCTGTACCCTTTTTTGCTTGCGGACTGGAGAAAAGAGAGCACAGGGGCGGCCTTTGGCCGCCCCTGTGCTGGTGCTGTGCGGGAGAGGAAAAATGTCCCCTTTATGGCTGGACAGAAGAACC
>CATJWI010000080.1 GCA_949744075.1 uncultured Eubacteriales bacterium | reverse complement strand
GCTTACAGCGAGCTTTCTTATTCCGTCACGATTGAGGACAACGGCATTTACACCAGCACATCCGAGAAAAACCGCCTGATGAACGAAGAGCTGAACACCGTCATCCACATGGTGGAAGAAAAAGGGGACACCATCACCAATAATTTCGGGATCCAGAAAAATGAGGCTGGGGCTTATGGTTTCATCTTAAGCGGGAAAGCCCAGAAGCGGTTCCTTGCGGATGTTTATGGGCACAACAAGATTGACGAGCTGAAATTCAACAAAAAATTAGGGTACAACGAAGGCTCCGCAACGCCGGAACAAGTCATGGAATACCTGCAGGATAAGTTTGGGATTTACGTAGAAGGCAGGGAATACGAGAACACCAAAGGGAAAGAAATTAATTTTTATACTGCGGAAGAGGCTTACAAAATCATGATCCTGCGTTACGCCATCTCCCAGAACAGCTACCAGCGGTATGTGCAGACCACCATTGCCCAGAATGTCAGCGAAGAAACCGTCGCCGTCATCAAAGAGAACTCTGAGATCCTGCAGGGCATTGACATTATGGAGGACAGCATCCGCAAATATGTGGACAGCGTGTACTTTTCCCATATTATCGGCTACACCGGGAAGATTTCCCAGACGGAATACGATGAGCTTTCCAAGGAAAACGACCAGTATACCTTAAACGACGTCATTGGGAAGTCCGGCATTGAGCAGGTGATGGACCAGGAGCTGCAAGGGACCAAAGGCATTGAGCAGTTTTATGCCGACAGCGTAGGGCGGATTACGGAAATGATTAAGCAAGTGGACGCTGCCTCCGGCCATAATATTTACCTGTCCCTTGACGCAGACCTGCAGAAAGCCGTCTACCAGATGTTAGAGCAGGAGCTTGCGGGCATCCTCTATGCAAATATTGAAAATATTAAAGAATATGACACCAGCAGCGGCTCTGCATCAGACATTAAAATCCCCATTGACGATGTATTTTTTGCATTGCTCAACAACAATGTCATAGACATCAGCCACCTTGGCGCAGAGGATGCAAAGCCAGTGGAACAGCAGGTGTACAGCACATTTTTGGCAAAACAGGATTCTGTCTTAAATGAACTGCGCCAGCAGTTTTCCTCAAACGACCCTGCCCCCTACGGGGATTTGAGCGACGAGCAGCAGATGTACATGAGCTATATCCTGTCCATGCTGCAGAAACAGGAAATTTTCCTCTCCGACAAGGTAGATACCGAGGACGAGGTATACAAGGCTTGGAAAAACGACACGGTAAGCCTGTGCGAATACCTGCGCCGGGCCATTGCCATGGACTGGATTGACATTACGAAATTTGATACGGACTCCAAATATTCGGACTCTACCGAAATATATGACGCATTGGTGGCTTATATTACAGAAGAATTAAAAACAGACCGGGAATTTTGCAAGCGGATTTACAAATATATGATAAACCAAGAACTGGTTTCCGGCACCCAGATTTGCCTCCTGCTGTTTGAGCAGGGAATCCTGCAGGAAACGGAAGGGGATTTGACGGCTCTACAGAGCGGTGCGCTCAGCGCCTTCCAGTTTATGCGGGATAAAATCAAGAACCTGCAGATTACCCCGGCACAGCTTGCCCTAGACCCTTGTACGGCAAGCTGCGTCATGATAAACCCCCAGACCGGGGAGCTGCTTGCCTGCGTCACATACCCCGGGTATGACACCAACCGGCTCGCCAACTCGGTAGATTCGGAGTATTTTGCCAGCCTGCAGGCGGATTTATCCATCCCGCAGTATAACAACGCCACCCAGCAGCAGACGGCGCCGGGCTCTACCTTCAAGCCTGTGACGGCAGCGGCGGCCCTGACGGAAGGGGCAGTCAGCGTCAGTGAGCAGATTGTCACCAAAGGGGAATTTACGGAAATCAACCCATCCCCCAAATGCTGGATTTACCCGGGCAGCACCCATGGGGCCATCAATGTGTCCGAGGCCATCCGGGATTCCTGCAACGTCTATTTCTACGAGACGGGCCTGCGGCTGAGCATCGACAAGATCGACAGCTATGCCGCCCTCTTCGGCCTGGGGGAGACCACCGGGCTGGAGCTATACGAGGAAAAGGGAGAGGTGGCCGGACCCGAGACCAGCAAGCGCCATGAGCAACCCTGGTATGAGGGGGACACCATGTACGCCGCCATCGGCCAGGGCAACACCCAGGTGACCCCCATCCAGCTGGCCAACTATGTGGCCACCTTGGTGAACGGGGGGGACCACTATCCTACCCATCTGCTGAAAACGGTGAAGTCCAGCGACTTTTCCCAAGTGGTCCAGGAATACCGCCCGGAGCCACGGGACCAGATCGGTCTGGACGAAGACAATGTGGAGGCGGTAAAGAAGGGCATGGGTATGGTGGCCAGCGAGGGCTCCGCCGCCTGGTACTTCAAGGACCTGCCGGTAAAGGTGGGGGCCAAGACGGGCACTGCCCAGGTCTCCCGCAACAGCGAGGCCCACGCCATCCTGGTGGCCTTTGCCCCCTATGACGACCCGGAGATCGCTATCTCCATCGTGGTGGAGCACGGCGGCTCGGGCACCGCGGTGGCCCAGGTGGCGGCGGAGATCATCGACTACTACTTTTCCGCCAAGGACGGTATGGATGTGGCGGGGGAGAATGAGCTGATCCGGTAAACACTGTTTTGCGGCCGCCAATGGCGATACGGTCCGTTTTCCCATTCCCTTCTGTTTTATCTCACGCAGAAAGAGTGATACGCCTTGAGCACAGCACCTGCCCTCTGGTTCGATCCCGTCTCTTCCCGATACAAGTCTCCCTACGGCGCGGCGCCCTCCGGGTCGGCGGTAGAGTTTACCCTGCGGCCCGGGCGGAGGGAGGCCTTTGCCCGGGGGGTGCTCACCGCCCGGTGGGAATTCGATGGGGACCGGATCACGGAGACGGCGCTGCCCTGGACGGGGCTGGAGGGAGACCGGGACCTGTTTTCCGGGACCCTAAAGCTGGGGGATTATGTAGGGCTTATCTGGTACAGCCTGCGGCTGGAGCGGTATGACGGCAGCGTAGAGGAGGCCGGGCCCTTCCAGCTTACTGTCTATGACGCCGCAGAAGAGGCGCCCGCCTGGTTTGGGGAGGGGGTCACCTATCAGATCTTCCCGGACCGGTTTTACCGCCTGAGTGTCCCGGACCCGGAGGGGATGGTGGGGGGGCGCTGGGTCCATCAGGGCTGGGAGGAGGAGCCGGAATACCGGCCCGATGGGCAGGGAGAGATCCGGAACCGGGACTTTTTTGGGGGAAGCCTCCGGGGGGTGGAGGAAAAGCTGCCCTACCTCCAGAGCCTGGGGGTAGAGACCATTTATTTCTGCCCCATCTTTGAGGCCCCGGAGAACCACCGCTATGGGGTGGCCGACTATGAGAAGATCGACCCCATGCTGGGGACAGGGGAGGATTTTACCCGCCTGTGTGAGAAGGCCCATGCTTTGGGAATGCGCATCCTGCTGGACGGGGTGTTCAACCACACAGCCTTTGTGTCCAAGTATTTCAACGGGGACGGCTTTTACCCCGGCTTGGGGGCGGGGCAGAGCCTGGATTCCCCCTATGCCGACTGGTACTGCTTTCAAAACTGGCCCCGCGAATATACCTCCTGGTGGGGGATCTACTCCCTGCCCACCACCAACAAGCACAGCGAGAGCTGGCTTTCCTATATTACCGGGGAAAACGGGATCATCCGTTCCTGGCTCCGGGCGGGGGCCGACGGCTGGCGGCTGGACGTGGCCGATGAGCTGCCCGATTTTGTGGTCCAGGCCATCCACCGGGCGGCCCGGGTGGAGAAGCCCGACGCTGTTATCATCGGGGAGGTATGGGAGGACGCCTCCAACAAGATCGCCTATGGCGTGCGCCGCAAGCATGTGCTGGGAGGCCACTGCGACGGAGTGATGAATTATCCGGTGCGCAGCGGCATTTTGGATTTTCTGCTGGGGGGAGACGGAGCCGGGCTCCAGAGGGCGGTGGAGACCCAGCGGCAGAACTACCCTCGGTGGGCCTTCTACTCGGGGATGAATGCCCTGGGTACCCACGACACCCTGCGGGTATTGACTCTCCTGGGAGAGGGAGGAGACCGGAAAGGGGATACCTCCCGGGATTGGCGGGCAGAGCACCGGCTGAGCCCCGGGCAGAGGGCACTGGCGGTGGCCCGGCTGAAGCTGGGCAGCCTGCTGCTCTATGCCCTGCCCGGTTCTCCCACCCTCTACTACGGGGATGAGGCGGGGATGGAGGGCTTCGAGGACCCCTTTAACCGCCGAACCTTCCCCTGGGGGAGGGAGGACTGGGAGCTGCTGGAGTGGTTCACCGCCCTGGGGCGGGCCCGGAAGAGCCTGAAGCCCCTCCGCCGGGGGGAGCTGGAGTGGCTCCGCTGCGGCGGCCGGGTGGCCGCCTTTGCCCGGGAGTGGAGGGGAGAGCAGGTGGTGGCCGCCGTCAATGCCGGGGACCAGGTGGCCCACGTGGATCTGCCCAACGGCCAGAGGCTCCGGCTGGAGGCCATGGAGGGACGACTGGTGGGAGTGAGCAGGGAAGCGGTTTGGGATCTTCTGTAGAAGGGACGGCAACGGACAGCGCAAAAAATTTGCCTCCATTCAAAGAATTGTAAAAATTTCGTGATACGATAGGACTAACCTGAGAAAAATGAGGTGGCCGGAATGAAGAAACGGTGTTTGGCGCTGTTATGCGCTCTCAGTCTGACGGTGCTGCCCGCCCGGGCCGCCGGAGCGGGTTATCCCGACGTCAGCGGAGACGAATGGTTCGCCGCCGCGGTGGAGGATATGACCCAAAAAAAGATCATGACCGGGGTGGAGGGGGGCCTTTTCGCCCCCTATGAGCCGGTGACCCGGGCCACGGTGATCACCGTGCTCTGGCGGCTGGAGGGCTCTCCCGCGGTGTCGGTAGAGGTCCCCTTTACCGACGCGGAGAAGGACTGGTATGCCGCCCCCGCCGCCTGGGCCAAGGGCACCGGGGTGGCCGTGGGCTATGCCGACGGCTCCTTTGGGGGCCGGGACCTGGTGACCCGGGAGCAGATGGCCTGCTTCCTCTACCGCTACGCCCAGTATAAGGGGGAGCCCCTGGCCGAGGGGGCCCTGGGGCTGTTCAGCGACGCGGCGGCCATCTCGGAGTGGGCCGAAGACGCCATGCGCCACGCTGTGGGCGCGGGGATCCTCCAGGGCAACGACAAGGGCACCGTGGAGCCCCAGGGCATCGCCAACCGGGCCGCTCTGGCCACCATGCTCCAGCGGATGCTGACCCCGGCGGCGGGCTGAGGGAATTGTGACCAGTTTGGAAACGTTTTGTGAAGGTTTCGTAAGGTTTATTGACTGGGGGACAGATTTGGGGTAAACTCCGGTTACATTTCAAAAAAAGGAGTTTGGGCCATGGACCGTATTTTGATGAATTATCTCCGGGTGAGCCAGCATATGTCCCGGCAGTTTCGCACCCACTTCGGCAAGCTGGACCTGACCTTCCCCCAGGCCCTGACCCTCAGCGTGCTGGGCCAGGAGGGGCGGCTGCCCATGGGGGAGCTGTCCCGGCAGACGGGCAGCGCCAATTCCACCGTCTCGGGCATCGTGGACCGGCTGGAGCGGCTGGGCCTGGCCCGGCGGCTGCGCTCCGAACTGGACCACCGGGTGATCCTGGTGGAGACCACCGAGAAGTACCAGCAGCTACGGAAGCAGGCGGCTACCGGCGTTAATGAGTATTTTGAGGGGTTGCTGAGCACTTTGGCCGACGGGGAGCGGGAGGAGATCGCTGCCGCCCTGGAGCTGCTGGACAGGGCCCTGTGTCAAAATGAGACTTCACAAGAGGGAAAAAGTGTGGTAAACTGAAGAAAATTGGCAAAAATGAGCCCAAAGAGGGGCGGCAAGGGAGATGAGACAGTTGCGGACGTCTTACGGTTACGACACCTACCGGGGGCGCACCAGGACCCAGAAGGTCCTGACAGCGATCATCGTGATCCTGGTGATCGTGCTGCTGCTGGCCGTTGCCGCTTTTTTTGTGATCCAGAGGTATATGGTCTATACCGACGACGGAAGAGCTCACCTGGAACTGCCCTTCTTTCAGAAGGAGCAGCCGGTGGAGCCCTCCCAGGGGCCGGATATCGTAGTGACCACTCCGGATCCCACCCTTCCGCCTACCCCCACCCCGGTCCCGGTGATGCAGACCGACGCAGTGTGGCTGCTGCGGGCCTCCCTTTTGGACGGTACCGCCCAGGCACAGGTAGAGGCCGACGGAGGGAACGCGGCGCTCTTTAATATGAAAGCGGACGACGGCTCTTTGGGCTACGTGTCCGACCTGCCCCAGGCGGTGGCCATGCGGACCTTTACCGCCGACCCGGGACTGAACGATGCCATCCGGGCCCTCACCGGCTCGGAGCTCTACACCATCGCCCGGGTGTCCTGCTTCAAGGATGACCTGGCCCCCCAGAAGAACAACGCCCTGGCCATCAAGACCAACAGCGGCTATAACTGGCGGGACGGGGAGAATGTGCGGTGGATGAACCCGTCGGTGGCCGAAGCCCGGGAGTATGTAGTGGGCGTATGTAAGGAACTGGCGGAGTTGGGCTTTGACGAGATCCTGCTGGAGAACGCCTGCTGGCCCACCCAGGGGCATCTGGAGTATATCAAGGTAGGGGAGGCTTATGATCCCGACCATCTGAGCGAGACGGTGGAACAGTTTTACCAGGAGGTGGTTCAGGCCCTGGAGGGGACGGGCGTAAAGCTGTCCATCTCCACCCAGCGGACCGCCCTGGAGGAAGACGGGGACATGAGCGGACAGACCCCGGAACTGCTGAGTACCTGGGCAGAGCGGCTTTATCTGCCTCTGCCCGAGGCGGGGGAGAAGGATGACATCCTGGTGGAGAAAGCGGGATTTGAAGCGGAGCAAGTGGTATACCTGATCTCGGACACAGCGGAGCGGACGAGGGAGGGAAGTACGCTGCTGGTGAGGAAAAAGTGATAAAGAAGAGAAGCGGGACCACGCGGTACGGAGGTGCGGCGTGGCCCTGTTTTTCTATGTAGGGGCGGACAATATGCGTTTGGGAGAGGCGGTACCGCATTTCTTTTACAGGCACACGGCCACAGGAAAACATCCCTATAGCAAACCTGCAAAAAAGCCGCCCCTCCATCGGAGGGGCGGCTTTTTTCCGTTTTGATTATCCACCCAAATAGGCTTTCTTCACGCTCTCATCGGCCAAGAGCTCCTGGCCGGAACCGCTGGAGACGATCTTGCCCGTCTCCAGCACATAGCCGCGGTCGGCTACGCTGAGGGCCATGCGGGCGTTTTGCTCCACCAACAGGATGGTGGTACCGTTTTTATGAAGGGTCTTGATGATGTCGAAGATCTGCTCCACCAGGATGGGGGCCAGGCCCATAGAGGGCTCATCCAGCATCATCAGCTTGGGAGAGGACATCAGTGCCCGGCCCATGGCCAGCATCTGCTGCTCGCCGCCGGAGAGAGTGCCCGCGATCTGCTTCCGCCGCTCCTTCAGCCGGGGAAATTGCTCATAGACCCGCTCCAGGCCGGGCTCCACCTCGCCGTTGGGACGGGTGTAGGCCCCCATCTCCAGATTCTCCTCCACCGTCATCTGGAGGAACACCGCCCGGCCCTCAGGGACCTGGGCCAGGCCCTTGCCCACCAGCTTGTGGGGGGCGGTGCCGCTGATGGGCTCCCCCTGGAAGGTGATGGAGCCCGTCTGGGAGTGGAGCAGGCCCGAGATGGTCTTCAGGGTGGTGGACTTACCCGCACCGTTGGCCCCGATTAGGGTGACGATCTCGCCCTCGTTCACCGAGAAGGAGACCCCCTTGATGGCGTGGATGGCGCCGTAGTAGACGTTGATGTCGTTGACCTCCAGCATGGCCGCCATGTCACTCACCCTCCTTCTGCTTGCCCAAATAGGCCTCGATGACCGCCGGGTCAGCCTGGATCTCGTCGGGGGTGCCCTTGGCGATGATCTGGCCGAAGTTCAGTACGCAGATACCCTCGCAGATGCCCATGACCAGGCTCATGTCGTGCTCGATGAGGAGGATGGCGATCTGGAAGGTATCCCGGATCTTTACGATGTTCTCCATGAGCTCGGCGGTCTCCGAGGGGTTCATGCCCGCCGCCGGCTCGTCCAGCAGCAGCAGAGAGGGATTGGTGGCCAGAGCCCGGACGATCTCCAG
>CATJWI010000079.1 GCA_949744075.1 uncultured Eubacteriales bacterium | reverse complement strand
TAGATTTTTGGCTCAGTTCATCGCGCTTGTCTTGAAAACCGCGTATCGATTGGGTATCAATGGATACCGGATTTTCGGAGGCAAGTATGACTCCCCTGATATAGAAATAAAAATTTCCTTTTCCATAAAAAATACCCGAAAAGCAAGGCTTTTCGGGTTGGGGAGTAACTGTGGTAGACTTTTTGGTAGACACCATATTTTGGAAAACGCAGGAATCGATTGGGGCTCTAAGATTACACGGGGATGTTTGGTAGACATTTGGTAGACAACTGGATATTTGTCTCAAATTATTTGCTTTTTTTCTGTTTTTGCGAGATTTTCGCGCAAAAATATTTCATTTTTTGATATGGATAAAATTGGGAATATATAAAAAAGAGGCGGTGGAAAAGCAATCACGCCGCTTTTCCGCCGCCTTTTTCAGAGGGAATACACACTATTTGTGGTATTTGCTCCCCGCATTGATTTGAAATGCCCGATAGAGCTGCTCCAGGAGCATGATACGGGCCAGGAGGTGGGGGAAACTCATGGGGGACATGCTCAGCTGGGACCAGGCTTCTTTTTTTAGCGACTGGTCCAAGCCGTAGGAGCCGCCGATAAGGAAGACCAGGTGCTTGGCTGGGTTATTTTCCCAGGTTCGCAGGAGACCGGCCAGCTCCGGGCTAGAGCGGAGGCGGCCCTCGATGCACAGAGCCACCAGGCTGGCGTTGGGGGGCAGCTTAGAGCGAATGACGGCAGCCTCCTTTTTTAGGGCGGCCTCGATCTGGGCCTGGGAGGGGTCCTGGGGTAGGCGCTCCTCGGGAAGCTCGATGAGCTGGAAGCGGCAGAAGGGGGCCAGGCGCTTTTGATATTCCGCCGCCGCGTCTATGTAGAAACGTTCCTTCAGCTTGCCAACACAGATCAGTTGCAGGTTTATCATGGCTCACACCTCATAGCTGGGAGAGAGTTGGCTTCGGGGCGCCACCGCCAGAGTCACGTCCCGGAGGGGGTCGATGCCGGCGGCGGAAAGGGCAGTCTGTGCCGTTTGGAGGGCCCGGGCGGGGGTGTTGTTTTCGGCGGACAGGTGGGCCAGAAGGACGGTGTGGGTCCCGGACTCCGCACACCGGCGGGCCAGAGCCGCCCCCGCCTCGTTGCTGAGGTGACCCTGGTCCCCCAGGATGCGGGCCTTTAAGTAATAGGGGTAGGGGCCGGACTTGAGCCATTCCTCATCGTGGTTGGACTCGCAGACCAGCAGGTGACAGCCCGAGACCCCGTCCAGCACTTCATCAGAGACGTAGCCCAGATCGGTGACGATGGCCGCCTTCCGGTCCTCCGCCGCAACGGCAAAGCCCATGGGCTGGGCGGCGTCGTGGGAGGTGGAGAAGGACCACAGAGTGAAGGGACCCACGTCTGCCTCATCTCCCGGTTCCTGGGGGCGGACCAGGTCGTCCAAGCCCGCCATGCGGTAGCAGAGCTGGCGGCCGGTGCCCGGGCTGGTGTAGATGGGGAGCCGGTATTTTTTGGTCAGGGTGGCCAGGCCGGAGATGTGGTCGGAGTGCTCGTGGGTGATGCAGACCCCCAGCAAGGTATTGGGGTCAACGCCCAGTTCCCCCAGGGCGGTGGTGATGCGGCGGCAGGAAATGCCGGCGTCCACCAGGAGATGGGCACCCTTGTGGGAGAGAAGGATGCAGTTGCCTGAGGAGCCGGAGGCAAGGGTGGTGAGGGTCATGGATGTTCTCCTTCCGATAAAGGGGGGGAATAGAGAGTGGAGTGCAGAGATGTTTTTGGGGGCGAAAAAGCGGCGGCAACCGCCGCCGCTATCTTCACTCTAAAAATATCATCCCGCTTGAGCGGCCTTTCCCTCGTCGGGGGTGACCACCACGCGGATGTCGGCCCCAATGCCCGAGAGCTTGCGGACGATGTCCTCATAGCCCCGCTCAATGTGCTGGATCTGACCGATCTCGGTGGTGCCCTGAGCGGCCAGACCCGCGATGACCAGGGCTGCGCCGGCCCGGAGGTCGCAGGCCTCCACCGCCGCACCGGTGAGCTGGGAGATACCCTCGATGACGGCGGTCTTGCCGTCCACCTGAATCTGGGCCCCCATGCGGCGGAACTCGTCCACATAACGGTAGCGGTTGTCCCAAACGCCCTCGGTGAGGACGCTGGTGCCGTCGGCCACGCAGAGGCAGGCGGCCACCTGGGGCTGCATATCGGTGGGGAAGCCGGGATAGGGCAGGGTCTTTACGTTGATGCGGTGGAGCGGCTCATTGCGGCGGACCAGGACGGCGTCGTCCAGCTCCTCTACCTCGGCCCCCATCTCCAGCAGCTTGGCGGTGATACACTCCAGGTGCTTGGGGATCACGTTTTTAATGAGCACTTCTCCCCCGGTGGCGGTGACGGCGGCCATGTAGGTACCTGCCTCGATCTGGTCGGGGATGATGGAATAGCTGCCGCCGGAGAGCCGGTCCACGCCGCGGATCTTGATGACGTCAGTGCCCGCGCCCATGATGGAGGCCCCCATGGAGTTGAGGAAGTTGGCCAGATCCACCACGTGGGGCTCCTTGGCGGCGTTCTCGATGATGGTGGTGCCTTCGGCCAGAGTGGCGGCCAGAATGATGTTCATAGTGGCCCCCACGGAGACCATATCCATATAGATGGTGGTGCCGATGAGCCGGCCCTCCCTGGCGCAGGCTCGGATGAGGCCGCCCTTTACGTCCACGTCGGCCCCCATGGCGGCGAAGCCCTTGATGTGCTGGTCGATGGGACGGCCGCCGAAGTCACAGCCCCCGGGAGGGGCCACCTCCGCCGAGCCGAAGCGGCCCAGCAGGGCGCCGATGAGGTAATAGGAGGCCCGGATCTTCCGGGCCAGGGCGTCGGGGACCATGGCGTTGCGGATGTGGGAGCAGTCGATATCCACAGTGGTGCGGTTCACCAGGCGCACATCGGCGCCCAGTTCCTGAAGGATATTCAATATCAAGGTGACGTCGCTGATCTGGGGCAGGTTTTCAATGCGGCAGGACCCCTCCACCAATAAAGCGGCAGGGAGGATGGCCACCGCCGCGTTTTTCGCGCCGGAGATGTCCACCGTGCCGTACAGCGGCTTTCCGCCGCGAATCACATATTTCGTCAAAGCAGCACCCTCGCTCTTGCCGCCCTTCCCACATAGAAGGGCAAATATTGTAAGGCCGAATGACTCCGGCCGCAGTTCTATTGTGTCCAATTTTCGGGGCAAAACACATAAAGATACATCATCATTATAGATTGTATTTTTTCAAAAGTAAAGATGATTTTCCAAACTTTCCACCGGAATGTGGAAAAAACCGCCGCAGCGAAAAAGGGACGCAGGGCAAAAAGCCTTGCGTCCCTTTTGATTGAAGGAAATTTCAGGGGATGACGATCATGCGGATCTTGCCACCCTCCTCCGGGGAGCGGTCATAGTAGAGGGTCAGGTCGTCGGAGTAGGCCCGGGCGGCCTCCATACCCTCCTTGCCCGGCTGGAACCAGGTTTTGGTGGTCTTGTTATAGCACTGGACGGCGTCGGAGATGGGGTAAGAGACTCCCGCCACGGTGACAGTCATCTCCTCCGGATCAAAGGCGGAACGCTTTACGTTGGTGAGGGAGTCCAGGGTGACGGTGGCGGCGATCTTTCCCTTGGCGTTGTATGCGATGCCGCCGGGGATGTTGGTGCGGACGCTGCCTGTGAAGTTGGCGGCGGTAGTGGTGGTCTCCTTGCCGGTACTGTCCGCCTGCTTGACACAGAGGGTGGGGGCGGCGGTGGTCTCGGTGTGGTAGCCGGTGATGATCCAGTTGCCGTCGGCATCCTCCGCATAGGAACCATCGGGATTCTTTTTGTATTCGGGGACCCGCTCGGTCTTCTCTCTAGTGTACTCAAAGTACCCATAGTCGTAAGCGTCCCCGGTGGCGTCGTTCAGCACCAGGTACTTCACCCGGCCGGCGTAGTCGTAGGAGACAAAGTCGATCTTGCTCTGGGGGATGGAGGCGGTGAGACTGTCATATTTCACCTCCACGGCCCTGCCGCCCTGGACCCGGTCGTAGACCGCCACGTTTTCGGCTACCTCCCGGTCGCCTAACTTCCGGGCGGACACGTCCAGGCTGCCCCGGACCGAGGCGCCGGACACCAGACTCAGGCTGAGCCGGCCGATGGAGGAACTGGTGACGGTGACCAGCTGGTTGTCATAGCGGTCGGCGGAGTTGGCGGAGACCTCCCCGGTGACCTCCAGGCCCCCCTGGAGGAGCTTGACGGTGGCGGACTTGTCGCTGACCGAAGCCACGCCTACCGCCTCGCCCCGGACGGTGTCGGCGGAGACCACCCCGGCCACCTGGTTGTCCACGGTGAGCAGGAGGGTGATCCGGTCCCCCACTTGAAAGTCGCCCAGGTCATTCCGGGCGCTGGCCAGGACGGGGAAATCATGGCCCAGAAGCCGGACGGTGATGGGGGCCGCCGGGCTGGGGGAGGCGTTTTCATAGAGGCCGGTGAGCTTCAGATCGGAGACCTGGAGCACCCGGGTGCCCGGGTCGTAGGTGGCCACGTCCCACTGCCGCAGGTCGGCGGCGGTGGCGTGGACGCCGTTTTTGAACATGGTGTAGCTGCCGTTACCCGCCAGGGAGGCGAAGGGATTGCCGCCGTTAGGAGCGGTGCGGGCCACCAGGGAGGAGGTCCCCTCTGCATCGGCGGTGCCGAAGAAGAGGTAGCTCAGCTTGCCGTTGGCCCCGTAGTGGAAGGTAACGGGGGTGGAGGAGGAGATATTCAGATAGCAGTCCTTCCAGGTGGTCTCCTTCCCGTCCCGGTAGACCAGGGTGTCGGGCTCCACGGTGATCTTCTCCCCGCCGGAGGCCATGAGGTAGGTGGCCTCGGTGGAGGTGATGTTCACCACCCGGGAGGTGGTGCCCTCCTTGGGCTGGAAAGCCACCAGCTTGCCGTCGGAATCCAGTACCGCCGTGCCCTCCCGGCCCTCCAGGGTGGGGGCGAAATAGCGCTCGGTCTTGTAGGTGTCCTTGGTGGTTTTCACGGCGGCGGAGCCGTCGTCAGCGGTGGCGTCCACGTCCAGGACCACGTTGCCATCCACCTCCTTGCCTCCCTTGGAGAGCAGATAGGTGTCCCTGGAGTCATAGAGCTCGGTAAAGTAGAGGTTATAGAGGAGAATGGCGGCCTGGCCCCGGGTCACGGTGGACAGGGGGTCCAGGGTCAGACCCTCGGTCAGGCCCGCCGAGGCGGCGGTGGACATGTAGCCGTCATACCAGTTGACCCCGAAGCCCACGGTGGCGTCGGAGTAGTTCAGCACCCGCATGAGGATGGTGACGGCCTCGGCGGCGGTGATGTGGTCGTCGGGGTGGAACAGGCCCGTGGCGTCCCCCCGGATGATGCCGGGGGTGGTGTTCTCCCCGGAGCCGGTGACCTGGGTGGCCACATTGATGTACCCCCGGGCCCAGTGGGTGGAGGGCACGTCCCGGAAGACGGTGCGGTTCATCTGGGCGGCGACTTTATCCCCGTTGCCCATGAGCTCCACCGCCATCTTGCAGAATTCCGCCCGGGTAAGGATGCGGTCGGGGGTAAAGGCGTTGTAGCCCGTACCGTCCACCACGCCCATGAGCCGCAGGAACTCGGCGGCCTCGGAAACCGCGGGGTCCTGCAGGTCCACGAAGGGGGTGTAGGGAACGTTCGCGGCCTGGGCGGGGAGGGTCCCGCAGAGGAGGACCAGGGTGAGAGCGGCAGCCAAAATACGTTTGTTTTTCATAGCTTTTTTCTCCTTCTGTTGGAGTGATACTCTTTTGGGAAGGCCACGTGGCCTTAGTCGGCCCGGAGGGCCTCCACAGGCTGGAGGGCGCTGGCCTTGATGGCGGGATAGAGGCCGAAGATGATACCCAGAGCCACCGAGATGGCGAAGGCACCGGCGGTAATGGCCGAGCCTGGCATCAATACTAAGCCGAAGGATAGCTTTGTGACCACCATGGTCCCTATGTAGCCCACAGCGATGCCGATGATGCCGCCGATGCCGCAGATCATGGCCGCCTCGATGAGGAACTGGGTGATGATGCTCCGCCGCTCGGCACCGATGGCCTTGCGGATGCCGATCTCCCGGGTGCGCTCGGTGACGGTGACCAGCATGATGTTCATGATGCCGATGCCGCCCACCAGCAG
>CATJWI010000078.1 GCA_949744075.1 uncultured Eubacteriales bacterium | reverse complement strand
TTGGTGCGGATGGCGGGACTTGAACCCGCACGCCCAATTGAGCACCAGCACCTCAAGCTGGCCAGTCTACCAATTCCAGCACATCCGCATTTGCGCCCCGTTTGGGGCACTTGACCATTATAGCGGGGCGGGAGAGGTTTGTCAAGGGGGGCGGAGGCTACTTTTTGGGAAAAAGGACTGTGAAGGTGGTCCCCAACTGGGGGGAACTGGCGACGGAGACCTGACCTCCGTGGCCGTCTACAATGCTCTTGGCGATGGCGAGGCCCAAGCCGTAGCCGCCCTGGGCCCGGCCGCGGGAGGAGTCGGAGCGGTAAAACCGCTCAAAGAGGTGGGGCAGGTGCTCCGGCGGAATGGCGGGGCCGGTGTTGTGAACGGTGAGGCGGGGCCGGTCCTGGAGGCGGTCCAGGGTCAGGGAGACAGAGCCGTTTTCCCCGGCGTATTTCACCGCGTTGTCCAGCAGGATCACCACCAGCCGCTGAAGCTGGGCCTCGTCCCCCTGGACGGTGATATCTGGGGCGATCTGTTCGGTGAGAGTGACTCCCGCCTCAAAGGTCACCGATTCAAAGGGCAGCAGGGCGCCGGTGACCAGAGCGGAGAGGGGGACGGAGGAAGCGGGGGGAGGCAGCCGGGCGGCGTCGCTTTTGGCCAGGAACAGCAGGTCGTTGACCAGAGACCGCATCCGGGCGGCCTCGTCCTGGATGTAGGTGATCCACTTGGCCTGCTCCCGCACCGGGTCCTCCGGGTGGGCCAGGAGGATGCCGGTGTTGGCCAGGATCACAGTGATGGGGGTCTTCAGCTCGTGGGAGGCGTCGGCGACGAACTGCCGCTGCTGCTCCCAGGCCCGCTCTACGGGACAGAGGGACAGCTTGGCCAGGAACCGGGAGATGAGATAAAACCCGGTCAGGGCCAGGACGCAGATCAGAAGAGAGGTGAGGAGCTGATTCCGCAGGGTGACGGCCACCAAACGGTTGTCCGCAAAGGCGAAAAAGCGGCTGCCACCGCTCTCCTGAAATAAAAAGCTCAGGTCTTGGCCGGCAACGTTCCCCTGGCTGCCGCCCTGGGCCAGGGCAGCGTCCACCAGGTCCTGGGCGGTCTCCCGGTCCACGGTGGAATTGGGGCCGGCCTGGATGCGGAGGAGCTGCCCAGCGTCGTCGATCTCCACGGCGAAGATGGGGACAGAGGGGAAGTCCCGTTTGGGCTCTCGCCCGTCCTCGTGGCGCGGGCTGCCAAACTCGAAGGGGGCGGGGGCCTGGGAGGAGATCCAGCGCAGGGCCGTGAGCTGGGCCTCGTAGACCTGCTCCCGGGCGTGTTGGTAGGCACTGAAGGTCTGGATGGAGAAGACCGCCAGCAGCACCAGGCTGACCAGAAGCATGTTGGTGGCGATGAACTTCCGCCGCAGGCGTTGGATCATGGCTCGGGCACCTCCAGAAAATAGCCCAGCTTTCGCACCGTGCCGATGACGGTCCGGGAGTGGAGAAAGGCCAACTTTTTCCGCAGGAAGGAGATATAGACCTCTACGTTGTTGTCCTCCGCGTCGGATTCCAGCCCCCAGACCTTGGCAATGATGTCCTCCTTGGGCACCACCGAACGGAAGCCGGCCATCAAAAGCCGCAGGACCTCGAACTCCTTGAAGCCCAGCCGGACGGAGTCGTCGCCGCAGACAAGGCACCGGGCGTCCAGCCGCAGGGTCAGATCCCCGGCGGAGAGGGTGTTGCCGATGACTTCTCCCTGGCGGCGGGTGAGGGCCCGGACCCGGGCCAGCAGCTCCCCGGCGTCAAAGGGCTTGGTCATGTAGTCGTCGGCGCCGCAGTCCAGGCCGGCGATTTTGTCGCTGACCTCGTCCCGGGCGGTGAGCATGAGGATGGGGGTGGACACGTGGGCTGCCCGGAGCCGCCGGGCCACCTCCAGGCCGTCCACCTTGGGAAGCATCAGGTCCAGTACCACCGCGTCATATTGGCCGGTGAGGGCGTAATCCAACCCGTCGGCGCCGTCATGGACCATGTCCACCTGGTAGCGCTGCTCGGACATGATCTGGCCCAAAGCTTCGGCCAGGTGAGGTTCATCTTCTACAATAAGGATGCGCATAAGAACGATCCCGCCTTTCCCGTGGTTTTTTTCTCATTATAAAGGGGAAAGCTGAAATCTGTCTGAAAGATCTCGGTTACAGCCCAACTTGGCCGCGGGCGGCTTCCAAGATCCGGGTGGCCTCCACGGTGAGCGCCTGTAGGGCCCAGGCCCGGTCCAGGTCGTGGCCGTCGATGATCTGCCGGAAGACGTCGAATTCATAGGACATCCGGTGCCGGTCCTCCGGGAACCGATGTTCCTCCGGGGGCTGGCCGTTGAGCTCCAGGTCATAGCGGAGGGCCCGGCTCACCGGATGATAGAGGGTGATGCGGCCCTTTTCCCCCAAAATAAAGGAGTGGTCGGCGCCCTGGCAGTCCTTGGCGGCGGTGCAGATGACCTGCTTGTCTCCGTAGTTCAGGAGAAGCACTCCACTGGTGTCGATGCCCCGCTGGAGGGTGGCCTGGTAATGGAGGACTTGGGGTTTGCCGAAAAGGAAAAGGGCACAGTGGATGTTGTAGACGTTCAGATCCATCAAAGCCCCGCCCGCCAGCTGGGGGTCGAAGACGGGCGGGGTCTCGCCCCGGAGGAAGGCCTCGTACCGGGAAGAGGACTGGCAAAATTGGAGGTCGGCCATCCGGACCGGCCCCAAACGGGGCAGGTCCTGGCGCAGCTGGGCGAAAAGGGGGAGGTGGTGGAGGGTCATGGCCTCCAGGAAAATCAGATTTCCGGCCCTGGCCAGCGTATGAAGCTCCTCCAATTCCCATAAACTGATAACAGCGGGCTTTTCGGTGATCACATGTTTGCCACGGCGCAGGGCCTCCTTGGCATAGGGGTAGTGGAGGAAATTGGGGAGGCCGATGTACACCGTGTCCGCGTCACAGTCCAGCACTTCCTCATACCGAAAGAAGCAGTGGGGGATCTGAGAGCGTTGGGCCAGCTCCAGGGTGCGCAGGCGGCTGCGCTCAGTGCCCAGGATGGCGTGGGGCCGGATATTCAGGCCGGCCAGGACAGGCAGCAGCTCCTGCACGATCATTCCCGTTCCCAAAAGGGCCAGCTTCATGGGGCATCCCTCCCGTTTATAGTGTTCAAACTTATTATAGAGGGCGGGGCGGGGACTGTCAACGGAAGAGATTCCCTATTGGCGCGGGAGGGGACGGTTTCCGGCCGGGGAAGAGGCGAGCCCTCCTTTTTCGAGAAAAATCGTATCATTTACAAATTTTCCTTGCCTTTTTTGGCATTGTGCTTTATAATCAACGTGTTAAGCTATGTAAGCTACCCGTGGGTTCTTACATGGGAGGGGGAGTGGCCATGAAAACCTTGAGCGTGCGTTTCTATAAAAGGCTCATTTTAGTGGTCCTCCTGCTGGCCATCCTGATCCCCCTGGTGGCGGCCATCACCCTG
This sequence comes from uncultured Eubacteriales bacterium, assembly GCA_949744075.1. Lineage (GTDB taxonomy): Bacteria > Bacillota > Clostridia > Oscillospirales > Oscillospiraceae > Vermiculatibacterium. Next base: position 6,236 of record CATJWI010000078.1, on the reverse strand, counting down.
AAGGCCCAGAATTCCAAGCTGGTGGCGCAGTTGGAGGGGACCGGAACGGTGCTACCCAGCGGCGGCGATCTGACCTTTCGATCCGAGGTCACAAATTACCAAGAGATGTACCCGGAGCTCTACAGCACGGCCCAGATCGCGGAGCAGCGGGTGTGGGCCAGCAACGCGGCTTACCTTACTTTTGACTGCACCCCAGGGGAGAATACCCGGAGGATCCTGGACGTACTGGACACCTACGGGATCAAGGCCACGTTCTTTATGCGGGGGGTCAGCGACGAGGCCGCCCTGGAAGCCATGCGGGAGGTGGCCAGCCGGGGCCACAGCGTGGGTCTGCGGAGCTACAGCGATTCTTACCAGGAAATCTACCAGTCGGTAGAGAGCTACCTGGAGGACTTTAAGAAGATCTACGATCTGGTCTACTCCACCACCGGCATCCGGGCGGAGATTTTCCGGTTCCCCGGTGGAAGCGTCAACTCCTACAACAGCCGTATCTTCCGGGAGCTGATCGCGGAGATGACCCGGCGGAATTTCGTGTTCTTCGACTGGCACATCAGCGGGGAAGACCCCCTGGCGGAGAGCCAGACCGGCGATCAGATCGCCAATCAGGTCCTGACGGGCATGGAGGGTCAAGAGCGGGGGATCATCCAGCTCCGGGACGCGGCGGACAAGTCGGCCGTGGTGGACGCCCTGCCCGGGATCATTGAGGGACTCCAAGCCAATGGCTACGAGTTCCAACTGCTGACGGCGGCGGTCATGCCGCTGGCCTGGAGCTATGGAAACGCGTCCTGAACAAAGAGGGTAGGACGATAACGAGATTGGATGAATGGAGAAGGTGCAGCATATGGGCGGCAACAAGGACAATATGAGACAAGCGATGAAGGAGCTGCTGGGCCTGGTGGGCTTCGGTCCCGAGGAGGACACCGGGGCCCGCGGCGCGGCGGCGGAGCCCGCTGACCGGACGGAGCCTGCCAGCCGTCCCGTGGAGCGTCCCGTGGAAAAGAAGCCCACGGAGCGTCCGGTGACTGCCGAGCGTCCTGTGGAGCGGAAGAGCGAGCCTGCCCCTGAGCGTCCCGCGGAGCCCAAGGCCACGGTCCGCCCTGCGGCGGAGACCGTTATCACCGAGGAGCCCAAGCGGAAGAGCGCCGCTCCTGTAGAGCGGACCGGCGGCTTCTTCTCCTTTGGGGAGAAGAAGGAGAAGGAGCCCGTCTTCGGCGCCCGTGTGGAGAAGGAGCCGGTCTATACCGCTCCCGTGGAGGAGAGCTATGAGGAGCCCCAGCGGCCTCCCTTTATTCGTCCCGGCGCCACCGTTATTGCGGCAGGGGCCACCTTCTTCGGCGATATCCGGGCTGAGGGCGACGTGGAGGTCCTGGGCAAGCTGAAGGGCAACCTGGAGGCCACCGGCAATGTCCGCGTGGTGGGCAAGGTGCTGGGCGACGTGAAGGGCGAGGCCGTGATCCTGGACGGCTGCACCGTGCAGGGCAACATTACATCCACTTCCTTTGTGGCCTTGGATGAGGGGGCCATGGTGGTGGGTGACGTGCTGGCCACCGACCTGCGCTGTGACGGCAAGGTGAAGGGCAACCTGCAGATTGCCCGTGCCGCCAACTTCTCCTCCTGCGCGTTGTTGGCGGGCAATGTGATCGCCGCCACCATTATGATGGCCCAGGGGGCCCGGGTCCAGGGCGCCGTCCGCATCGCGGAGGACCCCGAGACCAACAGCCTCTTCGGAGACCTGGAGATTTGATCAAGACCCCAAACGGGGGCCGAACCTTGATGTTCGGCCCCCGTTTTTATATGGCCAGGACGACGCCGCAGGCGATAGGCCGGCCGCTGTTGCCACTGGGCTGGCTTTGCAGGTCGTCGGTCCGCTCGTGGAGGATGACAGAGCGGCCGACTACCTGGTCGGGCCGGAAACGGTCGGTATAGACAGCCAGCAGTCCTACTCCGTCGTTGGTGGCCAGTAGGGGCGGCAGGTCCCCGGCGTGCCAGGGGTGGGGGAGGCCGTGGGGGTCGTAATGGCTCCCGGCTGCGGCAAAGGGCCGGTCCCCTCCGGTGGAGCAGTTGCCTTTTTCATGGATATGAAACCCCAGGAAGCCTGGGGAGGTGAGGCCCATGACCCGCAGTAGCACCAGGGTGCCCCGGGCATAAGGGAAGAAAAGGGCCTCCCCGGTGATGCTGGGGTGGGCCTCGTCCCCGTGGAGCAGAGCGCGGGCGGTGGGGGAGAGGGAAAGGGCGGAAAAGAGAGAACGTTCCATAGCATTGACCTCCTTTTTCCACTTCTATGTCCGCTCCGAGGGCAAGGTGACGGTGGACGGGGAGGAAAAACCGTGTTACAATAAGAGAAATCATTCCAGTGAGGTGGAACAGGATGAAAAAAGCAGTGTTTATCGGTGCGGGTAATATGGGTAGCGCCCTGGTCAAGGCTGCCTGCCGGGCCCTGGGGCCGGAGCGGGTGGGGGTGACCAACCGGACCCCAGCCAAGGCGGAGGCCCTGGCAAGGGAGATGGGTTGTCAGGCCTTTTCTTCCAATGAGGCGGCCGTTCGGGAAGGGGAGTATATCTTCCTGTGCGTCAAGCCCAAGCAGATTCGGGAGGTGATCCGGGCCCTGTTCCCCGTTCTGACAGCGGAGAAGGTGCTGGTTTCAGTGGCCGCTGGGGTGACGCTCTGCGATCTGGAGGCGGCGGTGGAGAGGAAAACGCCAGTGCTCCGTATCATGCCAAACACCCCCTGCATCATTGGTATGGGGATGACCGCCTTGGCTGGCGGAATGGATGCAAAGGAAGAACACTTTACGGAAATTGAAGCCATCCTGGCCAAGTCGGGCCGGGTGGAGCGCATCGAGGAGGGGCAGATGGACGCCTTCAGCGCGGTGGCCGGCTGCGGCCCCGCCTTCCTCTATCCCTATATCGAAGCCCTGGCCGACGGCGGCGTGATCGCGGGACTGCCCCGGGCCAAGGCCATGGTCTACGCCGCCCAGATGGTGCTGGGCTCTGCGGCCATGGTGTTGGAGACCGGGGAGCACCCGGGCAAGCTGAAGGACGACGTTTGCTCCCCTGGCGGCTCCACCATCGAGGGGGTGGCCGAGCTGGAGCGCCACGGCCTCCGGGCTGCGGCTATCGACGCGGTGGTGGCCGCCTGGCGCAAAAACGCCGCCCTGGGCAAGTAAAAAAACTTGCGGGATAGCAGAATGGCCAGTTTGGTGAACGTGCATAAGGATGCTTCGACAAAGTGAGTTTTTTTCAAGCGTTTTTCTTGCAAAGCCTCCTTGAAAAGGGTATAATGTAAGTTGAATTGCCCCGCCGTGAGGCGGAAGACCAACAAGAAGAGAAGGGAAGTGGCGCCGGATGAGTGAGTACATCATCGAGATGTGCAACATCACCAAGGAATTCCCGGGCATCATCGCCAATGACGACATCACCCTACAGCTGAAAAAGGGCGAGATCCACGCTCTGCTGGGGGAGAACGGCGCGGGAAAGTCCACTTTGATGAGCGTTCTGTTCGGCCTGTATCAGCCGGAGAAGGGCGTCATCAAAAAAGATGGGAAGGAAGTGCAGATCAAGGACCCCAACGATGCCAACGCCTTGGGTATCGGCATGGTCCACCAGCACTTCAAGCTGGTACATAACTTTACCGTGCTCCAAAATATCGTGCTGGGCATGGAGACCACCCAGCATGGCCTTTTGAAGATGGATGAGGCCCGGAAAAAGGTGGTAGCCCTGTCGGAGCAGTACGGGCTTCGGGTGGATCCCGACGCCCTCATCGAGGACATCACCGTGGGTATGCAGCAGCGGGTGGAGATCCTGAAGATGCTCTACCGGGACAATGAGATCCTCATCTTTGACGAGCCCACCGCCGTGCTGACTCCCCAAGAGATCGAGGAGCTGATGAAGATCATGAAGGGTCTTGCCGCCGAGGGCAAGAGCATCCTCTTCATTACCCACAAGCTCAACGAGATCAAGGAGGTGGCCGACCGCTGCACCGTGCTGCGGAAGGGCAAGTATATCGGCACCATCGATGTCGCCGGCGTCACCAAAGAGGAAATGAGCGAGATGATGGTGGGCCGTAAGGTGGAGCTCCGGGTGGAGAAGGGCCCTGCCCACCCCGCTGATGTGGTTTTTGAGACCCAGGGCCTCACCGTGGTCAACAAGGAGCACGGGAAAAAGGTGGTCAACGACGTGTCCCTCAAGGTACGGCGGGGGGAGATCGTCTGCGTGGCGGGCATCGACGGTAACGGCCAGACCGAGCTGGTCCAGGCCATCACAGGGCTAATGAAGGCTGACGCGGGCACGGTCCTTCTCAACGGGGAGGACGTGACCCACGCTTCCATCCGCCACAAGAACACCCATGGATTGGGCCACATCCCCGAGGACCGGCACAAGCACGGGCTGGTGCTGGACTACCCCTTGGCCTATAACCTGGTGCTCCAGAACTATTTTGAGCCGGAATACTGCGCCAAGGGTTTTTTGAAGTACGATAAGATCTTCCAGTACGGCGACAGCCTTATCGAGAAGTACGACATCCGCTCCGGACAGGGAGGCAAGACCATTGCCCGGTCCATGTCGGGCGGAAACCAGCAGAAGGCCATCGTGGCCCGGGAGATCGACCGGGACCCCGAGCTGCTCATCGCCGTCCAGCCCACCCGGGGCCTGGATGTGGGCGCCATCGAGTACATCCACCGCCAGCTGGTGGCGGAGCGGGACAAGGGCAAGGGCATCCTCCTCATCTCCCTGGAGCTGGACGAGGTCATGAGCCTGGCTGACCGCATCCTGGTCATCTATGAGGGCGAGATCGTGGCCGAGCTGGATCCCCAGGCGGTGACGGTGCAGGAGTTGGGCCTCTATATGGCCGGCTCCAAGAGAAAGGCGGTGGGCTGAGCATGAAGGTTTGGTATCCCAACCTGGTCCAGTTCTACGGAGAGGACGGTGAGGTAGCGTGAAGGAGAGAGAAACTTTGTTGGAACGGCAGGGCTTTCGCAGCGCGCTGGCCTCTGTGATGGCGATCCTTATCGGCATGCTGGTAGGCCTTGTGGTGCTGCTGGTCTCCAACCCGGGCAGCGCGGTCCCCGGCTTTGTGGCCATCGCCACCGGCGGGTTGAAAAACCCCAAGAATATGGGCCAGGTGCTCTACTACGCCACTCCCATCATCATGACCGGCCTGTCGGTGGGCTTTGCGAAAAAGACGGGCCTATTCAATATCGGCGCCTCGGGACAGTTCATTATGGGCGCCTTTGCCGCGGTGTATGTGGGGGTCCGCTGGACCTTCCTGCCCCCCGGGCTCCACTGTCTGGTGGCCGTGCTGGCCGCCGCCCTTATGGGGGCGCTGTGGGGCTGCGTGCCCGGGCTTTTGAAGGCCTATTGCAACATCAACGAGGTCATCGCCTGCATTATGATGAACTACATCGGCATGTCCACCACCAACCTGCTGGTGCGGCGGCTGGTCTTTGACCGGGCCAAGAACCAGTCCCTTCAGCCCGCCGCCTCCGCCGTGCTGCCCAAGCTGGGCTTCGACAAGATCTTTGTGGACGGCGGCGCGCCCTCCAGCGCCAACGCGGGCTTCGTCATCGCGGCCATTTTGGGCGTGGTGGTCTGGGTCATCCTGGAGAAGACCAAGCTGGGCTTCGAACTGAAGGCCTGCGGCTACAACCGGGACGCGGCCAAATACGCGGGTATCAATGACAAGAAGAATATCCTGCTGGCTATGGTCTTTGCCGGCGGGCTTTCCGGCATCGGCGGGGCCCTGTCCTACCTGTCGGGCTCGGGTACCGGCATCCCGGTGCTGGATGTGCTGGCGGCAGAGGGCTTCAACGGCATCCCCGTGGCCCTGCTGGGCATGTCCAACCCCATCGCCATCATCTTTACCGGCACCTTTATGGCCTACCTGACCCAGGGCGGCCTGTCCATGCAGTCCTTCGGCTTCCCCACCCAGATCGTGGACATCATCTCCTCGGTCATTATCTATTTTGCCGCTTTTGCGCTGTTCTTCAGCCAGATAATTGGAAAGATCAAGGTAGGGCCCAAGGTGACGGCGCAAGAAAAGACAGACCAGGAACACAAGCGGCTCCATGATAGGATGGATCAGGTGAAAGCGCAGAAGGGGGGCGAGGATCAGTGAGCGGACTGGATCTCTTGATCTTTATTGTACAGCAGATGATGAGCTTTTCTGTCCCCCTGCTGATCGTGGCTCTGGGCGGCCTTTTTGCAGAGCGCTCCGGTATTGTAAATATCGCCTTGGACGGC
>CATJWI010000077.1 GCA_949744075.1 uncultured Eubacteriales bacterium | reverse complement strand
CGTGGACGTTGGTCTCAAAGATGGCCCGCTCGCCCTCCGCCTTGATGACCATGTCCACCTCCCGCTTGGCCTTCTCCACCATCTCCTCAATGCGGGCGGGGTGGATGCGGCCGTCCTGGATCAGCTTCTCCAGAGCGATGCGGGCGATCTCCCGGCGCACCGGGTCAAAGCAGGACACGGTGATGGCCTCGGGGGTGTCGTCGATGATCAGGTCCACCCTGGTAAGGGTCTCCAGAGTGCGGATATTCCGGCCCTCCCGGCCGATGATGCGGCCCTTCATGTCGTCACTGGGCAGGGGCACCACGCTGACGGTGGCCTCGGCCACGTGGTCGGCAGCGCAGCGCTGGATGGCCAGCGAGATGATCTCCCGGGCCAGGTTGTCCGACTCCTCCTTATAGTGGGCCTCCGCCTCCTTGATCTTGGCGGCGGACTCGTGGGTCACCTCGGCCTCCAGTTGGCGGACCAGCATATCCTTGGCCTCCTCGGCGGTCATGCCGGAGATGCGCTCCAACTCGGCCATCTGCCGGGTCCTGAGCTCCTCAGCCTCCTCCTTGGCCTTTTCCAGCTCGGTGAGCTTGGCCTGGAGGGCCTCCTCCTTCTTCTCGATGTTGTCGGTCTTCCGGTCCAGGTTCTCTTCCTTCTGCTGCAGCCGGTTTTCCTGCTTTTGGATGTCGGAGCGGCGCTCCTTCTCCTCCTTCTCCCACTCGTTGCGGGCGGTGAGGATGGCCTCCTTGGCCTCCACCATGGCCTCCCGCTGCTTGTTCTCGGCGGCCTTGATGGCCTCGTTCTTGATGCGCAGGGCCTCCGCCTCAGCGTTGGCCACTACGGTGGCGTCGTTCTTGCGGCGGTTTTCCTCCAGCACCTTCATGGCCACCGCGCCCACGATCAGGCCGATCACGGCCATAATGACGCATAGCATATTGAATTCCATATCGCGCTTTCACACCTCCATGATTTTGTTTTGACGGGCTCCATAAGGCCCCGAAAAAAAGAAAAGCGCCGGGGCGCTTTTCCAAAATTGCACCATTTATATTTTAAGGTCTTGCCGCTTTTCTGTCAAGGTATTTCCGATTAGAAAGGAGATTTTCCTGCCGGGAAAACGGCCCTTCTTGCGCTTTTTGCGGTCCTGTGATGCCATAGCGATAAGAATTTTTCGGAGGAACGTCCTATCACCGATTTCGGCCAGTTGCGCCAGGCCAAGCGCTGGGATATCGAGGGCATGTCCCGTGAGGAGCTGGAGACCATGTTCCAGACCCCGGAGCGGTATGGGGCGTTGCGGTGTCGGGGGACAAAAGGGAATTGACGCAAGGAATGGAGCGGCGCATTGTGGAAAAGGACATTGACCGGATGGAGCAGTATCTGCTCCTGGATTAAGTTCCCCTCTCTTCTCTCCCCCCAGATTTTCCTGGGGGGAGACTTTTTGTAAGGTTTTTGTTCCCCCAAAAAACATTTTGTGGTATACTGGGGCCAGTACAACAGAGGAGGGATCCTTATGAAGGAAACACTTTCCCTGCGCCAACTGGGACTCATTGGGTCTATGCTGTTCGGTCTGTTCTTTGGAGCGGGCAACCTTATCTTCCCCCTGATCCTAGGGGCTAAGTCCGGGTCGCTGCTGCCTGCCGCCCTGCTGGGCATGCTGGTCACCGCTGTGGGCATTCCCCTGCTGGGAGTCATGTCCATCGGCATCTCCCGCAGTGAAGGGCTGCTGGACCTGTCGGGCCGGGTGTCCCCCGTTTTCCGGGTGCTCTTTACTTGCGCCCTCTACCTTACCATCGGGCCCCTTTTCGCCATCCCCCGGTGCGCCGCCACCAGCTTTACCATCGGCATCTCCCCCTTCGCCGGGGACCGGGTGTGGCTGTGGCAGCTCATCTTCTCCCTGCTCTTCTTCGCGGCGGTGCTCTATTTTTCCCTAAAACCCTCCAAGATTTTGGACTCGGTGGGCAAACTGCTGAACCCTGCCTTTCTCCTCTTCCTGGGGGTCATGCTGGTCACTGCCATGCTTGACCCGGTGCAGGAGGTGGCTACGGTACCCCCCACGGGGGACTATGTGACCTCCGCTTTCTCCGCCGGGTTCCTCCAGGGGTATGACACCCTGGACGCCCTGGCCAGCCTGGCCTTCGGTATCATCGTTATCCGCACCGTCCGGCAGTTGGGCATCCAGGACCCCGACGCGGTGGCCGCCAACACGGTGAGGGCGGGGGTGGTGAGCATGGCCCTGATGGCCGTCATCTACGCCGCCACCGCCCTGGTGGGGGCCCAGAGCTTTGGGCTCTATGCCGAGCGCATCGCCGACCCCGCCTTTACCGGGGGCGACGCCTTTCCCATCATCGCCCGGCACTACTTTGGCCAAGCGGGAAGCCTCATTTTGGCGGCCACGGTGACCCTATGCTGCATGAAGACCGCCGTGGGGCTGGTGACCTCCTGCTCGGAGACCTTTGAGGAGTTGTTCCCCGGCAAGCTGAAGTATTCCCAATGGGCGGTGCTGTTCAGCGCGGTGTCCTTCCTCATCTCCAACATTGGGCTGTCTCAGATCATTAGCTTTTCCGCACCTGTACTCTATTTTCTCTATCCTCTGGCCATCGTGCTCATTTTGCTGGGGCTCTTTGGGCGGTTCTTCGGCCATGACCGGCGGGTCTACCAGTGGACCATGGGCTTTACCCTGGCCGCGGCGGTGCTGGAGCTGGGACGGGTGGTAGGCATCGAGGCGGTAGACGGCTTTGCCGGGCGGTTTCTTCCCCTCTACGCTTACGGCCTGGGCTGGGTGGTCCCGGCGGCGGTGGGGTTCCTTTTGGGGCTTCTTTTGAAAAAGCGCGGCGGCAAAGGATAAAGCGCCTTTTCTAAAACCGGCCCCCGGCAGGTGATCTGCCGGGGGCCGGTTTGTTTTTACCGCACTTCCTCCGTGGGGTGCAGCGGGATAACTGCTCCGCACACCTCCACATGGTCCAGCTCCCCCATATCCAGCAGGTAGCCGTAGGACTGGATGATGTTCAGAAAATAATACTCCTGCTGAGGCGCGTTGGGGTTGCCGTTGCAGCCGCTGCCCCCCCGGATGCCGAAGGGGGTATATTTGTCCGGGATCAGGACGCTGCCCTCTTTGTCATAGAGGGTGATCTCCGGCTCCTGGATACATTGGCCTCCCCAGGGATACCAGCTGTCGTGGTCCTTCAGGGCGTCCCCCACAAACCAGACGTTCAGCCCAATGGGGGTGACCTCCAGGTAGGTGACCTCGGCGGAAACACCCAGCACGGTGACTGGGATGTTGGGCTCCAGCCGGAGGGCCAGGTCGGGATAGGACAGGGTCAACTCCCCAAAGTCCCACTCCCCGTCAAAGACGGTGATATCCGTCCACTCCTCCGTCTCCGGGTCCCAATAGGGGTATTGCAGCTTCTGGATACACAGCCTCATGGTCTCCCCGTTGAGCCCCGGATCCCCCACCTCGTCCTGGATGTTTTCGATCCACAGGCCGAAGCGGAGCCTGTTGTCCGCCGGGTCCTCGTCCTTCAGCTGGCGCAACTGCCAGGCCGAGGGCTTCGCCTCCCCCAGAAATTCCGGCCTGTCCCGCAGGGGGCGGTAATCCTCCCGGTCCAGCACCGTCCCCTCCGGGGCGGTGAGCGCAAAGCCCAGGATCAGGTACCGGTCGTCCCCTACGCAGTCGGTGAGGGTCATGGTCCAGCCGTCGCTGGTCACCGACTTGCCTACCAGGGCGGCGGCCTGGTCATACCCTCCGCTGCCGAAGTGGGCTTGCAACACGGGGAGGGTGATCACCGCCGCCCCCACCCCCACCGCCAGTAGGCAAAGGAGGGCGGCGGCCAGAAGAGCGGTGCGGAGGGCCCTCCTAGGCCGGAGGACGGTCTTTTCCTCCTGCCGGGTCAGGGTCCGGACCAGGGCGGCCCTCCCTTCGGCAGTCCACCGGAGAGCCCTCAATTCATTCTGATACTCCCGCTTCATGTTCTTCCTCCTCCCACATGGTTTTCAGCTTGGCCCGGGCCCGGGACAGATGGGTGCTGACCAGGGCGGGCTTCATATGGAGCAGCTGGGCGATCTCCTCCACCCGGTATTCCTCGTAATACCGTAGGTAGATGACCCGGCGGTACTTCAGGGGCAGGGCCTGGACCAGAGGGAGCACCCGGTCCTCCTCCGGTGGGGCGGTAGTCAGGGCAAGGCCTTCCTCCAGAGCCACCGTCTTTCTCCGCCAGGCGCTGCGGCGCAGGTTCTTGCACTGATTCACCGCTATTCGGATGACCCAGGCCTTCTCCTGTTCCGGGTCGGGCAGATGGGGGTCGGTCTCCAGCAGCTTCAGCAGCACCGTCTGGCACAGGTCCTGGGCATCGGGCAAATTGGAGAACCAGGTGTAGCCGATGCGCAGCAACAGGTCGGCATACCGGTCCACCCATTCCTGGGCCCGCTCCTGTCCCATGGGGATCCCCTCCTTTCTCTTTCAACTATGAAACAATTCAGAAGGGCAAAATCTGTCAACCGGAATAAATTTTTTTGAACTGCGGCAAAACAGAACCCTCCGCACAGTAGTGCAGAGGGCTTTACTTTTCTCAGTCGGTCCGCACGGCGGCAGGATAGATCTTGCTCAGGCGGTCGTCGCCGTAGTGCTCGTCCAGATATTCCTCCACCTGGTTTTGGGGCGGGAGGCCCTGGGCACGGGCCTCACAGCGGGTCAGGGCCAGGGCGCTCACCGTCATGTCGCAGACGAAAAAGGCCACCAGGACCCAGGTGAGAGGCCGGCCCCAGCGTTTGGGGATGCGCTCGATGAGGGCGGAGAGCCTGGGATAGCACCAGCGCACCCACACTACCGCCGCAATGCCCCAAAAGAAACAGAACAGCAGGTTCACCCGGCCCGCCAGGTTGAAGGGCAGGTGGCTGTAATCCCAAAAGACTACGCCAAAGACCAGCTCGGTGAAGACGCTGCACAGGTATTCATAGGCTCCTCCCAGAAAGGTGCCCGCCAGAAAGAGGAAGCTGTCGGAGCGGTCCTGGTACCGGTGGAGCAAAAGACTGGCCATAGCCATGGCCAGTCCCCAGACGATGGAGAAGGGGCCCCAGACCACACTGGAACGGGACATCCAGGCCCCCATACTCACCCGGCAAAAGAGGGTCTCCACCACATCTCCCAGGAGGGCGCCGATGAGAAACAGCCAAAAGAGCTTATGGAAGCCGCAGCCGGCGGCGAAGACTTCACTCTTTTCCTGTTTGGCCCGGAACTCTGCCTGGGGGTGGGCCTTTTGGATGCGGTTTTCGGTCTTCCGCAGCACCCAGGTGCCCAGGCGCACCGACACCGCCGCCAGGCGGCTGCTCAGCTGCTCCACCTTGGGCAACCGGTGGAGGGTCCCCGCCAGGGTCAGGGAGGTGGCCAGGCAGTCCAGGGCCAGAACGGCCAGCAGGACCCACAGCAGGATATGGGCCACAGTGGGAGGAATGGCGTTGCCCAGCCAGCCCAGCATGGGGATGAGCCACTTCACCGCCACCGCGCCCAGAACGCCCCAGAACAGGGACGAGACCAGGCAGATATAGCCGTCCAGGTTTCCCCACCGGTCGGAGTAATCCCACCAGCGGGTGCCGGTCAGCTTATAGAGCCAGTGGCCGGCCAGCCACTCCGCCACCGTGGCGTAAATGGCGCTGCCCAAAAAGAGGAACAACCAGCTTCCCACCAGGTCCCGGAGGGCGATGCTGATAACTACCCCAGCCAGGCCGTAGACCATACACACCGGACCGAAGAGGAGGCTGCGGTCCACATATCTTTTCTCCCGCAGGGCGGCCACCGCCGTCTCCAGCAGCCAGCCCAGGAAGGAGTAGCAGAAAAAGAGCCACACAAGGCGGTAAAAGGTCTCCATCAACAGTTTCTCCCTTCAAGAAGTGGAAAAATAAGTAGGGGCGAGCGGTGCTCGCCCCTACCGGGCAAATGCAAGAGGCTTATCTCTGTTCCGGCAGGGAGTCGTCCTCCCGGATCCAGTCCTCCACATGGACCACGGTGTAGTCGGTGGGGGTGCGGCGGATGACCACCCGCTCGATCCCCGCATTGATGATGTGCCGCCGGCACATAGAGCAGGAGGTGGCCTCCGGCAGCAACTCTCCTGTCTTGGCGTCCCGGCCCACCAGGTAGAGGACGCTGCCCAGGGTCTCGCTCCGGGCGGCGGAGAGGATGGCGTTGGCCTCAGCATGGACGCTGCGGCAGAGCTCATAGCGCTCTCCTGAGGGGATACCCATCTCCTCCCGGGTGCAGAAGCCCAGGTCCACGCAGTTTTTCCGGCCCCGGGGGGCCCCGTTGTAGCCGGTGGCCACGATCTCGTCGTTCTTTACAATGATGGCCCCGTAACACCGCCGGAGACAGGTGGAGCGCTCCAGCACGGTCTGGGCGATGTCCAGATAGTAGTTTTCTTTGTCGATGCGGCTCATAGTACCGCCTCCTCTTTGTTTTTCAACAGTATAGCGTTTTTTTCGCCCTCTGGCAAGCCTTATCTTTCTCCGGAGGGGCCCTTCCATCACAATTCACACTTTGTTTACGTTTCTTTTCTTGACCTGAGCGGCATAAAAGGCTATCATGTTTTTTGTAAAAGTGGAGGGAGGTGCGGCTTATGAACTGGTTCCGGCGGCTGATGTACGGACGCTACGGCATGGACCAGCTTAATCTGGCGCTCATCAGCCTGTACGCCGTACTCTACCTTCTCTCCGCCCTGTTCCGCAGCCGACTTTTGGACCTGCTGTCCCTTCTGTGCCTGATCTTGGGCTTCTACCGTATGTTCTCCCGGCAGCTGGAGCGGCGGCGGAAGGAGAATGACCGGTTCTGGGAAGTGGTGGGCCCCTTCGTCCGGCAGTACAACGCCCGGAAGTGCCGCCGCCGGGACAAGGAGCACTGCTATTTCCGTTGTCCCAACTGCGGCCAGCAGCTCCGGGTGCCCAAGGGGAAAGGGAAGATCTCCATCACCTGCCGCAACTGCGGGGTCAGCTTTGAGGAGAAGACATAATAAGAAATACCCATTGAAAAGCAAAGGCTTTTCAATGGGTATCGTTTTTATTGGGATGTACCACTATGCTAACGGCAGAGACCATTCTGTTCTATTTTTCCTCTGGCCCACCGTCTGCCTCCTCCGGATTCTCCCCAAAATAGAGGTGGAGATGGATGGTATACGCCGCGGCGGCAAAGCCCCCTATGGCCGCCAGGAAGGAGACCAGCAAGCTGCCCATCAAAAACATTCCTACAAGGAAGGCCAAAATACAGACCAAGAGGGCCGCGGTCCCTGCCAGCATCTGTCGGATACAGGTCAATTCTACTTTATCCATTTTTCTGCCTCCTTTTTTATTTGCCCACGCAAAACCGCTCAAAGATGCGCTTGGTCACGTCCTCCCGCAGCTGCTTTCCGGTCAGCTCTCCCAAGGCGGACAGGGCCTCCTCCACGTCGGTGAGGAGGGCGTCGGGGGTGACGCCCATCTCCAGGGCCTCCCCGGCCCGCCGGACTGAGCTTAGGGCTCGGGTGGCCGCCTCGGCCTGGCGGGCGTTGGTAAGCAGGTCGCCCCCCTCCCCTGCCCCGCCCTGGGGGAAGAGCTGGGCCACCGTGGCTCCCAGGTCCTCCAGACCTTGGCCGGTCCGGGCACTAAGGGATACTGTTGGGGGAAGCTCCATGGCCACAAAGGGGACCGGGGCCGGGGGTAGGTCGGCCTTAGTCCAGACCAGAATGGTGGGAGCCAGGGACATGGCCTCTTGGAGGAGCCGGAGCTCCTCCTCTGTGGTCTCCTGGGACTGGTCCAGGAGCATTAGGATGAGCTCCGCGGCCTCCATGGCCTTGCGGGAGCGCTCCACCCCCAGCCGCTCCACCCGGTCGTCGGTCTCCCGGATGCCGGCGGTGTCGGTGAGCCGCAAAAGGACGCCCCCTAGGATGCATTTTTCCTCCACTGTGTCCCGGGTGGTGCCGGGAATATCGGTGACGATGGCCCGCTCGTAGCCCACCAGGGTGTTGAGCAGGGTGGATTTGCCCACGTTGGGCCGGCCCACGATGGCGCAGGGCACCCCCCGGGTCAGCACCCGCCCCCGGGCATAGGTGTCCAGCAGGGCCTGCAGGTCTTCCCGGGCCCTATGCAGGGCCTGGGTGATGGTCTGGGTGGTGAAGGGATCCAGGTCCTCATCGGGGTAGTCCAGCACGGCGTGAAAGTGGGCCATCACGTCCACCAGGCCGCCATAGCCCTCCTCCACCCGCCGGGAGAGGGCGCCCCCCAGCTGGCCGGCGGCGCAGCGGGCGGCGGCGGGAGTCTCGGCGTCGATGAGGTCCATTACCGCCTCGGCCTGGGCCAGGTCCAGCCTGCCGTTCAGGAAGGCCCGCTTGGTAAACTCCCCCGGCCCCGCCTGGCGCGCCCCTTGGGCAAAGAGGGCCTCCAGGACCAGGGTGACCACCAGGGGGGAGCCGTGACACTGGAGCTCGGCGGTCTCCTCCCCGGTATAGCTGCTTCCCTCCGGGGACCAGGTGCACAGGATTCGGTCGATAACCCGCCCCTCCCCGTCCCGAAGGGTCCCGTACACCAGGGCCCTGGACGGGTGGTCGGACAGGGGATGGCCGTCGGCAGGGGAAAAGAGGGCACCCGCCGCCTGTACCGCTCCGGGGCCCGAAAGGCGGACAATGGATACAGCGCTTCTCCCCCAAGCGGTTGCCACTGCTGCGATCAGCTCGTTTTCCATGGTCCTCTCCTCCCTTCTCAATTTCGGCGTTTTACCCGCTATTTTTCTCTTGACATATATTATGTTAACTATTCTTGCATACCCAGCGGTTCCACCGTTGACATAATCAACGGTGGAAAAGCCTGTGGAAAATGTGGAAAACCTTGTCCTTACTCACTTTGTAACTTTTTGTAACTTTTTGACGAAAGTGAATAAGGGGGTGCATAGTGGCCATCAAAGGGCATCAAACCCGCCATAATGGTAAACCGGTTTCCTTTCTCACTTTCCGGCCTCCAGACGGCCGGCGATGACCCGGGCCACCTTGACTCCCGAGGCCCCCGCCTGGGCCAAGCCCCGGGTCACCCCGGCGCCGTCGCCGATGGCGAAGAACCGGGGCAGAGCGGTCTCCAGCTCGGAGGACAGGGAGAGCCGGGAGGAGTAAAACTTCACCTCGGCGCCGTAGAGCAGGGTATCATAGTTGGCGGTACCCGGGGCCAGCTTGTCCAGCTGGTAGATCATCTCAATAATGTCGTCCAGCTGCCGCTTGGGCAGGGCCAGGGACAGGTCCCCGGGCACGGCAGCGGTGAGGGTGGGCCGGACGAAGGACTTGCTCATCCGGTGCTCGTTGGACCGGGCGCCCCCCACCAGGTCCCCGAAACGCTGGACCAGAACGCCTCCGGCCAGCATATTGCTCAGGGAGGCAATGTGCTTACCATAGCGGTAGGGCTCGTTGAAGGGCTCGGTGAACCGGTTGGACACCAATAGGGCAAAGTTGGTGTTCTCACTGCGCAGGGCAGGGTCGGCGTAGGAGTGGCCGTTCACCGTGTTGATGCCCTCCACATTTTCAGCCACCACGTGGCCGTAGGGGTTCATGCAGAAGGTCCGCACCTGGTCGCCATACTGCTTAGTGCGGTAGACCAGCTTGGACTCGTAGACCACGTCGGTGATGTGCTCAAAGACCCGGGCGGGCAACTCCACCCGGACGCCGATGTCCACCTGGTTGTTGATGAGCTTGATGCCCATGTCCTTGCACTGGTTGGCGAACCACTCGGCTCCCGACCGGCCGGGGCCGGCCACTAACCAGGCGCAGTCCACCTGGTCCCCTTTTTCGGTGGTGAGGCGGTAGCCCTCCTCCCCCAACTTCTCGATCTTCTCCACCCCGGTGTCGAAGCGGAACTCCACCCGGGTCTTCATATCCTCAAAGATGTTTTGGAGGATCCGCAGGTTGTTCTCGGTGCCCAGATGCTTTACCTGGGCCTGGAGCAGGTGAAGGTCAAACTCCAGCGCCTTCTTGGCCAGGGCCTGGGCGGCGGGGGTATCGGTGGAATAGATCTCATCGGTGGCCCCGTGGTCCACATTGATCTGGTCTACGTAGCCGATCAGGTCCATGACCTCCCCGGCGGGCATAAAATCGGTGAGCCAGCCGCCGAAGGCGGTGGTAAAGTTGAATTTTCCGTCGGAAAAGGCACCGGCACCCCCAAAGCCGCACATGGTGTCGCAGACCTTGCACTGGATACACTCCCGGACCTTGCCCGCCACGATGGGACAGCTACGGGAATAAATGTCTCTTCCCTTTTCCAGCACCAGCACTTTCAGTTCCGGCCGCAGCCGGGTCAGCTCATAGGCGGCGTAGATCCCCGCCTCTCCGCTGCCGATGATGGCCACATCCACTTTTTCTTGCATAGCGATCCTCCTTTGTCTGGGTCCTCTGTGTATGATACCACATTTTTTCCAAAAATGCCATCCCGACCGGACATAGGTTTCTTTTTGCTCCGGACAAAACAGGCAAAAGAGGGGCCCGCCTTGACGGCGGGCCCCTCTTTTGCCTGCTTGTTTGGGCGTTCAGCGTTTATTTCAGCTGGGCCAGGTAGTCCAGGATCACCTGGACGGTCCCCTCCACCCCCAAGCGGTCGGTGTTGATGACCAGGTCATAGTGGACTCCCTCGCCCCATTTCCAGCCGGTGTTCACCCCAAAGTAGGCTCCGCGCTGGCGGTCCAGCCGCCGCACCTCGTTCTCGGCGTCCCGCTCCGCTAGGCCATACTGGGCTACCGCCCGTTTGGTTCGCTCCTCCACCGAGCCGCAGAGGAAAATGTGGACGGCATCTGTTTTCCGCAGTACGTAGTTGCCGCACCGGCCCAAAAATACCGCCGGCCCCTGGGCCGCCATTTTGGTCATGGCGTCGGACTGCACCTGGAAGATCTTTCCGTTGTAGCTCATCTCGTTCACGTCGCTCCGGGGGGCGATGGCCGACAGGGCATAAATGAAATTGGTGTTGCGCATATCCTCCGCCATTTGGAACTCCCAGGGCTGCAGGTCGCTCTCCTTGGCCGCCAGAGAAATGACCTCGTTATCGTAACAGGGGATGCCCAGCTTTTCCGCCAGCTGTTTGGCCACGTCCCGGCCGCCGCTGCCGTACTGTCTGCTAATGGTGATGGTCTTCATATCCACACCCTTCCTCTCTGGGCCTGCTGGGCGTTTTCCCGGCCGCAGATCACGCTGTCTGCCCGGGTCCTCCCACAGGCGCCTGTCCCATCGCTTCCATTTCCTTCTATGAATATTTTACCAAAATTGAAGGAAAAAAGCAAGCATTTTGCTCAATCTCTTTGCTTTTTTGTTTATATTTTTTGTCCAAAATGCCAACAACTTTTTCCTCTTTTACTTTTTCTTAAAAATGTGCTATACTACCTCAAAAATAACCCATTGTGAGGCGAAGGATCATGCTGCCACCCTTTGAATTGGATACTCATACCCACACCATTGCCAGCGGCCACGCATACGGCACCATCCGGGAGATGGCCCAGGCCGCGGCGGAGCGGGGGCTGAAGCTGCTGGGCTTCAGTGAGCACGGCCCCGGCATCCCCGGAACCATGGACCCCTTCTATTTCCTGAACCTGGAGGCCATCCCCCGGACCCTCTGCGGAGTGGAGATCGTCCACGGCTGTGAGATCAACGTGCTCAACGACGGGAGCCTCTCCCTGCCCGAACGGTTCCTTCAGCGTCTGGACTACGGTATCGTAGGCATCCACCTGCCCTGCTATGACGACGCGGGGAGGCGGAAAAATACGGAGAACCTGATCTCCTGCATGCGCCACCCCAAGGTCTTCTTCGTCTCCCATCCCGACGACGATAAGACTCCCCTGGACTACGGCCTGCTGGTGGAGGGGGCCCTGGAACACCACGTGGCCCTGGAGCTGAACAACAGTTCCCTCATCAAGCCCCAACGGCGGCTGAACTGCGTGGAAAATTACAAGACCATGCTGAAGCTCTGCATGGAGAAGGGCTGTCCCATCATCGTGGACTCGGACGCCCACGACCCCTCCCGGGTGGGAGAGTTTACCTTGGCCCGCCAGCTTTTGGAGGAAGTAGACTTTGATCCGGAGCTCATCCTCAACACCAGCGTGGCCAAGTGGAAGGCTTTCGTGGGCTTGGCGGAGGGATAGCTCTGCTCCCCGCTCGCCTGGCGCCATCTAACGCCCTCTGTTCAAAACATAGTATAAATGGGGCAGTTATCCCTGAGGGATAACTGCCCCATTTATCTATGACGATAAGAGAAATCGACCCGGCAAACCTTCTTATTTTTTGTTTGGCTTTCTTTTGATGCTCAGCAATCTCATAAAATCAGGGAACAAAGAGGTGTCCACCGGCTCAAACATGAGCCATTTCCCATCGTGGTAGGTTTGGGCTGCGTCATATCGCTCCTGAACCTCTTTTGCGTAATTTTCTCTGTCTGCCTCAAATTTGGACCGCTCGTCTTTCCCCAAGACGATCATAAACCCCACACAGTTTTCTCTCGCATAGAGCGCGCACAGCGTTTTGCCGCCCCGGCGATATTTATATTCATAGCTCCACGCCTTGCCGCCCTTGCCCCACAAGCGGTCCATCTCATATGTTTCATCGATCAAAGTGCATAGCTTGTTCCACACATCATATAGAGCTCTCCCCACCAGGGCGGTCATTTCT
Organism: uncultured Eubacteriales bacterium; assembly: GCA_949744075.1. GTDB lineage: Bacteria > Bacillota > Clostridia > Oscillospirales > Oscillospiraceae > Vermiculatibacterium. The sequence continues at coordinate 1,628 of CATJWI010000077.1, read as the reverse complement.
TCCTCCCTCGGTATTTGATCCAGCATATTGGCCCCTCCTGTCTCTTTTTTGAACGATCAGCTTGATGATATCATAGATCTATCCTCTGCGCAACCCGCTCTTGAACCGAGGGCGGCTTTCCCCTTTTCTTGACGCTTTTCCTTTCGTGTGATAAAGTATAGAGACAGCATTTGTCTGTTTGGGAGGAATCGGCATGAAAAAGAACCGTCCGGCGGCCCTGCTGCCCATTTTGGTCTTCCTGCTCCTCTACCTGGGCCTGGGGCTCACCTTTGAATACGGGATGGGGATCCCCATGGGCTTTTACAACATTCCCATCGTCATCCCCTTCCTGGTGGCCATTTTAGTGGCCTGCCTTCAAAACCGGGAACTCAGCTTTGACCAGAAGTTAGAGGTCATGGGCCAGGGGGTGGGAGATAAAAACATTGTTACCATGCTCCTCATCTTCCTGGTGGCCGGGGCCTTTGTGGGCGTGGTAGGCCGGTCCAGCGCCCAGAGCGTGGCCTATTTCATGCTCTCCATCATCCCCGCCCGGTTCGCCGTGGCGGTGCTCTTTGTAGTGGCCTGCTTTGTCTCCACCGCCATGGGTACCAGCGTGGGCACCATTACCCTGCTGACCCCCATCGGCATAGAGGTGGCCATGGCCTCCGGCTTCCCCGTCCCCCTGTGCGTGGGGGCGGTCATGGGCGGGGCCATGTTCGGGGACAACCTCTCCTTCATCTCAGATACCACTATTGCCGCCTGCAACGGCCAGGGCTGTGCCATGAAGGATAAGTTCCGGGAGAACTTCGCCATCGCCTTCCCCGCCGCCCTGGTAACCCTGGCGGTCATCCTGGTCCTCTCCTTCCGCACCCCCTTGCCCGCCGCCGTTATCATGCCCTACCACCTGGTGCAGGTCATCCCCTATGTGCTGGTCCTCATCGGAGGCATCGCCGGCGTCAACGTGTTTGTGGTGCTTCTCATCGGCATCCTCTCCGGGGCGGTCATTATGGTGGCCACCGGACAGATCGCCGCCATCGACCTGCTCTCCTCCATGGGTTCCGGGGCCGCCGGCATGTTCGAGACCTGTATGGTGGCCGTGCTGGTGTCCGCCATGTGCGCCCTCATCCGGGTCTATGGCGGCTTTGAGGCCCTGCTGTCCTTCATCCGCCGGGTCTTCCGGGGCCGGAAGGGCGGCCAGCTGGGCATGGGACTGCTGGTGGGCGTTATGGACATCGCCACCGCCAACAATACGGTAGCCATCGTCATGGCCAACCCCATCGCCAAGGAGATGAGCCAGGAGTATGACATCACCCCCCGGAAAGCGGCCTCCATCCTGGACACCTTCTCCTGTGTGTTCCAAGGGGTCATCCCCTACGGTGCCCAAATGCTGGTGGCCATCTCCACCTGCGCCGGGCTGGGGCAGGCGGTCTCCGCTTTTCAAATCATGCCCTATCTCATCTACCCCTATCTGCTGCTGGTGAGTTCCCTGGTGTTTATCTTTGTGCTGCCGGAGCGGAAAAAGTGATCCAAGGGTAAAAAAGCCCGGACGGCAAAGGGCCGGACTTATAAGGAAGTATTTTATGTAGGGTACGGAGCGACTCGCTATGAGTTGCTCCGTATTCCTTTTTATGCCGGGATTCTGGTGGCTT
>CATJWI010000076.1 GCA_949744075.1 uncultured Eubacteriales bacterium | reverse complement strand
TTTTTTTTTGGGGGCCAATGGCTGGGGTCTTTTTTTAAAAAAAAAAAAAAAAAAAAAAAAAAAAAAAAAAAATAGACTGGCGTTCTCAAAATGATGGCTTTATCAATTTGAATGTCGCTTGTTTCGTTTTGATAGGCGAGTGGCCGCATTTCCGCTTGCCTTTTTCGCCTGGATTTGCTATGATAGTGCACATCCAAGACCCCCTGGGAGGAGAGTTTTCCATGAGCGTTACTGTAAAACAAGAGGGCTTTTATTATCAAGAGGGCGGCTTCGTCCCCGCCGGGGCGGACCCTGCCGGGCTCACCGCCGGGCGGCAGAGGACCATGGCCTATTCCATCCTGTCTGCCCATAACCGGAGCGGAGATATGTCCCGGCTCCAAATCAAGTTTGACGCCATGGCCTCCCATGACATCACCTATGTGGGCATCATCCAGACCGCCCGGGCCTCCGGGATGAAGGAATTCCCCGTCCCCTACGTACTCACCAACTGCCACAATTCCCTGTGCGCCGTGGGTGGCACCATCAATGAGGACGATCACCTCTTCGGCCTCTCCGCCGCCAAAAAATACGGCGGGGAGTTTGTCCCCGCCCATCAGGCGGTGATCCACTCCTATATGCGGGAGCGGTATGCCGCCCCGGGAAAGATGATCCTGGGCTCCGACTCCCACACCCGATACGGGGCCTACGGCTGCATGGCCATCGGGGAGGGCGGGCCCGAACTGGCCCGGCAGCTGCTGGAGAAGACCTACGACATTGCCTATCCCCCTGTCATCGCCGTCCACCTTACCGGCGCCCCCCGGCCCGGAGTGGGGCCCCAGGACGTGGCCATCGCCCTGGTGGGGGCCACCTTTCCCTCGGGGGCAGTAAAGAACGCCGTGCTGGAGTTCTTTGGCCCCGGCGTGGCCAATCTCTCCATGGACTACCGCTCGGGCATCGACGTGATGACCACTGAGACCGCCTGCCTGTCCTCGGTCTGGCAGACCGACGAGAGGACCCAGACCGCCCTCGCCCTCCTGGGCCGGGGGGAGGCCTACCAGGCTATGGCCCCCCAGGCGGGAGCCTACTACGACGGCCTGGTGGAGATCGATCTGTCCCAAGTGGAGCCCATGATCGCCCTGCCCTTCCACCCCTCCAATGCCTACACTATCAGGGAGTTCAAGGCCAACACCGCCGACCTGCTCCGCCAGGTGGAGCGGGACGCGGCGGAGCAGTTGGGGATAAAAAACGCCCCCTCCCTGCTGGGGAAAGTCCAAAACGGCGCTTTCCAGGTAGACCAGGGGGTCATCGCCGGCTGTTCCGGCGGCACCTATCAAAATTTGGTCCGGGCATCGGAAATCCTGAAGGGGGCCTCCACCGGCAGCGGCGGCTTCTGGCTCAGCTGTTACCCTGGGTCCATGCCCATCAACCTGGAGCTGACGAAAAAAGGATATATCGCCAGCCTGATGGCGGCGGGCTGCTCCATCCGCTCCTGCTTCTGCGGTCCCTGCTTCGGGGCGGGGGACGTGCCCGCCAACGGGGGCTTCTCCATCCGCCACTCTACCCGGAACTTCCCCAACCGGGAGGGCAGCAAGCCCGGAGACGGCCAGATCTCCTATGTGGCTCTCATGGACGCCCGGAGCATCGCCGCCACCGCCCTCAATGGTGGCGTCCTCACCGGAGCCGACGAGCTGCCCGACGTGCCCGCCGACCGGCCCGAGGAGAGCTGGGCCTATGATGACAGCGCATATAAGGCCCGGGTCTACTACGGGGTAGGCAAACCCCAGCCGGAGGAGGAGCTGGTCTTCGGCCCCAACATTGCCGATTGGCCGGAGCAGATCCCTCTGCCGGAAAATCTGCTTCTCACCTGCTGCGCCGCCATCTATGACCCGGTGACCACCACCGACGAGCTGATCCCCTCCGGGGAAACCTCCTCCTACCGCTCCAACCCCATCAAGCTCTCCCAGTTCGCCCTGAGCCGCAAGTGCCCCAAGTACGTCTCCAATGCCCAAACGGTCCAGGAAGAGGAGTTGAAGCGGAGAAGAGGCGAGGACAAGGACTTCCCCGCCGACACGGGCATCGGCTCCTTCATCATGGCCCTGAAGCCCGGAGACGGCTCCGCCCGTGAGCAGGCCGCCTCCTGCCAGCGGGTGCTGGGGGGCTGCGCCAACCTGGCCGCCGAGTACGCCACCAAACGCTACCGCTCCAACGTGGTGAACTGGGGCATGCTGCCCTTCATTGCCGAGGACGTAAAGAACTGGGGCATCCGGGAGGGGGATTCTCTCTATATCCCAGGCATCAAGGCCCTGCTGGAGGGCAACGGAGAGGAGATCGACGCTTTTCTGATCCAGGAGGAGAAGCGGACTCCGGTAAAGCTGAAGCTCCCCGGCCTCACCCGGGAGGAGCGGGATATCATTCTGGCTGGGTGCCTGATCAACTATTACGCAAAATAAAGAAGAGGGCCACGCGGTACAAAGGTACAGCGTGGCCCTCTTTTTATAGGGGTAGAGCTACCCCAAAAGCACCCGATCATCCCCGCATTGTATCAAGAATGCACCCGGTCCTTGTAGGGGCGGATATCATCCGCCCAGCGGCAGGAGTTTGCATGATATATTATTGTCTTTCGGCGAAAAGGTATTTGGGCCTTCCCAACAAAAGCGAAACTGCAAACCATGCAAAAAATTCCATCGGCCGACCACAAAGCCTTACCCCCATTATCCCATATCTCTGTCTATTTTTACCTCCTTTGTCCCCACCTTTTCCCGAAACGCTCTATCATGCTCCACAAAGACCAAAGTAGGCCGGTAGCTCAACACAAGGTCCTCCAACTGCTGTCGGGACCAGAGGTCCATATAGTTCAAGGGCTCATCCCAAATATAGAGGTGGGCGCTCTCACTGAGGCTCCGGGAGAGCAGGAGCTTTTTCTTCTGCCCTGCGCTCCAGGTGGACACGTCCGTCTCCAATTGCTTGCGCTCCAGGCCCAGGTACCGCAGGAGCGTCCGGCAGAAGGTGAGGTCCGCCCGCCAGGTGCGCAGAAGGTCGTCCAAAGAGCCCTGAAGTCCGGAGATACTTTGGGGCACATAGGACACCACCAGCCGGGGCGGCAGAAGGAGCTCTCCCGTGTGCTCCGGGCCGTCCCCTGTCAGCAGGCGCAGCAGGCTGGTCTTGCCGCAGCCGTTGGGGCCGGTGAGGGCGATGCGCTCCCCGGAGGATATGGTGAAGTCCTGGGGCCGGCAGACAGGCCGGCCATTGTAGACCGGGGCCGCCTGACGAAGTTGGGCCAGAAAGCGGCCCTGAAATTCCAGGGGGAAGAGCTTCAAGGGCAGGGCCTCCTCCCGATTGCGCAGCAGCCCTTCCTTCTCCTCCGCCGCCCGGAGGCGGCGGTCCTCAATGGACTTGGACCGCTTGGCCATCTTAGCGGCCATGTGGCCGATGTGGCCCTTGTCCGCCTTCACGCCTCCCACCGTGGCCCCGGTGGTCTTGGTCTTCTCCACCCTGTGGGACCACTCCCCCGTCTGACGGGCGGCCTGGCGGAGCTGGACGATCTCCTTTTTCAGCTGCCCCTCCCGCCGCTCCTCCTGGAGGGTCCGGCGGCGGTCCTCCTCCTGCCAGGTGGACCAGTTGCCCGTCAGCAGCCGGGGCCCCGTGGGCTCCAGGGCCAAGATGTGGTCGGTGCAGCCGTCCAGAAAGGCGCGGTCGTGGGACACCAGGAGAAAGCCCCGCTGGCGGCGCAGATAGGCCGCCACCTTCTGCCGCCCCGCCTCGTCCAGGTGGTTGGTAGGCTCGTCGATGAGGGGGAAGGCCCCCTGGTCCAGGAAGAGGGCCGAGAGCATCAGCTTTGTCTGTTCCCCACCGGAGAGGGTGGCGTAGGGCCGCTCCAGCGCCTCCGGGTCCACCCCTAAAAGGGACAGCTCCCTCTCCTGCTCCCAAGACTCCGCCTGGGGGCACAGGGCGGAGAGGACCTCCCCGCCCGTCCCCTCCGGGCAGGGCACCGGGGCGGGAAAGCGGCGGCAGGGATGGGGGACGGACAGGGCTTTTCCTCCCTCCAGTTCCCCGCTGAGGAGTTTTAACAGCGTGGTCTTCCCCCGGCCGTTGCGGCCGATGAGGCCCAGATGCCAGGAGGTGTCGATCTGGAGGCCCAGCTCCCGGAACACCGGGTCTCCGCCTCCCTCATAAGAAAAGGTCAAGTGTTGAATGGTAATGGTGGACATGGCGTCCTCCCTTCTCACGCACCCGAAAAAAAGAGGCCGCGGGAAAGCTTGCGCTCCCGTGGCCCATGTGCGTGAAAAGGGTCCCCTCTGCCCAGTGGGCAGGGGCGGGATGCGCTTCCATTCTCGCGTCCGGGCAGGAAAAGAGACGGGGGTATCCTCCCCCGGAACTTCCCTTTGCCCGTGTTCAGCGAGAAATGTTGCGCATCCTCCCAGCTCCCTTCCATAATTCTTGGGCACAGTATAGCATAAAAGGGAGGGGTTGTCAAATGGGCTACATCGTGATGCCGTGTTGCTATAGGCAGCTCCCAAGGCGCGCCGGGGCGTCGCGCCCTACGAATAGGGTCCCCCGCCCTTTTGTGAAATGGTATGGTCTTTCCTCTCCACTCCTCACTCTCCTCTTGTGGTTTTGGCCTGGATGGATTATAATGGTCGGTAAGAACTTGTACACAGGAGGAATTTGCCATGCTGCAGGGAAAGACCGTGCTACTGGGGGTCACCGGGGGGATCGCCGCCTATAAGGCCGCCTATCTGGCCTCCGCCATGGTGAAGCTCCACGCCCAGGTGGAGGTCATCATGACCGAACACGCCACCAAGTTCATCGCCCCCCTCCCCTTTGAACAACTCACCGGGAACCGGGTGATGGTGGATACCTTCGACCGCAATTTTACCCACCAGGTGGAACACATCGCCCTGGCCGAGCGCACCGACCTGATACTCATCGCCCCAGCCACCGCCAACGTCTGCGCCAAGCTGGCCCACGGCCTGGCCGACGACATGCTCACCACCACCGCGCTGGCCTGCACCTGCCCCAAGCTCATCGCCCCCGCCATGAACACCAACATGTTTGAAAACCAGGTGACCCAGGACAACCTGAAGACCCTGGCGGGATATGGCTGGGAGGTCATCGCCCCTGCCTCGGGCCGTCTGGCCTGCGGGGCGGTGGGGGCCGGGAAGCTGCCTGAGCCCGAGCGTTTGAAGGAACACATCCTCCGCGCCATTGCTTTGCCCCACGATCTCCAGGGCAAGACGGTGCTGGTCACCGCCGGCCCCACCCAGGAGGCCCTGGACCCGGTGCGTTACCTCACCAACCACTCCACTGGGCGGATGGGCTACGCCCTGGCTTATGTGGCCATGCTCCGGGGGGCGAAAGTCATCCTGATCTCCGGCCCCACCGCCATAGAGCCGCCCCCCTTCGTGGAGGTGGTGAACGTGGTTTCCGCCCAGGACATGTTCGAGGCAGTCACTACCCGCAGCGCCGGGGCCCAATTCATTTTCAAGGCCGCCGCCGTGGCTGACTACACCCCCGCCGACTACCACGACGACAAGGTAAAGAAGAAGGAGGGGGACCTGTCTATCCCCCTGAAACGGACCCAGGATATTCTCCAGCACCTGGGGGCTCACCGGACGCCGGGACAGGTCATCTGCGGGTTCTCCATGGAGACCCGGGACATGCTGGAAAACAGTGCCGCCAAACTCTCCAAGAAGAATGTGGATATGATCTGCGCCAACAACCTGAAGGTGGCGGGGGCAGGCTTCGGCACCGACACCAACGTCCTCACCCTCATCACCAAGGCGGGGACAGAAGAGCTGCCTATGATGTCCAAGGAGGCCGCCGCAGGGATCATCTTGGACCGGGCCCTGGCCCTGGGGGTGGAGCAATGATCCGGGATACGGCCCCCTTCCTGGCCCTGGTCCGGGAGTACCCCAGCTTTTACCTCTATGACGAATCCGTCCTTCTCTCCCAGGCCCGGCGGCTCCAGCGGGACCTGGAGGGAGCGGAGCTTCTCTACTCTATCAAGTGCAATCCCGCCCCGGCGGTGCTGCGCTCCCTCTTTGCCCAGGGTCTGGGGGCCGACGCGGCCAGCCTGGGTGAGGTGAAGCTGGCCGCCGCCTTGGGGCTCCCCCCCGAGCTCATCTACTACTCCGCCCCGGGAAAAAGCGAGGCCGACCTGGCCGCCGCCCTGCCCCTGTCCATGATCGTAGCCGACAGCCTGGGGGAGGCGGACCGCATCCAGGCTATGGCCGCCGGACAGGGGCTCACCGTCTCTATCGGACTGCGCATCAACCCGGACTACGCCCTGGGCGGTGGAGAGGGTGGCCCCTCCAAGTTCGGCGTGGACCAGGACCAGGCCTTGGAGGCCCTGGCCCAGTCCAGCCGCTGGCCCAACCTTAAGGTGGTGGGCCTCCATATCCACCTCCGCAGCCAGGAGCTGCGCTCGGCTGTGCTGTCTGACTATTATCAGGCCATGGCGGAGCTGGCCCTCCGCTTCCAGGAGGTCCTGGGCCGGGAACTGGACTTTCTTAACGTGGGCTCCGGCCTGGGCATCCCCTACGCCCCAGAGGACCGGGCCCTGAACACCACCGCCCTGTGGGAGCCCGTCCGGGCCCTGAAGGCCCGGCTGCCCCACACCCGGCTGCTGGTGGAGACGGGCCGCTATGTGGCCGGACCCAGCGGGGTCTACGTGACCCGGGTCATGGATAAGAAGGTTTCCCACGGCACCACCTTTGTCATCCTCCACAGCACCCTCAACGGCTTCCTGCGGCCCTCCCTGGCCCGGCTGGTGGAGGGATATTCCGCCGCCCCCGCCCCCTGCGAGCCCCTCTTCACCTGCACCGACTCCTTCCGGGTCCTCTCCCTCAACGGCTCCGCCCAGACGGAGCGGGTGACTTTGGTGGGCAGTCTCTGCACCGCTGCCGACGTGGTGGCCCGGGATGTGCTCCTGCCCCGGCTGGAGGTGGGGGACGCAGTGGCCATCACCCACGCCGGAAGCTATGCCGCCGTCCTCTCCCCGGTCCAGTTTTCCTCCCAGCTCCCCCCGGCCCAGCTTTTCCTCACCGGGGACGGGAAGGTGCTGGACGCCACGCTGTAAAAAGGAGCCTTATCTATATGCTGAAACGCCTGGGGGGCCTTGTATTGGCCCTGACTCTGCTGCTGTCGGGCTGTACCCGGCCCCCGGCGGAGGAGGATCCACAACTGCATATCCTGGCCACCACCTACCCGGTGTACCTCCTCACCACCGCCCTCACCGAGGGAGTGGAGGGGGTGGAGGTCTCCCTGCTGGTCAACTCCCAGACCTCCTGCCTCCACGACTACACCTTGACAGTGAAGGACATGAAAGTCATCGAGAGGGCAGACGTCATCGTCATGAACGGGGCGGGGCTTGAGGACTTTATGGCCGACGCCCTGGCCGCCTCGGATGCTGCCGTCATCGACTGCTCCGAGGGCATGGACCTGCTGCCCACCTTAGAGCACGCGGGCCACGACGGCCACCACCACGAGGAGGAGCAGGACCCCCACATCTGGATGGACCCCCACCAGGCGGGGCAGATGCTGGAGCGCATCGCCGCCGGCCTTGCAGCCCTGGAGGAGGACAAGGCACAGGCATACAGGGACAACGCCTCCGCCGCCCTGGGCAAGCTGTCCCAGGTGGACCCCTGGTACCAGGACGCCATCTATCCCCCCTTCCCCTTGATCACCTTCCACGACGGCTTCCAGTATTTCGCCTCCGCCAACGGCTTCCGGCTTTTGAAGGCCATCGAGGAGGAAGAGGGCTCCACCGCCTCTGCCGCAGAAATAAAGGAGATCGTGGCCCTCATCGAGGAGTACGACGTCTCCGCCATCTTTGTGGAGAAAAACGGCTCCCGGGCCACCGCCGACGTCATCGCCCAGGAGACAGGCTGCGCCGTCTGCGAGCTGGACATGCTCATGTCCGGGGCCGGCAGCGGCATCCAGCCCTATCTGGACGCCATGAACGCCAACATCAAAACCATTTTGGAGGCTCTCCAATGAGCGTACACAAGCATGACAACTGTACCGGCCACGGCTGCCAAGGCCTGTGCTGCCTGGAGCTGAAGGACGTGGGGGTCACCATAGGCGCCGACGAGCTTCTCCACGGCGTATCCTTCCACCTCCATTGCGGGGAGATCGTGGCCCTCATCGGCCCCAACGGGGCGGGGAAGTCCACCCTCTTCAAGACCATTCTGGGCCAGCTGCCCCACACCGGGGACATCCAGTTCCAGCGCTCCGACGGCAAGCCCAGCCGCCCGGTCATCGGCTACGTACCCCAGTCCCCGACCTTCGACCGTGGGGACCCGGTAAGCGTGCTGGACTTTTTCGCCGCTGCCGTGGCCGACTGGCCCGTATTCCTGCCCATCCCCGGTAAGCTCCGGCAGCGGGTGGGGGAGTGCCTGATGCGGACTCACGCCGAGGGCCTGCTGGACAAGCGCATCGGCGCCCTCTCCGGCGGCGAGCTCCAGCGGGTACTCATGGCCCTGGCCCTGGAGCCCCTGCCCCATATCCTCATTTTGGACGAGCCCCTCTCCGGAGTGGACGTGGAGGGGGAGAAGCAGCTTCTGGACATGCTGGACGAGATCCGGCAGACCTACGACCTGTCCATCCTCCTGTCCACCCACGACTTCGCCACCCTGGAGCAATATGCCGACAAGGTCATCCTCCTGCAAAATACGGTGCTCAAGGCGGGTGCCCCGGCGGAGGTGCTGTCCTCGGCGGCGTTCCGGCAGGTCTTCCACCTGCGGATGGGAAAGGAGGGAGCCTGAATGGAGCTGTGGTACGCGCTGGTGGACCTGCTGCCCTTTGAGTGGGCCCAGCCGGGACACATGTTTTTCATGAAGAACGCCCTTTTGGCGGTGCTGGTCATTTCCCCTCTCTTCGGCCTTCTCTCCACCATGGTGGTCCAGAGCCGCATGTCCTTCTTCTCTGACGCCCTGGGCCACTCTGCCTTCACCGGCATCGCCATCGGCACCCTCTGCGGCCTGTCCCAGCCCATGGGGGCGGCGGTGATTTTCGCCCTGTGCTTTTCCCTCCTTTTCACCTGGGTCCGGCGGCGGACCGCCCTGACCAGTGATACGGTCATTGGAGTCTTCTCCTCCACGGCGGTGGCCCTGGGCATCTTTATCGCCACCCTGAATGGCGGGTCCTTTACCAAGTTCAACGCCCTGCTCATCGGCGACATCCTCAGTGTGGAGTCGGGGAAGATCGGCCTGCTGGCGGGCATTTTGGCCGTTATCCTGGTCCTCTGGGTCTGCGCTTACAACACCTTGCTCCTCTCCGCCCTCCATCCTGCCCTGGCGGACAGCCGCGGGGTCCGGGTCTTCTGGCAGGAGGCGGTGCTCAACGCCGCCATCGCCGTGGTGGTGACGGTGTCCATGACCTGGGTAGGCCTGCTGGTCGTCAACTCCCTGCTGGTGCTCCCCGGCGCGGCGGCCCGGAACATCGCCCGGAACAGCCGCCAGTACCACCTTTTCTCCATTCTGGGGGCGGTGGTGTGCGGCGTGGCGGGCCTTATGACCTCCTACTATATCGGCGCCTCTGCCGGGGCGGCCGTCACGCTGTATCTGGCCCTCTACTTCGCCCTGGCCACCATCCTGCGAAAAAAACAGCTGTGAGCCTTCCAAAAAAATGGAGACCGCATATGCGGTCTCCATTTTTTTGCCCTATCCCCCATCAAAACCCCTGAAGAGACTTATATTCCTGCTCAATAAAGGCAGAAACGTCCTCTTTCTTCAAGCAATCCACAATAAATTCATGGAAAGCCAGCATGCTTTCCTTCCGTCCGGCGGCCAGGGAGCGCAGCGCGCTCTTTTCCGTATACTCCCGGACCAGCTGCTCAGTGGCCTGGGCAATGTTTACCATCATTTTGTTGTTGCTCAGCTTGCACATAATACTGTGGAACTGCTGGTCCAACTTTTGAAATTCTTCCACCCCGTCCCGCTCCAGGCTCTCCCGCATTTGGCGGCAGAGTTCTTCCAAACGCTGCACCTTTTCCTGCTTCCACTCCTTGGGCTGCTTTTGGAATAGCAACACGCTTCCGATCTGCATCACCGAGCGGAACTGTGCGATCTCCTCCTGGGTGTTGGAGAGCAGGTTGATATTGTTGATCTCAAAGAAATAATCCGCCAAGTTGAACTGCTTTACATAGGAGCCTTCCCCCACCCGGGTCTCCAAAAGCCCCACCACATTCAGCTTCTGAAGGGCCATCCGCACAGTCAGCTTATTGACCCCGTACATCTCCGCGATCTCAGCCTCGGCGGGGAGCTTATCCCCCAGGGTCCATTCCCCTTTTATAATGCTTGTCACCAAAGCGCTGTACACCTGATCCACCCGGCTGATCTTGGGCAACTTTTTATTCAAACCAAACCACCTCTGGTCCCTTTCTTCGTTTTTTTCCATTGTAACATTATCGAAAAACACTGTCAACAAAGGCGTTTAAAAAGTGGACAGCCAAAGGTCGCAAAATTTCCCCCTTGACATTCCCTTTTCCCTGTGGTAAAGTTCAGGCATAATCACCTAACGAAAAGGTGGTTTTCCGTTAAATCAGGCATCGAAAAAAGAGAGGAGTATTTTTATGGACACTGGAGAGAAAAAGATCGTTCTGCAGCCCGGCCCGTCGGGTACACTGGGGAAAAAGGAATTGCTCATGCTGGCTGTTGGCCAGACCATCGGAGCGGGCGTCATTTCCCTGATCGGCCCCGGCATCGCCACCACCGGCCACTCTGTGTGGCTGTCTTATGTGTTGGCCATGGTCTTTGGCCTGTTCCTGGCTCTGCCCTACCTGCTGATGGCCTCCTCCCTGCGCTTCAACGGCGGCATCTATTCCGTCATCCACGCCCTGGTGGGAGAGCGGCTGGCCGGTGCCTACCTGGTGGGCCAGATCCCCGGCTTCGTGGGCGTAGCCTCCTTCTGTATTTCCCTGAGCAACTATGTGGTCTCTGTTTTCCCTGATATGAACCCCCGGCTTGTCTCCTTCGGGGTGTTGACCCTCTTCGTTCTGTTCCACTGCTTCGGCATCAACGTGATGGCCAAGCTCCAGAATTACATGGGCTACGCGCTGATCATCGGCCTGTGCACATTCATCGTCATTGGCCTGCCCAAGGTAGACCCCGTCGTTTTCAACACCGCTACCGACACCTTTATGACCAACGGGATGGACGGCCTTATCACCGCCATGTTCTCCTTCAGCTATTCTACTTATGGCTACTACCTGACGATCAATTTCGGCAAGGACGCCAAAAACGCCCGCCGGGATGTGCCCTGGGCCATGATGATGGCCATTCCCATTATCACCTTCATCTATGTCGGCTGCGCCCTGGTGGGAGTCGGCGTCATTCCTCTGGAGGTCTCTTCCGGCCAGCCCCTGACCTTTGCCGCCCGTGAGGTACTGCCCGGCTTCCTGTTCGTGGTGTTCATGGTCTGCGGCGTAGGCGGCGCCCTGCTCACCACTCTGAACTCCTCCATCGCCTACCGCTCCGTTATGACCGCCAAGGGCGCCGAGGACGGCTGGCTGCCTCAGTTCTTCGCCAAACGCAACCGCTACGGCGCTCCCATTTTTGTCCTGCTGCTCATCTACGCCGTGGCCTCCCTGCCCATCATTTTCAACTTCCCCGTGAACAAGGTGACCAACAATATCAACCTGTTTTACAGCATGCTGACCTTTATCACCTTCATCGCCTTCTTCAAGTTGCCCACCAAATTCCCGGAGGCTTGGGCCAGGTCCCGCTTCCATATGCCCAATGGCTGCTATTACATCATGATCAGCATCTGCCTGTGTGCCCAGATCGCCGTATTTATCATGTCCATCCGCAGCATCGGCCCCACTGCGGCAACTGTCAGTATCGTGGCCATGCTGGCAGCCTTTATCTATGGCATTCTGCGTCACAAGTCCGGCAAGACCCAAGAGAAGGAAGCCAATGTTTGGAGCGACTAAATTTTCCTGTCAGGAGGATATACCATGAAAATCACAAGCGTCGATGTGATCCGCAGCAATGACGAGCGCTGTCCCGGCCGGTCCTGGAAGCCCATTTTTGTCCGCATCAATACCGACGAGGGCATCTATGGATACGGTGAGGCCGGTGTGGCCTACACCACCGGCGGCTTTGCCGCTTCTGAGATGCTGGTGGACTATGCCGGGTTCATTCTGGGCAAGGACCCCATGAAAAATGAGGAGATCTGGAACCTGCTCCATCGCAAGACCTTCTGGGGCATGGGCGGGGGGACCATCGTCTCCGCCGCCATGAGCGCCATCGACATCGCCCTGTGGGACATCCGGGGCAAGGCCTGCAACCTCCCGGTCTATCAGCTGCTGGGGGGCAAGACCAACGAGAAGCTGCGAACCTACGCCAGCCAGATCCAGTTCAACTGGGGCCCCGTCCGGAAGTATTGCGTCATGCCGGAGGATTACCGCCAAGCCACCAGAAGCGCGCTGGATGACGGCTTTGACTGTGTAAAGGTGGACCCTGTAGGCTTTGACCGCGACGGCAACTGGATGAAATGGTCCATCACCGGCTCCCTGAGCCGTCAGCAGATCGACACCGCCGTGGAGCGTGTGGCCGCCATCCGGGAGGAGGGGGGCAAGGACCTGGACATCATCATCGAGCTCCACTCCCTCACCGACGCCAACACCGCCGTCCAGCTGGCCAAAGAGCTGGAATGCTTCCGGATCATGTATTTTGAAGAGCCCACCCAGCCCCTGAATCCCGATCTGTTCCAATATCTGTCCAACAAGATCAGCATCCCCCTGGCCGCCGGGGAGCGCATCTACACCCGTTGGGGGTACCGCCCCTTCCTGGAAAGCCGCTCTCTCAGTTTGATCCAGCCCGACTTCTGCAACTGCGGCGGCATCACCGAGGGGAAGAAGATCAGCGATATGGCCCACGTCTACGACATCGGGGTCCAGGGCCATGTCTGCGGCGGTCCTATCGCCACCGCCGCCACCCTCCAGCTGGAGGCGGCCATCCCCAACTTCGTTATCCATGAGCTCCACCAGCGGGCGCTGACCCAGCCCAACATCGACCTGTGCAAGTACAATTACCAGCCGGTCAACGGCTATTACGATGTTCCCGACCTGCCCGGCATCGGCCAGGAGCTAAGTGAATTTGCCCTGGAACGGGCCGATATCATCACAGTAAAATGACCGCTTCCGGATAACAGAAAAGCACAGGCGCTGTCCTTAGACAGCGCCTGTGCTTTTCTGTTTGCTTTTTCCAAGGGATATCCCCCTCACGCCTCCGGAGGCAGCACCATCAGGCTGCCTCCCACCCCAGCCTCCGGGGAAGCGGTGGGCTGAGGAGAGGCCTTGGGGCTGGGGGAGGGCTGGGCCGTCTTGGGGGGCAGGGAGGAGAGATACCGGTCCACCCCCTGGGCGATACCCTGGGCGAGCTTCTCCTGATAGTCGGGACGGATGAGCTTCATGAGCTCCTCGTGACAGGACATAAAGCCAGTCTCCAGCAGGGCGGCGGGCATGTTAGTCTCCCGCAGCACCACATAGTCGTTGGTGAGCAGTCCCCGGTCAATGGAGCCCACCGAGGCCACCACAGCATCCTGGATGCACCCGGCCAGCCGTTCCCCCTCCACACTGTCGGGGTAGGAGTAGGTAAAGGTGCCCTGGAAGGCCAGGTTGGAAGAGCTGGCGTTGGCGTGGATGGAGACAAAGATATCCGCCCCCACGTTGTTGGCCACGGTGCAGCGGTCGTAGAGGTCCATGTATACGTCCTCAGAGCGGGTGAGAAATACGTTATAGCCCTTTTCCTCCAGCAGCTCCGCCGCCCGGAGGGTGATGGGCAGGGTCAGGTCCTTCTCCATGATGTCCTCATAGACCGCCCCAGAGGCGGTACCCCCGTGACCGGCGTCCAGGGCCACGGTATAGGCCGCCGGGTCCCAGCCCTCCGCTGGGCCGGTGGGCAACTCTGCCCCGCTCTCCGGCGGGGTGACAGTGATCACCACCGCCAGCAGATCCGGGTCCCCACGGACGGTGACGTTTTTGCCGTAAGTACAGCCCCGGGCCAGGTCCAGCACCACCCGGACAGTTAGGGGGTAGTCGGGGTCAATGTCGTCGGTGTGCTGGGCGTAGCGCACCCGGTCGATCACCGGGTTCTCCGGCTGGATGGAGCCGTCCTTCCCGCTGCCGATGGCAAAGCCCAGCAGGTCGATGGCTACCCGGTCCCCCAAGTCGGTGACCCGGTACCGGGGGGCGCGGTCTAAGTATAGGGTAACGGTCTCTGCCTTGTCGTCGGCAGTGACCCGGACCAACCGCCCGTTGGGGATGGGTGCCGGCGTAGCCGAAGGCTCCGGGGAGGCGGTGGTCTCCGGGGGGAGTATCGGCTTGGGCTCCGCCGGGGCAGTGGGAGAGGTTACCACGGCAGTAAAGGTGGGGTGATCCCACTCCACCGTGGCGTGGAGCTGTTCGGAGACAAAGCGCAGGGGCACCAGGGTCCGCTCCGCCCCCTCGTATTGGGCCACCTCCGCCGGGACTCCTCCGGGCAGGTCCACCCGATCTCCGTTGACCACCGCCGTGGCCGAGCCCAGGGTGAGGACGATCATATCCTGTTCCGTGGAGATGACCACCTGCCGGTTTTCCCCCAGCCAGAGGACGTTGGCCCCCAGAGCCTCGGCAATGGGCCGCACGGGGATGAGGGTCCGGCCGTCGCTGCCGTCCATGGTCCGGGTGAGGGCGGGCACATCCAGGTCCATGGGGACCCCGTCCAGGGTCACGTTCACCTTGTCGCTGACGATGGGGTCGCTATACCGTTTGGTGGACTCGTCATGAAAGCGGACCTCTATGGTCCCCGCAGGCCCGGCGGCCTGGGCGGGAAGACCGCACCCGGCGGCCAGGGCCAGAGCACAAAAAAAGGCGGCAAGTTTTTTCATACGGAAATACTCCCTGCTGGTTTCGACTCAGTTCGCTCTATTCTACCGTGTTTCCCCGGAGGTGTCAATGGAAGTAGCAGGAATTTAGTTTACATAATATATAATAAAGCCGCCCCATAGGACAGGATGATAACTCTGAACGGGAGGGCGCTTGACCTTTATAGGGGCGACCCCTTGTGGTCGCCCGGCGGCAGGTGGCAGCAACCCTGCATGGGCCGCCGAGGGCGGCGGCCCCCACGGCGAATTGGGAGGACGTGGTTTTCTGTATGTAGGGGCGGATAGTATCCGCCCCTACATACAAGGGAAGGGCACAACGTGGTTTGTTGCTTACACGCACCTCCTCCTTGGACAGAACACGCAAAGGCGGGGTTGAGGCAGCGAAGGTTCTATAGTGTTCCATCCCACCAGCGAGCGGTGGAGCGAGCAGGCAAGAGGGACCACCTAATCGAAAAAATGCTCTGAGCCGGCAGGGACCTACCCCATTGCCAGAAATGGCACGGATAGAAAGGGATAGCCCAGCAATTTTAGGCTTTCAAAACTTAGCGTAAGAAGGACCACAAATAGCGATCCCCATACGTCCGGGGTAGGAATCCAAAGGGAGGGGGACCCTCCCTTTGGTCGGTAGGAGGAAGTCCAGAGGGAGGGC
>CATJWI010000075.1 GCA_949744075.1 uncultured Eubacteriales bacterium | reverse complement strand
GTCTACCGCTACGAGCCCGACGGCACCCTGACCTATATCTGCCCACTGGAGGACGCCCTGCGGAAATAATTGTAAACAATTTTTGAATCCCCTTGAAAAATCGGATACGAAGGATTATCATATATTAGCACTCCGAGAATTGGAGTGCTAATATTCGTTTTTGATCAAATTTATCATATACGGAGGCAAAACCATGGCAAAGAAACAATTCAAGGCGGAATCCAAGCGGCTGTTGGACCTGATGATCAACTCCATCTACACCCACAAGGAGATCTTCCTCCGGGAGCTGCTGTCCAACGCCAGCGACGCGGTGGACAAGCTGGCCTACAAGGCCCTCACCGACGACAAGGTGGGCGTCAAGCGGAAGGACTTCCAGATCTTCATTACCCCTGACAGGGCCGGGCGGACCCTGACCATCGCCGACAACGGCATCGGCATGACCAGGGAGGAGCTGGAAAAGAACCTGGGCACCATCGCCCGCAGCGGCTCCTTCCAGTTTAAGCAGGAGATGGACAAGGCCGAGGCGGGAAAGGCCGCGAAGAATGTGGACATCATCGGCCAGTTTGGCGTGGGCTTCTACTCCGCCTTCATGGTGGCAGACCAGGTCACCGTCCGCTCCCGGGCCTACGGTAGCGACGAGGCTTGGGAGTGGAAGAGCGACGGGGCCGACGGATACACCGTGGAGCCCTGCGACAAGCCCGGGGTGGGCACCGATGTGATCCTCCACATCAAGCAGGACACGGAGGAGGAGAATTACAGCCAGTACATGGAGACCTACCGCATCCAAGAGCTGGTGAAAAAGTATTCCGACTATGTCCACACCCCCATCCGCATGGAGCTGGAGCACACCCACATGAAGCCCCGGCCGGAGGATGCCGGGGAGGACTATAAGCCCGAGTACGAGACCCACCGGCAGGTAGAGACCCTCAACTCCATGGTCCCCCTGTGGCAGCGGGCCAAGAGCCGGGTGAAGAAAGAGGAGTACGACCAGTTCTATAAGGAGAAATTCTCCGACTGGGAGGAGCCCCTGGCGGTGATCCACACCTCCGCCGAGGGGCAAATGGAGTATAAGGCCCTTCTCTTCATCCCCTCCCATGCCCCCTACGACTACTACTCCAAGGACTATGAAAAGGGCCTCCAGCTCTATTCCTCCGGGGTGCTCATCATGGACAAGTGCCCCGACGTGGTCCCCGACCACTTCTCCTTCGTCAAGGGCATCGTGGACTCCCCCGACCTGCCCCTGAACATCTCCCGTGAGACCCTCCAGCACACCCGGGCCCTCCACATCATCGAGGGCAACGTGGAAAAGAAGGTAAAGGCGGAGCTGCTGAAGCTCCAGAAGGAGGACCGGGAGAAATACCTGAAGTTCTGGAAGGGCTTTGCCCGGCAGCTGAAATACGGCACGGTGAACCAGTACGGGGCCAAGAAGGAGGTCCTCCAGGACCTGCTGCTCTTCCCCTCCTCTAAGGGAGAGGAGCTCACCACCCTGGCGGAGTATGTGGAGCGGATGCCGGATGACCAGCCGGGTATCTTCTACCTCTGCGCCGAGAGCGTGGACATGGCCAAGGCCCTGCCCCAGGCCGAGCGGGTGCTGGACAAAGGGTATGAAATTTTGTACTTCACCGACGAGGTAGACGAGTTTGTGGCCCAGACCCTCATGGAATACGGCGGCAAGCCCTTCAAGGACGCCGCCACCGAAGACGCCCTCCCTGAGACCGAGGAGGAGAAGGCCCAGGCCCAGCAGAAGGCGGAGGCCAACAAGCCCGTGCTGGACTTCGTGAAGGAGGTCTTGGGGGAGAAGATCCACGACGTGCGCCTTTCCAAGGTGCTGAAATCGGCCCCGGTGTGCCTCAGCACCGACGGCCCCATGAGCCTGGAGATGGAGAAGTACTTCCAGCGGGTAGAGGGGGGCATGGAGGGCATGAAGGCCCAGCGGGTCTTGGAGCTCAACGCCGACAGCAGCGCCTACTCCGCCCTGGCCCAGGCGGTGGCCCAGGACCCGGAGAAGGCCAAGAAGTACGCCCGACTCCTCTACGCCCAGGCCCTCATCATCGCGGGCCTGCCCCTGGAGGACACTGCGGAGTATACCAGGCTGGTGTGCGAACTGATGGTGTAAAAGAGAATAAGAAGAACGCCCCCGCAGGTCAAACCGGCCTGCGAGGGCTGTTTTTTACCCTTTACGCCCGACAAAACAGGAGAGGAGCGTAGGGGCGCACAATGTGCGCCTGCCTTAACCGCCCTCCAAAGTCAGCACCGACACCTCATAGGCCGTCCTCTCCTCCTCGTCCTGCCCCAGCACCTTCCGGTACTTCCGGCTCTGGAGCCGCCCCGTCATATGGACCGGGTCCCCCACCCCCAGGCCGCCGCAGGTCCGGGCCAGGGAGCCCCAGGCGATGCAGGGTAAGTAGTCCGACCGGCCATACCGCCGGTTCACCGCCAGCAGCATATCGCAGATCTCCCGGCCCAGGGGGGTCCGCCGGACCACCGGGGCCTTGCACAGCACCCCGGACAGCTCCAGTCGGTTGGCGTGCTCCCCCTGGGCGCCGGAGAGGCTCCGGGCGAAGAGGGTGATCACCAGCCGGGAGCCCACCCCGCTGCGGTTGTTAAAGGACCGGACCTCCCCTGTCACCTGGTACTCCCGGCCGGGGAGGACAGGGCAGGCGGAGAGCATGGAGGCAGGGGCCACCACGTTCAAAATATCCAGGGTCCCGCTGAGCCGCTCTACCTCCAGGGGAAAGGTCCAGTACTCCGTGCCGTGGTTCACATGGGAAAAACGGGCCATCCCCCCGGCCCGCCCCACCAACGCCGCCCGGTTCAAACAGCAAACATCCATGGCCGTCACGCTCCTAATGTGTAGTGTCAGGAGAGTATATGAGACAGGCTGTGACGGTATGACAAGAGACTTGCAAAGGAGAATGAGAGCTGATAAATAGAAAAAATAATATGTGTAAGGAACTATTATGGAGCAAGAAAAGGGTATGCAGAGGGAACGAATGTATAGAGATTCTGACGACATCTCCCGGGAATTATATATTTTTGCCGGGCGGGTGCTGCGGTGGATGAACAGTCCAAAAAACTATGGGACAGGAGAGCGGATTCCTACCATTGCGACTATGTGAAAGAGCATTTTGAAGGAGTGGAATTTTTCCGCCCCGAGGGAACATACATGCTCTATATGAATTGCAGTAAATGGTGTCAGGTCCATGGGAAAACAGTGGATGAACTCCAACAGGCCGGTTGGGATGTGGGCGTAGCTTGGAGGGATGGCCGGCAGTATTACAGTCCGTGCCATGTCCGTGTCAATGTGGCCCACCCTATTTCCGTGCTTTGAGCGGCCATGGATCGTATGGACAAATATGTATTTAGCGCCTGATCCATAGGAAAAAGAGCGTCCTCCCTCCAGGAAGGACGCTCTTTTTGTGATTTTACCGGTCCCACTTCTGAATAAGGGCCAGGATCTGGTCGGCAAACTTGCCCAGGTCCTTGTTGGCCCCGCCCTTGTTGTGGCGGATGGCGGTGAGCAGTTGCTGCCCGGCCTCCTCCAGCCTCCGGTAGGCCGAAGAGGTGGCATAGCTCCCCGGCTGAGGCTCCTTGACGGCGGGGGGGATGCCCGGGGCCAGCATCCGGTCGGAGAGAAGGTCGTAGACCTCCTCGTAGTCGGGGGCGTGGGCGGCAAAGCCCCGCTCCTTCAAAAGCTGGGCGTAGGCGGTGGTCACGTCCTTGTCCCCGTGGACCACGAAGACTTGCTGGGGCCTGGGGGCGAAGCAGTTCATCCACTCCAGAAGCCCGGCCTGGTCCGCGTGGGAGGAAAGCCCCTCCACCCGGGTGATATTGGCCCGGACGGCGATCTCCTCCCCGAAGAGCTTCACCACCGAAGCCCCCTCCAAAAGCCGCCGGCCCAGGCTGCCCTCGGCCTGGTAGCCCACAAACACCACGGTGCACTCGGGCCGCCACAGGTTGTGCTTCAAATGGTGGCGGATGCGCCCTGCGTCGCACATGCCCGAGGCGGAGATGATGACCCGGGCCTTGCCGTCGGCGTTGAGGGCCTTGGACTCCTCCACCGTCTGGGTCAGGGTGAGCCCCGGGAAGCGGAACAAGTCCCCCTTCCGGATGGCATCGATGGCCTCCTCGTCCAAATAGCCGTGAAGGTCCCCGGAGAAGATCTCCGTGGCCTCCCGGGCCAGGGGGGAGTCTACCACCACTTCAAAATTGGGGACCGACTTCACCAGCCCCTCCTGCTTGATCTCTCGGATAAAATAGAGCAGCTCCTGGGTCCGGCCCACAGCAAAGGCGGGGATGACCACGTTGCCCCCCCGGCCAATGGTCTCGTCGATGATGGCGGCCAGCTCCTCCTTGTAGGAGCCCATCTTCTCGTGGAGCCGGTCGCCGTAGGTGCTCTCGGTGACCACATAATCCGCGGAGCCCTCCACGGGCTGGGGGTCCCGGATGATGGGCTGCTTGATATTCCCCAGGTCTCCGGAGAAGACGATCTTCTTGGTGACCCCCGCCTCAGTGAGCCACAGCTGGGCCTCGGCGGAGCCCAGCAGGTGCCCCGCGTCCACAAACTCCAGCTCCACATCGTCGGCGATCCTGGTCCGTTCCCCGTACTCAATGGGGGAGAGGAGCTGGAGGGTCTCCTGGGCGTCCTGGATGGTGTAGAGGGGCTCGATGAGGTCCTTGCCCGCCCGTTTGCCCTTCTGATTCTGCCACTGGGCGTCGCTCTCCTGGATGTGGGCCGAGTCCAGCAGCATGATGGACAGCAGCTTGGCGGTGAGCCGGGTGCAGTAGATGGGCCCCCCGAACCCCCGCTTCACCAACAGGGGCAGGCGCCCCGAGTGGTCGATGTGGGCGTGGGTGACGATGACGGCGTCCACCATGCCGGGGTGGAAGTCCAGCACGCTGTTGTCCTTCTCGTCCCGGCCCTGCTGAAGGCCGCAGTCGATCAGGTACTTGTGCCCGCCGCACTCCACGCAATGGCAGCTCCCGGTGACCGCCCGGGCCGCGCCGAAGAATGTAAGCTTCATGGAAAGTCCTCCTAATGTAAAACATGACAGCTGTTGGTTTTTATCCTCATGAGTTTAGTATAGCACAGAGGGGGAGGGAAGTCCTTGGCGATTTCCCACAAAAAACGAAAGGTTTTTTTGTGGGAAGGGACAAAAAGGAGGGAAAATCAATTTCTTTGGCGGTGTTGGTAGGGGGTATTTGGATGCTGTTCGCCTATTGGTATCACCCTGTTATGGCGTCTCTATTTACCTTTAAGGGGGGAGACTACGGCATGAAAGCCCTTCTTTTTGTTCCCGCCATGACGAGCTTCAGCGCGATACTTACCTTGACCAATGGGTTGAGTGCGGCAGCTTACGCAACAGCGATCGTCCAATATCAGGATCGATCTTGCGTCTGCCCTCTCCCGGGTCCAGGAGGCCTTTGACCGGCTGGACAAGTACGTTTTTAACGTCTGAACGGTTGACACCCCGGCAAAAAATGGGGTATGATAGAGCCATCCAATTCGAAGGAGGAAGTCCGATGGCCAAGCTGACTGTGGGCGGCAAGCTGCCCGAATTTACTTACGACACCCCCTTTTCCGCCGGAGCGTCCATTACCGAGACCGTGAGGCGGGTCCGGGGTAAGACCGCCCTGGTGTTCCTGCGGTATTACGGTTGCACTCTCTGCCAATACGACATCCACCAGTTCCAAACCCAGTACGGCAAGATCGCCGCCACCGGGGGCCAACTGCTGGTGGTCCTCCAGTCCGACCCCAAGAACCTGGCGGAGCAGTTGGGCAGCCGGGAGGCCCTGCCTTTCGACATCATCTGCGACCCCCGGGAGGAGCTCTACAAGCGCTTCGAGATCCTCCCCGCGGAGAAGATGGAGGATGCCCTGAAGCCGGGCACCATGGCCAAGATCGACATCGTAAAGGCCTCTGGCCTCCAGCACGGGGAATACGAGGGCAACGAGCAGCAGCTCCCCGCCGCCTTCGTGGTGACCCCCGACCTGACCCTGACCTACGCCCACTACGCCCAGGAGCTGGGAGATGTCCCCACCCCCGACGAGCTGGCCAGGCTCTTAGGCTAAATGGTCCCAACAAAAAAGCAAGGCCCCGGTCCACCGGACCGGGGCCTTGCCATATGCCCTACCGTAGGGGCGGCCCCATGTGGCCGTCCGCCTCAATTTTCCTCTACCTTAGTTAGCTTGGACACCTTGGCCCACTCCACCCGCCGGTCGGAGAGTTCCTCCACCTGGATGTGGAGGCCGTGGGCGTTTACCACCGGGTGGGAGCCGTCGGCGGGGATCACGTCCAGCCGGGCAAAGACCAGTCCCCCCAGGGTCTCGGCCTCTTCTTCCTCGGGGAACTCCACCTCCAAAGCCTCGGCGATGTCCTCCAGGGCCGCCCCTCCTGAGATGCGCCACAGGTTCTCACCCAGGGGCTCGATCTCCTGCTCGTCCAGGGGGTCAAACTCGTCGTAGATATTGCCCACCAGCTCCTCGATCAGGTCCTCCATGGTGAGGATGCCGCTGGTGCCGCCGTACTCGTCTACCACCACGGCAAAGTGGATCTTCCGGCTCTGCATGTCCCGGAACAGCACGTCGGTGCGGACGGTCTCCGGGACAAAATAGGCCTTCCGCAGCAGCTCCCGCAGGGGCTTGGGCCGCTCCTCCCGGGCGTTGAGCAGATAGTCCCGGGTGTTCAGGATGCCAATAATGTCGTCAGTGTCCTCCTGATAGACGGGAAACCGGGTGAGCCCCGAGGAGCGGATGGTCTCTAAGATTTCCGGGTCGGTGTCCTCCGCCCACAGCATCACCACATCGGTGCGGTGGATCATCACGTCGGCGGCAGTGGAGTTGTTGAACTCAAAGACGTTCTCGATGAGCTCCTTCTCTTCCTTCTCGATCTCGCCGGACTCCTCGCCCATATCCACCATCTGCCGGATGTCCTCCTCCGAGGCCCGCTGATTCATGGCCCGGAGCCGCAAAGCCAGAAGGATGATAATGACCGCCGCGGCGGCCAAAGCTACGCAGAGCGCAATAAGCAGGGGTAAGGGTATCGTGGGGTCGCCCACAACAATTCCTCCTTTGGATGATACGATGAAACCAGTATAGCACACCCAAAGAGAAAATGCACGTAAAAGTGTGTAAAGTTTCGAAAATTTACCCGAAAAGGCTCAAGGCCCGGGGGCGTTTTCCCGAAAAATAGCGATGAGCCGTCCCACCTCCCGGGGCTGGGTGGCCCAGCTGGTAGCCGTAGCCGGCCAAAGCCTCCCGGATGCGCCGGACGGCCGAAACGGCGGCGGCACCGATGGACTCATAGAGCCCGTCGGTAAAAAAGGTGGACCTGGGCCTCCGGGGCGGCGCAGGCCTTCCGCAGCTTCTCCCGGGCCGACTGGGAGAAGGAGTCCAGGCCATACCCCGGGGTCTGGAGCAGGTTGGTCTCGGCCAGCCGCCGGAGGATGTGGGGGAGTGGCGCCCTCCTGGTAATCGCAGGAAAGGACAGCTTGGCGTCTGTCATAAGTATCGTCCCTTCCGCCCCGGTTAGGGACTTGACATGGTGCTGAGTCCTATTGTAGGATAGAACTATCCATGATATAAGCGGCGCTTTAGAATAAAACCATGATAAAAAGGAATGACAGAGCGTGGATGTCATGAAATGTGAGGCCGCCCTGGCGGCGGCGGACCGGGGAAGCCTGACGGCGGCGGCAGAACTGCTGGGCTACACCCAGTCCGGGGTCACCCGGATGGTCGGCGCCTTAGAGGAGGAGCTGGGCTTCGCCCTGTTTTCCCGAAGCAAACGGGGGGTGGTGCTGACAGAGAACGGCCGGCTCATGCTGCCCCTGTTCCGGGACCTGGTGCGAGCCTGCCGCGGCGTGGAGCAGCAGGGGGCCGAGATCCGGGGGATGAGCCGGGGCGTTTTGACCATCGGCTGCTATTACAGCATATCGGCCATCTGGATGCCCCGGCTGCTGAAGGGCTTTTGCGCCAAATATCCCGGTGTGAAGGTGCGGCTGCAGGAGGGGGGCAATGGGGAGATGTCCCGCTGGCTGGGGGAGCGGTCGGTGGACTGCTGCTTTTGCGCCCAGCCGGAGCGAACAGAATACCCATGGAAGCCCCTGTTTGAGGATGAGCTGGTGGCCTGGCTGCCCCCGGACCACCCCCGGGCGGCAGAGAAGCGCTTTCCGGTAAAGGACCTGGAGCGGGAGAATTTTATCCACACCTCCCCCGGCCAGGACACAGACCAGGACCGGCTGCTGGCGCGGCTGGGCATAGCCCCAAGGACCCGGTTCTCCACCCGGGACGGCTTCAGCACCTACAACATGGTGGCCGCCGGGCTGGGGATCAGCTTCAACCAAAGGCTGATCGCGCGGCAGTGGAGCGGCCCGGTGGTCCAGCTCCCCTTTGACCCGCCTCAGAAGGTGACCCTGGGGATCGCCGTGCCCAACTGTAGGGATGCCTCGCCCATCACCCGGCGGTTTATCCAATGGGTGGAGGAAAACAGGGAAGCGGTGGAGTGATATCCAGGGGAAATGGTCCTTTCCATTCCACTTGATTTGTGTTATAATGCCCCCGGTATTTTGAAAAAAGAAACGCTGGTGTTTGATATGGAGGATTGGAAGGAAGAATTGCGGGAGGAGGGACATGCCCTGCTGTCCCACCTGTTTGCCCTGGCGAAGTGGCTGGTCATGGCCCTGGCCGCCGGACTGGGGGTGGGCCTGGTGGGAGTGGCCTTCCACATAGCGGTGGAGGAGGCCACCCTGGCCCGGGAGGCCCACCCATGGCTGTTGTACCTGTTGCCCGTGGCGGGCCTTGCCATCGTAGGGCTCTATCACCTGGCCGGGGTGAAGGAGGACCGGGGCACCAACGTGGTGCTGGAGGCCGTCCGGGGGGAGGTGCCCCTGCCCTTCCGCACAGCCCCCCTGATCTTCATCGCCTCCGCCCTGACCCACCTGTGCGGCGGCTCCTCGGGCCGGGAGGGGGCCGCCCTGCAGATCGGGGGCTCCATCGCCTCCGGCGTGGGGGAGAAGCTTGGACTTTCCGAAGCGGATAAGCGGACTTTAGTGGTCTGCGGCATGTCCGCCGCCTTTGCCGCCCTCTTCGGCACCCCCCTCACCGCCGCCCTCTTCGCCTTAGAGGTGGTCCACGTAGGGGTCATGTACTACGCTGCCCTGGTGCCCGCCTTCCTGTCCGCCTTGACAGCCGCCCTTCTGGCAGGCTGTCTGGGGCTGAGCCCCACTGCCTATGCTGTAGCGGAGCTGCCCGAACTGGGGGCGGTGAGCCTTTTGCAGACCGTCCTTTTAGGGGTGCTGTGCGCCCTGGTAGCCATCCTGTTCTGTCAGGGGATGCACGCCGCCCACCGGCTCTACGGCAAGTGCTTCCCCAACCACTACCTGCGGGCGGCGGTGGGGGGCTGTATCATCGTGGTCCTCACCCTGCTGTCGGGCACCCGGGACTATAACGGAGCCGGCGGGGCGGTCATCGCCGCCGCCGTAGCGGGCCAGGCGGTGCCCTGGGCCTTCCTGCTGAAGCTCCTCTTCACCGCCCTCACCCTGGGCGCCGGCTTCAAGGGGGGAGAGATCGTCCCCTCCTTCTTCACGGGGGCGGCCTTTGGCTGCGTGGTGGGGCCTCTGCTGGGCCTGCCTGCCTCCTTTTCCGCCAGCCTGGGCATTGTGGGGGTGTTCTGCGGGGTCACCAACTGTCCCCTGAGCTCCATCCTCCTGTCCTATGAGCTCTTCGGGGGCCAGGGCCTGGCCCTCTATGCCGTGGCCTGCGCAGTGTCCTACCTCATCTCGGGCTACGGCGGACTCTACAGTGCCCAGCACATGATATATTCCAAGATAAAACCGGAACACTATCAAAAGCGGGAATGACCCGCGGAGGGAGAGACCATATGAGTATCTTTGACATCATGGGGCCTATTATGATCGGCCCCTCCTCCTCCCACACGGCGGGGGCCTCCCGCATCGGGCGCATCGCCCGGCGGCTGCTGGGCTGCCGTCCGGCGGCGGTGGAGTTGCTGCTCCACGGCTCCTTTGCAGACACAGGCAAGGGCCACGGTACCGACAAGGCCCTGGTGGCCGGAGTGCTGGACATGGCTCCCGACGACCCCCGCCTGCCCCGCTCCTTCGCCATCGCGCAGGAGGAGGGGATGAAGGTGATGGTGGGCCGCGTCAGCCTCCAGGGGGCCCACCCCAACACCGTTCTGCTCCGCCTCACTGCCCCCGACGGCCGGGTGCTGGAGGTCCAGGGGGCCTCACTGGGGGGCGGCCGGGTGCGCATCGACGCCATCGACGGCCTGGCGGCCGCCTTTTCCGGGGATCTGCCCACCCTCATCATCCGCAACGAGGACCGGCCCGGCCAGGTGGCCGAGGTGGCGGGCATCCTATCCGCCCACGGGGTGAACATTGCCACCATGCAGCTCTACCGGGACATGCGCGGGGGCTTGGCGGTGATGGTCATCGAGAGCGACCAAGCCATTGAGGAGGCCGTGGTCCAGGCCCTGCGGGCCCAGGACGGCATCGTCCGGGCCACCTATCTCAATATGACGGAGGAATGAGCCATGGCCTTTCATTCAGTAGAGGGACTTTTGACGGCGGCCAAGGACCTGCCCCTGTGGCAGGCGGTCCAGGCCGACGATTGCAATGACAGCAACACGCCCCCCCAGGCCTCCTGGGCCCGGATGTCCGCCCTCTGGGCGGCCATGGGGGCCGCCCAGGCTGATTATGACCCTGACCGCCGCTCCACCAGCGGGTTGGTGGGGGGCGATGGCGCCCGTCTGGAGGGGGAGGACCCAGGACTGTGCGGCGCCTTTTTCCGCCAGGTCATCTCCGCCGCCCTGAAGGCGGGGGAGTGCAATGCCTGCATGCGCCGGGTGGTGGCCGCCCCCACCGCCGGCTCCTCCGGGGTGCTTCCCGCCGCCCTCATCCCCCTGCAAAGGCGGGACGGGTTTCCGGACGAGATCATGGTCCAGGCCCTCTACGTGGCCGCCGGCTTCGGCCAGGTCATCGCCGCCCGGGCCTCCATCGCCGGGGCGGAGGGAGGTTGCCAGGCGGAGGTAGGCTCCGCCTCGGCCATGGCCGCCGCGGCCCTGGTCTTCCTCAAGGGGGGCACGGCGGAGCAGATGGCCCACGGCTGCGCCCTGGCCCTGGCTAACACCCTGGGCCTGGTCTGCGACCCGGTGGGGGGCTTGGTAGAGGTGCCCTGCGTCAGCCGCAACGTAATGGGGGCAGTGAATGCCCTGTCCTGTGCCGAGATGGCCCTTTCGGGGGTAAAGAGCGTCATCCCCTGCGACGAGGTCATCGACGCCATGGGCGCGGTGGGCTCCGCCCTCCCCTCGTCCCTGCGTGAGACCGGCCAGGGCGGCCTGGCCGCGACCCCCACCGGAAGACGCCTGGCAGAAAGCCTGGGAGAATAAAAAGAAACGGGACCGCCCCAAAGGGCGGTCCCGCTATATTTCCCAGACCGTGACCCACCGTAGGGGCGACCCTTGTGGTCACCCGCACCCTCTCACCTATCTCACCCATCTCACCCCCGCCCCGTCATTGCGAGGGCCCAACGGGCCTGTGGTGATCCGCTCTTCTTTCTTGCGGACGTGCTACCACGTTTAGCCCTCCTGATTTCTACATTGGTAACCGGGAAGCCCGGGAGGACTCTTTTGCTGCCAAAAGAGCCCTCCCGGACCCTCAACCGCTTCGCGGCATTAACTCCCTCTAAGC
>CATJWI010000074.1 GCA_949744075.1 uncultured Eubacteriales bacterium | reverse complement strand
GCGCCCAGGATCAGCAGGGTGGGCCCCAGGGTCAGCTTCCGCTTCAGCAGGATAGGGATACACGCAATGGCCAGTATGATGGCGATCAATTGCTGCATGACGATCTTCTCCTTCTTTCGTCTTTGACGTTGCTTTTATTGTAGCACCTTCCCCGCTCCCTCCGCAAGGGGAGGCTCTTTTCGCTTTCATTCCTTCTATCCATTGAGGCCCAGCGGTTTTCATTCCCGGTTATCTTTTTGTTCCCAAAAGCTATGGGTTTGTGTCCTCTCTCTGGCCCCGGCCTGGCCCCTTCCCTTTCGTCTCTTTTTATGGTATGCTATCCTGAAAGGAGGAGATCGTCATGCGAGAGTTAAAGCCTGGCGGCATCTACCGCCATTTCAAGGGCAACCGGTACAGGGCCCTGTTCACGGCCACCCACTCTGAGACCCGGGAGCCCATGGTGGTCTATGAGGCCCTTTACGGCGACGGGGGCTACTATGTCCGCCCCCTAAAGATGTTCCTCTCCGAGGTGGACCACCAGAAATACCCCCAGGTGGAACAGAAATACCGGTTCGAGCTGGTGGAGGAGTGAAAAAGCGAGGCGTTTCGAAAGAAGCGCCTCGCTTTTGTCTTTTACGGGTTTTCCGCCAGGATCTCCTTCATGGCCCCGCACAGGGCCTTCATCTCCTGGTCGGTGCCCACGGTGATCCGCAGGTAATTGCTGATCCGGGGCTTGTTCCACCAGCGGACCAGGATGCCCCGCTCCCGGAGGCCGTCCAGCAAGATCTTGGCCGCCAAGCGCTCATGGCTCACGAAAAGGAAGTTGGCCGAGGAGTCGCAGACGGTAAAGCCCAGCCCCTTCAGCTCGTTGGCGGCGCAGGCCCGGGTGTTTACGATCTTGTCCCGGGTGGCCCGGAAATAATTCTCGTCCCGGATGGCCCCCAGGGCCCCCGCTTGGGCCAGCCGGTCTACCGGGTAGGAGTTGAAGGAGTCCTTCACGCTGTTGAGGGCCGCGATCAGGTCCTCGCTGCCCACAGCGTACCCCACCCGGAGCCCCGCCAGGGACCGGCCCTTGGACAGGGTCCGCACCACCAGCAGGTTGGGGTATGTATCCACCAGCTCCACGGCGGAGCGGGCGCCGAAATCCACATAGGCCTCGTCCACCACCACCACACTGTCCCGGTTGGCCTCCACAATGGCCTTCAGGTCGCCGAACTCCAGCTCCCGGCCCGTGGGGGCGTTGGGGTTGGCCACCACCACGCCGCCCCCCGGCTCCAGAAAGGGCTCCACCTGCAGGGCAAAGTTCTCATCCAGGGGGATCTCCCGGTAGGTCAGGCCGTAGTAGTCGGCGAACACCGGGTAAAAGGAATAGGTGATATCGGCAAAGCGGATGGGCTTCTCTGGGTCGAAGAAGGCCTGGAAAGCCAGGGACAGCACCTCGTCGGAGCCGTTGCCCACAAAGACCTGCTCTGCCCGAACGCCCAGGGCCTCCCGCAGGTCGGTGCACTCCGGGTCGGGATAGAGGCGAAGGGTCTCCCCCGCCGCCTCCCGGATGGCCTGGAGGGCCATGGGAGAAGGGGGATAGGGATTTTCGTTGGTGTTCAGCTTGATGAAGGGCCGACCCTTGGGCTGTTCGCCGGGGGTGTAAGGGGTCAGGCTCCTGCACCGCTTGCTCCACAGTTCTTTCATCCGTCTGCCTCCGCCTTAATTACTTTTTTCACGCTTTTCTCCGCCTTGGACCGGGGGATCATCAGCTCGTGGCCGCAGCCTTCACAGCGCAGCTTGAAGTCCATCCCCACCCGCAACACCAACCACCGGCGGCTCCCGCAGGGATGGGTCTTTTTCAGCTCCAGCACATCGCCCACCTGGATATCCACCGTCCGCGCCCCCTTTGGCTCTCTTTATTCATATATTATAAAAGGCCAACCCCTCCGTGTCAATTCAAGTTGTCCCATTGCATATCATATCCCATCCCGAAAATCAGGCGAGCAAGACAGAAAGGATTTGGTAAAATTGACGAGTTGTTTTCTTCCGGAGGGCCGCCTTCTCTCGACCCCCGAGAACCAAAACGCCTGCGCCGGAATGGATCCCATTGCCAGAGCCATGGCCTGCCAAACCGTTTTGGAGGGGATGGCCCTCCTGTGTGACGAGAACCACGACCTGCTGGTACAGGTAGGACCTTTCACCGGGCGCATCCCCCGGGAGGAGGCCGCCATCGGCATCGCTGACGGCTCCACCCGGGACATCGCCATTCTCTCCCGGGTGGGTAAGCCAGTGAGCTTTGTAGTGGACGACCTGGGCAGCGGGGACGGCCCCCTGCTCCTCTCCCGGCGAAAGGCCCAGGAGCTGGCCCTGGAAGCCCTGCTGACCCACTGGGTCCCCGGACAGGTGGTCCCCGCCACCGTCACCCACCTGGAGCCCTTCGGCGCCTTTGTGGACGTGGGCTGTGGGGTGCCCTCCATGATCGGGGTGGAGCGGCTCAGCATCTCCCGTATCTCCCACGCCGGCCTCCGGTTCCTGGTGGGGCAGGAGATCTACGCGGCGGTGCTCTCCCTGGATAAGGTCCGCCGCCGGGTGGCCCTGACCCACCGGGAGCTGCTGGGCACCTGGGCGGAGAACGCCGCCCTCTTCCGGGCAGGGATGACGGTGCCCGGCTACATCCGGGGCATCAAGGACTACGGGGCCTTCGTGGAGCTGACCCCCAACCTCTCGGGCCTGGCTGAGAGCCGGGAGGGCCTCCGGGAGGGGGACCGGGTGTCGGTCTACGTCAAGTCCATCCTCCCCGACCGGATGAAGCTGAAGCTGCTCATCATCGACCAGCTCCCCCCCGCCCCCGCGCCGGAGGAACCCCGGTACTTCATCACCGGCGGGGTCATGGACCGCTGGCAGTACGCCCCCCAGGGATGCAAAAAGGCAGGGGGCGAGACCCGGTTCGCGCCATAAAAAAGGACCCGGAGACCTTCTGTCTCCGGGTCCTTTTGTCTCCTTTTCAGCAGAGGTTCCGCAGGACCCCAAAGGCCAACAGCACCGCCGCCATGACCAGCCAGGTCCTCTCCTCCCACCGGGCGGGCGGGAACCCCTTTACGTAACCCCTCCCCCGCCAGGCCAGCAGGACTGTCCCCGGGAGCAACAACAGGCAGAGGGCGGGGTTGGCCGCCCAAGCCCCGGGCCAGTCCCCCTCCAGCAGGGCCAGGCACATCCGGGACACGCCGCAGCCGGGGCAGAGAAGCCCTGTCACCCGCCGAAAGGGGCAGGGCAACCCCACCCCCAGCCGGCGCACCGCCCAGGCGTAGCCCAACCCCATGGCCAGGACCGCCCCCAGGCCCAGCAGGAGCCTCCGCAGCCGCTCCTCAGAGCCCGTCATAGCCCGTGAACTTATTCAGCTCGCTCTGCATCAGGGCAAGGGAGATGATGTCCAGCTCAAAGAGGCTCAGCAGCATATAGAGGATCCCCTGACTGCCTCCGGGAGTGCCCCGGGCCTCGTCCAGGGCCTGGCCCATCTTATAGTTCCAGTAGATGCCGTAGATCCCGCAGGTGACGATGGTGAAGAGGATCACCATTCCCCCGTCCACCCCCATCATGTGCCCGCTGACCTCCTGGACGTCGTTGTGGATGCAGTACATCCAGTAAAGGGCATAAATGCCGCAGGTGATGATGGACAGGACGATGCACATGC
The DNA here is from genome assembly GCA_949744075.1 of uncultured Eubacteriales bacterium. GTDB lineage: Bacteria > Bacillota > Clostridia > Oscillospirales > Oscillospiraceae > Vermiculatibacterium. Next base: position 399 of record CATJWI010000074.1, on the reverse strand, counting down.
CCACGCTTCGATATTGCTTCATCTTTCAGTCACTCCTTTCTCTGTTCTGTTCACTCTTCTTCTCCCTTGATCTTCTCCCAATAGGCCCTGGCCGCCTGCTCGGTCTTGTTGTCGCCAAAGACGTAATATTGGGCCCCCAGGAGAACGTCGGGGAGATATTGCTGCTTGACCCAGTGGCCGGGGAAGCTGTGGGGGTATAGGTACCCCTGCTCCCGCTCCATCCCCGCCGAATCGGCGTGAACGTTCTGCAAATGCCTGGGGTATTCCCCCGTCTTCCCCGCCTTTACGTCCGCCCGGGCCGCGCCGATGGCTTCCACCACCGAGTTGGACTTGGGGGCGGTGGCCAGCAGGATGGCGGCCTGGGCCAGGGGAAGCTGGGCCTCGGGAAGGCCCAGCTGC
>CATJWI010000073.1 GCA_949744075.1 uncultured Eubacteriales bacterium | reverse complement strand
GTCCTCCAGGTTCACCAGGTCGCAGTTGTGCATGTGCTGGGCAAAGTAGTCCATGTCGTGGAAGTGGATGATGCCCTGCTCGTGGGCCTCCACGATATCGGTGGGCAGCAGCACCCGCTTGGTCAGGTCCTTGGAGACCTCCCCCGCCATGTAGTCCCGCTGGACGGCGTTGACCTTGGGGTCCTTGTTGGAGTTCTCCTGCATGACCTCCTCATTGTTGGACTCGATGAGGGTGAGGATCTGCTCGTCGGTGGTGTTGGCCGCCCGGGCCAGGGAGCGGGTGTAGCGGTAGCGGATGTACCGCTTGGCGGTCTCGTAGGCCCCCTCCTTCATGATCTCGGTCTCCACCAGCTCCTGGATCTCCTCCACCGAGAGGGTGCGCCCTGTGCGCGCGGCATACTCCTCGATTCGGTCGGCAATGGAGCGGACCTGGCCGGGGGTCAGTTCCCGGGCGCCGTTGGTGGCGGCGTTGGCCTTGGCCACTGCCGCTGCGATCTTCTCCGAATCGAAAGTGACTTCCTGGCCGCTGCGCTTGATGATCTTCATGGTTCGACGTCCTCTCTGATAGAATATATTTTTTATATGAAGAATGGTTCAGGCTGCCGCACTGGGATAATTTACATAATATGTGCCGAGCAGCAAGAAAAGTATACCCTATCTTGTGGAAGAATGCAAGGGGTTTTACAATATATTGTGCTAATTTTTTTCTTAACATTCCACATATTGTGCCACTTGTCAAAAAAGTACTGAAAAACGCCCGAGGGGCGGCAGGTTACGGAATTTTTTTCCGCCGTAGGTCAGGACTGCTGCCAAAGGAGCAGATTGTCCTCAAACCGGGCGGTGAGGGAGCCGGAATCCTTGAGCCAGGAGAGATAGGAGCGGACCGTGCTGCCCACCAAAACGTATTGGGAGAAGTCCATGGTCAGACCTAAATTTGTGAAAAGTGCTTGAAGGATGGTCTCAAAGGAGAGGGGTTGGGCGCAGAGGTCCAGAATGCGCTGGGCGATCTCCCAGACCTTCTGCCGGTTGATCTCGGCCAGGGGGGCGATGGAGCCGGTGGCGGCGGCGTGGGCGGGGACAAAGAGGGGCGCCTGGAGCTGGGACACCATATTTAGGGTGTCCAGGTAGGCCGCCACATCATAAATGAAAGAGACCTGGTACTTTTCCAAGGTGGCCTCGCTGGAAAGGCAGTCGGCCAGGAAGACCACCCCGTCGGGGGCGCGGTAGCCCACCATGTCCAGGAAATGGCCGGGGAGGGGGATGGGCTCCACTTCCTGGGGGAACCGGGGGTCGGTGAGCTCCACTGCCTCGGAGGGCTGGGCCATCAGGAATTTATGGCGCAGGTCGGCAGGGGGAAAGCCGCCGTAGAGGAAGGAGGGCTCCAGCACCGGATACTGGGTAAAGGCCCGCTCCATACCGGGGGCGAAGACGGGGCAGTGGTATTGCTGCTGGAGGTATTTGCAGCCGCCGATATGGTCGGCGTTGGAGTGGGTGGTGAGGATGGCCTTACAGGTCCAGCCCTGCTCGTCCAGCAGCTTCCGGACCCGGCGGCCCGCATCCTTGTCGCCGCCGGCGTCCACCAGGTAGACGGCCTTTTCGCCTGCGGAGATGATCCCTACCTTGGCAGGGGATTCGATGTACCAGGAGGCGGGGCCGGCCTGGATCAGCTCATACATATCGGTCACTCCTTTGGATGGGATGGGGATGAAATATAGAATAGGAAGAGCGTCCCAACAAAGCTCCGCTGTCCGGCGGGAAGGGCCGGACAGCGGATACTGATATTATGTTAACCAATTGCCCCCGTCAGGTACTGCCAGGCGTACCCGGCGTGGAGGGCGGCGGCCACCACCAGGGCCCCTTCGTCCAGGTCGAAGCGGTCGTTGTGGAGGGCGCGGCAGGTGTCGGGCTTGGCGGGGTCGGAGCTGCCCACAAAGGCATAGACCCCGGGGACCTTCTCCTGGTAGTCGCCGAAGTCATCTCCCCCCAGAGACAGGGGGCGGTCGGTGACCAGGGCCTCGGGGCCGAAGAGGTCCTCCACCACGGGAGCCACCTCCCGGCAGATGTCCGCCGGGTTCACCAGGGGGGAGGCGAAGTCCTCCCACTCCACCGCTGCCGTGCCGCCATAGAGCTTGGCGGTCTCCAGGCACAGCGCCTCCAGATCCCCGCGGGTCTGAGCCCGGGTCTGGGCGGAGAAGGCCCGGATGGTGCCCTCTAACACGGCGCTCTCGGCCACGATGTTGTAGGCGGTGCCGGCGGTCAGCTTGCCCACCCCGATGAGCAGGGGGTCCACCGGGGAGGTTCGCCGGGTCACCAGGGCCTGGAGGGCCACCACCATCTGGCTGGCAATGTAGAGGGCGTCCACCCCCAGGTGGGGGGTGGAGACGTGGGCCGCCTTGCCCGAGACGGTGATCTTGAAATAGTCCACGCTGGCGTTGTTGGGTCCGGGTTTGACCCCTACCTTGCCGCAGGGGACGTCGGGGGCCATGTGGACCCCGAAGACCCGGCCGGAGCCTTCAATAAGCCCCGCCTTCATAAACTGCTTGGCCCCGTAGCCGATCTCCTCGGCCTGCTGGAAAAACAGGCGCACCTCCCCGCCGAACTCCGCCCGGTGGGCGTAGAGGAGCTTCACCGCACCCAAAAGGGCGGCGGCGTGGCCGTCGTGGCCGCAGGCGTGCATGACTCCGGGCTGCTGGGAGCAGTAGGGCAGGCTGGTGTTCACCTCCTGGATGGCCAGGGCGTCAATGTCCGCCCGGAGGGTGATGACCCGGTCTCCGGGCTTCTCCCCGAAAAACCGGGCGCAGACCCCGGTGCCGTCCACCCGCTGGCGGTCGGTGACGCCGATGGACTCCAGCTCGGCCTCGATGCGCTCCGCCGTCCAGAACTCCTGGCGGCTCACCTCGGGGTGCATGTGGAACTCCCGGCGCAGGGCGGAGAGATAGGGGGCAAGGGCTTGGGCTTCCGCTTTGAAATCCATGATAACGGTCTCCTATCCATAAAATGTAGAGGCGCGCTGTGTGCGCCCGGGGCGTTTTCAAACAGGAACTCTCCCCATAGAGAGCGGGCGGGCGCAACCCGCCCCTACAGAACTACCCCAAACAGAAGGGAAAAGCGGGAGGCGGAATTTTCCGCCCCCCGCTTCTGTGTCTCTTAATACTCAAAGGCGGGGATATACAGCCCCTTGTAGATGTCCTTGATGGCCTGGGCGGTCTCGGCGGACTGGTAGGCGGCCAGGACCTTCAAATAGGTCTCGTTTTCCAGGTCGGCGGTGCGGCAGGCGATGATGTTGATGTAGGGGTTGTCGCTACCGGGCTCCACAGTCTCGGTGCAGATGGCGTCGTCGGGGGTGAGGCCGGCGTCAGAGGCGTGGGCGCCGTTGATGAAGGCGGCGGCCACGTCGGGCAGCAGGGAGGAGGTCTGGGCGGCCTCCACCTCCACGAACTCCAGGTTCAGGGGGTTGTCGGTGATGTCCTTCAGCTCAGGCATATACCCGGCGGCGGGGTCTACGCTCAGCACACCCTGGGCCTCCAGGATCTTAAAGCAGCGGCCCTCGTTGGTGGGGTCCTGGGGAACGGCGATCTTGTCCCCCTCTTTCAGCTCGCTGACCGAGGCGATCTTCTCGGAGTACAGGCTCAGGGGGGCGATGATGGTGTCGCCCAGAACGGCGATGTCATAGCCCTGGGCCTCGATCTCGTTGTTGAGGTAAGCCTTGTGCTGGAAGGCGTTCAGGTCGATCTCCCCGGCGTTCAGGGCGTCGTTGGGGATGTTGTAGGCGGAGAACTCCTGGATCTTGACCTGAATGTTTTCCTTCTCCAGCAGCTGGTTGACGGTGGTCCACTGGTCGTTGTTGGCGCCCACCACGCCCACGGTGACGATGGTGGTCTCAGCAACGGTGGTCTCCACGGGAGCGGTCTCCTCAGCGGGAGTGGACTCCTGGGGAGCAGGAGTGGTGGCGGAACCGCCGCCGCAGGCAGCCAGCAGACTGAGGCTCAAAGCGGCGGTAAGGGTCAGGGCGATGATGTTCTTCTTTTTCATTTTGGATTCCTCCTAAAAATTGATCACATGATTTTTGGTGTCCCCAGAGGGGAATGGGATAAGACTCAGTGGGTGGCCTTCTTGGCCACGGTGGAGCCGATGGCCTGGATGATGCTGACCATGATGACGATGATGATGACCACCACCACGGCGATATCGGTCTGCCGGCGGTTGCTGCCGTAGGAGATGGCAAAGTTGCCCAGTCCTCCGGCCCCAACGGCCCCCGCCACGGCGGTGAAGTTGATCAGGGAGATGAGGGTGATGGTCACGCCCCGGGCGATGCCGGGGATGGCCTCCTTTAAGTAAATGCGCCAGATGATCTCCCAGGGGGAGCAGCCCATGGCCAGGGCCGCCTCCACCAAGCCGTCGGGGACCTCGGCCAGGGCCCCCTCCACCTGACGGCCCAGATAGGGGATGGTGGCGCACAGCAGGGGGATGACGGCCCCCTTCACGCCGATGCCGGTGCCCAGGATCAGCCGGCTCAGGCCGATGAGCAGGATGGCCAGCAGGATAAAGGGGATGGAGCGGAACACGTCGCAAATCTTGCCCAGAATAAAGTGGACGGGCCTGTTTTCCAGGATGCCCCCGGGCTTGGTGGTGAAAAGCAGCACCCCGAAGGGGATGCCCAGCAGTAGGGAGATGACCCCGCCGATGCCCACCATTTGAATGGTCTCCACAAAGGCCTGCCAGAGCTGTTCCGGCTTATCCATCACATTGGGGATGATGGAAGAGAGAAATTCAGCCACGCTTCAACACCTCCACGACTACGTTCTGCTGGCTCAGATATTCCACAGCCTGAGAGACCTGCTCCCCGCTGAGGCGGGCTACCAGCCCCCCCAGGGGCTGGCTACCCAGGATCTCCACATTGCTGTAGAGAATGCTCACGTCCACCTCAAACTTCCGGGAGACCTGGGAGATGGTGGCCTCTCCTACATTGCCCTGGCCGTAGTTGAGCCGGGCGATGATCTGGCCGGGTTCCAACTCCACCATGGGGTCCCCGGCGGCAATGAGCTGTTCGATCTTCCCCAGGTTGGAGGTGGTGGCGATAAAGGACCGGGTCACTGGCTGCTGGGGGTTGGAGAACACGTCGTAGACGCTGCCCTCCTCCACCACCAGGCCGCTGTCCATGACGGCCACCCGGTGGCAGACCTCCTTCACCACCGCCATCTCGTGGGTGATGATGACCACCGTGATCCCCGTCTTCTGGTTGATGTCCTTGATAAGCCGCAGGATGGACTGGGTGGTCTGGGGGTCCAAGGCGGAGGTGGCCTCGTCGCACAGGAGCACCTTGGGGCCGCTGGCCAGGGCCCGGGCGATGGCCACCCGCTGCTTCTGGCCGCCGGAGAGCTGGGAAGGGTAGGAGCCCGCCTTGTCGGGCAGGCCCACCAGCTCCAGGAGCTCCTTCACCTTGGCGGCGGTCGCCTCCTTGGATAGGCCGCTTCCCTTCAGGGGGAAGGCCACGTTCTCAGCTACGGTGCGGGAGGGCATCAGGTTGAACTGCTGGAAGATCATGCCGATCTTCCTGCGGACCGTCCTGAGCTCCCGCCCGGGCATTCGCGTCAGCTCCTGGCCGTCCACCGTCACCGTCCCGGCGGTGGGCTTTTCCAGCAGGTTGATACACCGGACCAAGGTGGACTTGCCCGCCCCGGAGTAGCCGATGATGCCGAAGATCTCCCCGGGGGCGATGTGGAGTGTTACATCCCGGACGGCGTGGACGCCGGTGTCCTCTCCGCCGAAGGTCTTGCTCACATGGTCTAATCGGATCATAAACATCCCTCATTTCCTGGAACAAAAAAGAATGGGAAGCGCTCACGCGCTCCCCATTCTTTTGAAATCAGCCCATGGCTGGGTTTCTCAGAACTTTGATACGGAGGCGCGCAAAAGCGTGGGCATCGGCATCATAGCCATGTCCATACCCCGCATCATCATACCATAACCGTGAGTCATGTTCGGCGCGCCTCCCTTCAAAAGGATTTTTCGTTATATTACCACCCTGGGGCGGTCTTGTCAATAGGAAATTTTCAAAGGGCCAGAAAAAGGGGCCGTGTCACCGCTCCGCTGGCCATGGCGCGGGCCGGCGGGAAAAGCTTCCGCCGGGGCGGTCGTAGGGCGGGGGCAAGCCCCCGCCCTACGGTCCGACCGAAAGGATTGCCCCGTGCCCTGGGCCCGTAAGGCGCGACGCCCTGGTGCACCATTTCAGCGTGGGAGCACAAAAAACTCCGCCGGAGGGACACTGTCCTCCGGCGGAGTTCTCATTCAGCCAAGCATTACTCCAGGCCGCCCTGGGCGATCAGGTCCATATAGTCCACCACGTTGGCCCCGGCAGGGGGCTCGGTGACGGGGGCGGTCTTGCCCTGGGTGTACTTACCCTCCATGGTCATCTTCATGGTGATGAGCCCGGCCATATCCAGGTTCATCTCGGCGGCCATCTGGTCGTTGTTGTCCATACCGGAGGTCACGTCCATGGCCATGGTGGTCTCGTCCTCGGTGGCCTCCATGTGGATGCCCATGGTATAGGAGGTAACGGCGTCCTTCTCCATGGTCATGGTGATGACCACCGTGAGACTGGCGTTGTTCTCCTCCAGCTCCACAAGAGCGGTATAATCGTTGCCCTCCTTCACAAAGCCCTCGTCGGACAGGGCCTTTACAACGTCCTCCACGGCGGTCTTGACCTGGTCGTAGGCCCCGGCAGAGTCGGTGAGGGACAGGGAGGCCACGGCGGACTTGGCCAGCTCGGCGTAGTCCACATTCTTGGAGGCGGAGAGCACCTCGGTCCAGTCGATCCCGACCTGCTCCATCAGGGCGGCCATGTCCAGCTTGTACCAGGTGTTAGAGTCCATCTCCTCGCCGGTGAGGTCCTCCAGTGCGTTGCTCTTCATGTTCATGTAGAGCTGCCCGGCGGCCAGGTCGCCCCGGACGGAGAGGTCCACGCCCTCCTTCTTCAGTGCGTCCAGGGTGGCCTGATCCTCGGGGGAGAGCTCCACCTTTTCCCCGCCCATCTGGGCGGACAGTAGGTTCACAGAGTTAATAAACTCGGTGAGGTCCATCTTCATATTCATGTCCATGGACATCTTCTCGCTGCCCTCGGTGGTCCCCTTCAGGGCGCCGTTCATGCTCATGGGCATGGCCATCATGGACAGGTCGGCGTCAAAGGAACCCTCCATGTCCCAGATGCCCTCGGTGTACTTCTCGGAAAAGGCCGCCAGCTTCTCCAGGTAGGTGAACTTCTTGCCCTCAAAGGCGGCGTCCACTACCTTGTCGGTGTTCACGATGATGGCGGTGGAATTGGCCTGGTCCCAGCCCACGGCGCAGCCGAAGGCCTGGGCGGCAAAGCGGACGGGCACGTAGGTCCGCCAGGTCTCGCTGTCCACGTAGGGGGCCACGTCCATGGTGATGTCGGTGGTCTTGCCGTCGGCGGTGACGGTGGCGGTGGTCTCGTTGAGGGTCATGGTCAGAGACTTGCCGTCCCGGACGGCAGTAATGACGCTACCCTCGTTGCTGACCTCGGCCCCCATGGCCTCAAAGACGGCCCGGAAGGGCAGGAAGGTGCGCTGGTCCCTGACCTGGGGAGTAGCGTCGGTGAAGGTGAGGGCCTGCCCATCCAGCTGGACGGCGATGCCGGCATCCTCGGCGGCCAGGGCGGCAGATGAGCCCACCAGCAGGGCGCCCGCCAGGGCGGCGACGCTCAAAAAGCGGGTGAATCGATTCATTTTTCTTCCTCCTTTTTACCGTTTTCCCCTTTTTGGGGAAATGATAATTTGATTATAATCCCTTTTGAGAGAAAAAACAAGGCAGACCCCCGCCCAAACCAAAATTTGTCCTTTTTATCCAAAAAGGACAGTCCGCCCCCGGGGGCGGATGCCCTCTGCCCACACAAAGGGACCAAAAGAGCTGCCGCCCGGGCGGCCGATTTAGGGGCTGATCTTTCCTTATCATTGCTTTTTCCCGGGAAACGGTGTAAAATAAAAAAATCGGACTTGAATCCACTATTTTTTCTTCGGAAAGGAAGGTTTTTATGAGCTATCCCTTTTCCCAGTATCAAGAAAGCGCCAACTATATCACCTCCAGGCTAAACGGCTTCGCCCCCGACGTGGTCATGGTCCTGGGCTCCGGCCTGGGGTTCATGGGCGATCTGGTGGAGAGCCCCATTGTCATCCCCTACGGGGATATCCCCCACTTCAAGGTCTCCACCGCCCCGGGCCACAAGGGCCAGTTGGTCTGCGGCGTCCTGGGGGGCAAGAAGGTGGCCGTCATGCAGGGCCGGATGCACCACTATGAGGGCTACTCCTTTGAGGACGTGTCCTACGCCGTCCGGGTCCTGCGGCTGGTGGGCTGCTCCAAGCTCATCGTCACCAACGCCGCCGGCTGCGTCCGGAAGGAGTGGGACGTGGGGGACATCATGCTTATCACCGACCACATCAAATTCTTCCTGGAGTCCCCCCTTCGGGGGGAGAACCTCCCCGAGTTCGGCACCCGCTTCCCTGACATGTCCCACGTCTATACCCCCGCCCTTCAGGACATCGCCCGCCAGAGCGCCCAGGAGCTGGGTGTTACCCTGCGGGAGGGGGTCTACTGCTACTTCCCCGGCCCCCAGTTCGAGACCCCGGCCGAGGTCCGCACCGCCCGAGTGCTGGGGGCGGACGCCTGCGGCATGTCCACCGTCCCCGAGGCCATTGTGGCCACCCACGCGGGCATGGACATCCTGGGTTTCACCCTTTTGAGCAACATGGCCGCCGGTATCCTGGACCAGCCCCTCTCCGGCGACGAGGTCAACGCCACCGCCGAGGCCAGCAAGGGCCGGTTCTCCAAGCTCATCATGGCCTGCCTGGAGAAGATGTAAGGGCCGCTTTCCGTCTCCCCACAACTCTACGGCAAAAAGGAATTTTCCAACCCTCTCCACTCTCCACTCGAAAGGGGTCTATCATGCCTATTCTCTTCCAAAACGTCACCGCCGTCCTGATGGACGCCGCCCATACCGTCCTCCCCAACGCCTTTGTGGCGGTGGAGGGGGGCAGGATCGCCTCGGTGGGGGCTGCCCGCCCCGCCGGAAGCTTTGAGCGGGTCATCGACGGCAGAGGGGGCATCCTCATGCCTGGGTTGGTGAACTGCCACACCCATGTGCCCATGACCGCCATGCGGGGCTACGGGGATGGTCACTCCCTCCACGACTGGCTCAACAATTTCATCTTCCCCGTGGAGGCCAAGTGGGACCACCGGGCCATCCGGGCCTGCGCCGACCTGGGGCTCATGGAGATGATCGCCTCGGGGGTCACTTGCCTCACCGATATGTATATGCACACCCTCACCGTGGGCCAGGCGGTGGCCGATGCGGGGGTGTCCGCCAACCTGTGTTGCGGCATGGTCTTCTTCGGGGAGGAGTTCTCCCCCGCCGCCTGCGGCGACTGCAAAAACCAGGAGGAGCTGTTCCAGACCTGGCACGGCTATGACGACAGCCGCATCCAGGTGGACGCCTCCCTCCACGCCGAATATACCTCCAAGATCGGGCTGTGCGAGTGGGCCGGGGCCTTTGCCCGGGACCACGGGCTCAATATGCACGTCCACATTTCGGAGACCCGGAAGGAGCACGAGGAGTGCAAGCAGCGCCACGGGGGCCTTACTCCCATCCAGTACATGGACCGGTGCGGGGTATGGGACGGCCCCCGGTCCTATGCCGCCCACTGCGTCTGGACCGAGCCGGAGGACTGGGCCATCATGGCCCAAAAGCACGTCACCGCCGTCCACAACCCGGTGTCCAACCTGAAGCTGGGCTCGGGGGTGGCCCCCATCCCCGACCTGCTCAAGGCGGGGGTCAACGTGGCCCTGGGCACCGACGGGGTGAGCTCCAACAACACCACCGACCTCTTTGAGGACATGAAGATCGCCGCCATTCTGCAAAACGGAGTGCGCCAGGACCCCATGGCCCTCACCGCCTGGGATGCGGTGGAGATGGCCACCCTGGGCGGAGCCCGGGCCCTGGGCCGGGACACAGGGGCCATCGCCCCCGGCAAGTGGGCCGACCTCATCCTGCTGGACGGTGAGGCCCTGAACCTTATCCCCTGCCACGACGCCGCCAACAACATCGCCTATGCCGCCCACGGCTGCGACGTGGTGCTGAATATGTGCCGGGGCAAGGTCATATATGAGAACGGGGAATTTCTCACCATCGACCGGGAAAAGACCTTGGCCGAGGTGAAGCAGTACGCCGTGCCCCTGCTCTTCGGGAAGTAAAAGAAAGCCGTCGTTTCCCCCGTAGGGCCAGCTGTGTTCGCCTACTCTCGTTGGGAAAGGCGTCTCCTTTCCCCAACGCACTGGGCGAGCACAGCTGGCCCCTACGGAGGAAGGGAGAAAAAGGCAGGGCGCATTTCCCCTACGAAATCGTCCCCGGAAAGGCTGTGGAACATTTTGTCTGACTCTAAAAAAAGCACCTTCTTTGGCGGAGCTGCTATCCTGGCGGTGGGCTCCATCATCGTCAAGCTCATCGGCGCCGTCTACAAGATCCCCCTGGGCCGCATCCTCTCCAAGGAGGCCTATGTGGACTTCAACACCTCCTACAATATTTATAACTTTTTCCTCACCATCTCTACCGCAGGCCTGCCCGTGGCCCTGAGTAAGACCATCTCCGAGGCCAACACCCTGGGCCGGCGCAACCAAGTCCGCCGGGTGTTCTCGGTGGCACTGAACACCTTCCTGTTGTTGGGCGTCGTCAGCTTCATCGCCATGTCGGTCTTCGGCCAGCCCCTGGCCAACTTCATGGAGGACGAGTCTGCCGTCCACTGCGTCCGGGCTTTGTCCCCGTCGGTGCTATGCGTGTGCATTATGGCCGCATTCCGGGGATACTACCAGGGCCACTCCAACATGGTGCCCACCGCCGTGAGCCAGATCATTGAGGCCTTCTGCAAGCTGGTCTTCGGCCTGGCCCTGGCCTACGCCGTGCTCACCCTTCTGCCCGGCTCCTACAGCTATAAGCAGCGGATGTCCGCCACCGGAGCCATCGCGGGGGTGTCCGTGGGCAGCGTCATCGCCCTGCTGTTCATGCTGGTCCACTATACCCGGGACCGGGAGCGGAAGCTGCGGGGCACCGACTCCCCCGACGGTAGCGGCGCCATTCTCTCCCGGCTGCTGAAGCTGGCCGTCCCCATCACCCTGGGCTCCGCCGCTATCTCCATCGTCACCATCATCGACAGCAAGGTGGTCATGTCCCTTTTGAAGCAGATGTTCACCGACCTACCCCAGCTCATCACCCCCGAGGCGGTGACCCAGCAGCTGGAGGAGGGGGGCGTGGACCCTGTCCTCTACATGGCCCAGGGCCTCAAGGGCATCTACGACAAGTGTATGGCCATCTACAACCTGCCCTCTCAGCTCATGGTGGCCATCACCGCCAGCGTCATCCCCGCCGTGTCGGCCTGCCTGGCCCGGCGGGATAAGTTAGGGGCCAGCCGGATCAGCGAGTCCGCCCTGCGGATCGGGGCGCTACTGTTCCTGCCCATGGGCTTTGGCCTCTTCGCCCTGGGTGGGCCCATCGTGGAGATGCTCTTTAAGCTGGAGGATGCCGCCGCCGGCCCCATTATGAGCGAGCTGGGCATCGCTTCCATCTTTGTCTGTCTCATGCTCATCTGTAACTCCATCCTCCAGGCTCACGGCCTTGTGAACCTTCCCATGCTCACCGTGGTGGTGGGAGGGGTCGTCAAGATCGCGGTGAACTATGTGCTGGTGGGCAACTACGACATTAACATCCAGGGGGCTCCCATTGGGACCATCTGCTGTTTTGCTGCCGCCTCCCTCATGGACCTGTTCTTCATCCACCGGGCCATTCCCCAGCCCCCCCGGTACGGCCGGGTGTTCCTCAAGCCCTTGCTGGCCTCAGGCCTTATGGGCCTGGCCGCCTGGGGCTCCTACGGCCTGCTCCACCGGTTCCTGGGCAACTCCCTGTCCACCCTGGGGGGCATTTTTGTGGGCGTTGTAGTCTACGCGGTGCTGGTGCTGGCCCTCCGGATATTGACCAAGGAGGACCTGGCCCTCATGCCCAAGGGGGATAAAATCGCTAAAATCTTGAAAATTCAATGATTTTTTGAAAAAAAGGCTTGCAGAGAGAGGTAAAATATGATAGATTTTGTAAGGAAAGAATCCTACGGCCTCAACGACTTGAAAAATATCGTCTCCATCCTCAGGGCGCCGGGGGGCTGTCCCTGGGATATTGAGCAGACCCATGAGAGCCTCTGCCGGGGGACCCTGGAGGAGTGCTATGAGGTCATCGAGGCCATCCACGAACAGGACCCGGACCATCTGCGGGAGGAACTGGGGGACCTGTTGCTCCAGGTAGTCTTCCACGCCGACATCGAGCGGGAGGAGGGCCGCTTCGACCTGGAGGATGTGGCCGATGCCGTCTCCAAGAAGCTGATCTTCCGCCATCCCCACGTCTTTGGGGATGTGACGGTGGCCGACAGCACCGAGGTCTTGGTGAATTGGGACCAGCTCAAGCGCCAGGAGAAGGACCAGGAGACCTATACCGACACCCTCACCTCTGTGGCCAGATCCCTCCCCGCTCTGTGGCGGGCGGAGAAGGTGCAGAAAAAGGCGAAAAAAGCCGGCTTCGACTGGCCCGACACCTCGGGGGCGATGGACAAGCTTTCCGAGGAGCTGGGAGAGCTGAAGGAGGCCATGGCCCAGGGCACCAATGTGGAGGAGGAGTTGGGAGACCTGCTTTTCGCCGCGGTGAATGTGGCCCGGTTCTTGGACGCCGACCCGGAGGAGGCGCTGAACGCCGCCACGGACAAATTCATCTCCCGCTTCGCCAAGGTGGAGCAGATGGCCCTCCAGGAGGGCAAGGACATGGGGGAGATGCCGCTGGAGGAGCTGGACAAGCTCTGGGAGCGGGCAAAGAGGACTTAATGGCCACGTGCCTTAAGTATAAAAGGGCGGGATACCGCCGAGAAAAACAGGAGGAAACATCCATGAATAAAGCTGAACTCATCAATGCCGCCGCCGAGAAGGCCGAGCTGTCCAAGAAGGACACTGAGGCCGCTGTCAACGCTGTTATCGCCGTCATCACCGACGCTCTGACCAAGGGCGACAAGGTCCAGCTGGTCGGCTTCGGCTCCTTCGAGGTCCGCAGCCGCGCCGCCCGTGTGGGCCGCAACCCCAAGACCAAGGAGACCATCAAGATC
>CATJWI010000072.1 GCA_949744075.1 uncultured Eubacteriales bacterium | reverse complement strand
TGGGGATCCACTCTCCGTCCTTCCGGTTGTAGTCTAAGTAGAGCATGGAGGCCACCGCGTCCACCCGCAGCCCGTCGATGTGGAACTGCTCCAGCCAAAAGAGGGCGGAGGAGATGAGGAAGGAGCGGACCTCGTTTCGTCCAAAGTCAAAGACCATAGTGCCCCATTCTTTGTGCTCCCCCTTCCGGGGGTCGGCATACTCGTAGCAGGGCTCCCCGTCAAAGTGGTAAAGGCCGAAGCCGTCCTTGGGGAAGTGGGAGGGCACCCAGTCCAGAATGACCCCGATGCCCGCCTGGTGGAGCTGGTCCACCAGATACATGAAGTCGTGGGGGGTGCCGAAGCGGCTGGTGGCGGCGAAGTAGCCGGTGCACTGGTAGCCCCAGGACATGTCCAGAGGGTGCTCGGTGACAGGCATCAGCTCCACATGGGTGAAGCCCATCTCCTTGATGTAGGGCACCAGATATTGGGCGATATCCCGGTAGGAGAGGAACTCATCCTCCCCGGTGCGCCGCCAGGAACCCAGGTGCATCTCATAGATGTTCAAAGGGGCGGAGTAGACCGGGTTTTTCTTCCGCCAGGCCAGCCACTTGTCGTCCCCCCAGTCGTAGCCCTCCAGGTCATAGACCTTGGAGGCGTTGCCCGGCCGGGTCTCGGTGTGGAAAGCGAAGGGGTCGGCCTTGGCCAGCACCCGGCCGTCCTGGGTATGGACGGCGTATTTATAGATGGCGTAGCGTTCCAGTCCAGCCACAAAGCCCTCCCAAACGCCCCCGCCGATGGGGGAGAGGGGGCAGGCGCTCTCCTGCCACTGATTGAAGTCCCCCATGAGGTGGACCTCCCGGGCGTGGGGGGCCCAGACCCGGAAAAGCTGGCCGGACCGACCCTCCCGGACCGCCGGGTGGCAGCCCATATAACGGTGAAGGTGGGTTTCCTTTCCGGTTAGGAAGGGCTCCAGAAAAGGGGCGGGGGAGACGGATTCTTTCTTTGGCATGAACAAGACCTCCGGTAAGTTTGGTGAATTCGGACAAACATTGGATTCCAAAAAATGGAAAACTATAAAATATACACAAAGAAGGGAAAAAGACCCCTTTGATTTGTATAAATTATACAACTATAACGGGGAAAGGTCAAGAAAAGAATGGCCAAGCCGCAAAAAAATATGACCCAAGGCGAATAAAATCCCCGGGGCCGCTGGGACCGTGGTCATTGGGGTGGGAGTGGAGCATGGCGGGCCGTTTGCCCACGAAAAAAGGGCGGCGCAGTCCGGCGCCGCCCCCGAGGCTCAGGGGTCGCTTTTTCGTCTTTCCTGGTTTTCCGCCATGGACCGGGCGGGGCGGGCGTTGATCTGGACGCTCCAATCCAGAAGCCATTGCCGCAGCTGCTCCAGCCCCTCCTGGGTCAGGGGGAAGGCTCTCTCCTCCTCCACGGTGGAGAACTCATAGGCCCAGGGCCCCTCCCAGACCTCCGCGGCCAGGGTGCCGCTGTCCTCATTTACAGTGGGGACCACCCGGCAGCGCATCCGGGCGTGACTGGCGGTCCAGGGGTTGTTATTGAGAAAATGAGACAACACCGGTAAAAAAAGCTCGCTCATAATACCACCTCGTCCTCAGTATACCACAGAAAAGAAAAAGAGGAAAGCCCTGCCGGCGTCTCAGATTGTATTGATATTGACTGGGGGACAAGGAAGCTATAGGAGTGCTGGGAAATCAAAAAAGCCTTTCTAAAAAGTCAGAGCAGGTTCTTGCTCCAGGACTTCTTGGAAAGGCTTTCGGTATCTCACAATAGCATGCAAGCAGGAATATGATTTCAGACGCCGCTTCCAACTCCGACGGCTTGTTCCCGATGATTTTCATGAGGAGCGCATCATTTCTTTGGGGCCTTGCCCAACACCGATTGCACAATCATTCAATTTGCCAAACCACGGAGGAATAGGACTTTTCTCGATAGCTCCTGACTACAACGGAATAAATATCCTTCGTGACCATAATGGAGTTTCTGCTGCGCCCTTGCTCAAACATTAAGTCGTAGGCAATTTCCGCAGATCGAACCAAACTAATGATGTCAGAGCCGGAGAATCCAAAGATGGAACGGACAAGGCTGTTTGCTGTACGCATGAGGAAAACCACCTTTCGATTAAGATGGTTCCATCATATATCGTTTCAGGCGAGTTTGCCTTATAAGCGACAATAATTGATAGATTTTCCTGTTTTTATTGGGATAGATTTCTCCTTCAAGGTGCGAGCGGAAAGATCTCTCCAATGGTAAAGAAAATCAGGTGGAAGCTGCATGGAAGCGTGCATCTTACAGGGGGATTTGTATCAATAGTAACAGAGATATGCGGCATACCAGGTTCCTTTCTCCCCATCCCAAGACAACTCGACACCTCTTCGGATGTCATCGCCACCATGTCGCAAAAGCATCGTTTCCCTGTGTCCTTTGACGGACTTGATCCAGGTATCATATGCCTGCCACGCAACATTCCCGGGCCCATTTCCGTTCATTTCATAGGCGCTATAAGAGGCATGCATAATGTTCTCAAACCCCTTTGTTTTTGATACAGGCAGAGCTGTTGGCCCCCAAAGAGGGAAAGACCAGAGAGAGCAGTTGTTTTCTCGGCTTCATCTTCATTTTTCTTTGGAAGGGTTTTCACCAACATGTCACATGGAAAAGAAAATGGGAACAAAAAAGGGAAAAATTCTGTCTAACCCTGTAACCAAGGGGAGCCGGTTTCCCACTATAGGGGTGGAAGGCTTCCAGGAAAAAGGAGGGGAAGGAATGGAGGACCGGGAGATCATAGCGGGCCTGCTGGTCCGGGATCAGACCTTTTTGGCCGCGCTCCAGGAGAAATACGGCCCCAAGCTCCTCCGGCTGGCCTCCCGGTTCCTCTCCAGCCGGGAGGATGCGGAGGAGGCGGTGAACGACGCCTATTTCCGGACCTGGACCACCATACCGCCCCAGGAGCCGGAACATCTCTTCGCCTACGTGGCCCAGCTGTGCCGCTACGCCGCCCTGGAGAAGGTGGACTGGCTCACGGCGAAAAAGCGGCAGGCCCATCTGGTGGAGCTGACGGAGGAGCTTGCCCAGTGCCTCCCTGACCCGGGACCCGAGCGGGAGAGGGAGGGCCGGGAGCTGGGAGAGGCCCTGAACGGCTTCCTGGGGACCCTGGACCGGGAGAAGCGGATATTATTCCTCCGCCGATACTGGTATGGCGACCCTATCCGGGACATTGCCGCCCAGTGTGCCATGGGGGAGAGCAAGGTCAAGACTACCCTTTTCCGCCTGCGGAAGGATCTAAAAATTTACTTGGAACAGGAGGGCATTTCCATATGAGAGGCAAGGAAATGTTATATGCGATGAATGACGTCAAGCAAAGCTATATAGAAGAGACGGCTTGGGAGCCCCGGGCCGGGGGGATGAGAACCCCCTATCTCCGCTGCTTCACCGCCGCGGCCTGCCTTTGCCTGGCCCTGTTGGGGGCACTTCGGCTGGGGACCGTCCCCGGCGGCAGGCCCCCTGTGGTGGAGCCGCCGCTGCCCCCGGCAGTGAGCCGGCCCCCGGCGGAGACCTTGAGCCCCATACAGCCCCCAGAGCCCCAAACCGTTGCCATTCACTGGGAGGGGGTGGCGGTGAATGAGTCGGAGGGCCTGGGCATGGACGCCACCCGGCTCTACATGGATCCCGCGCTCTACACTGTGGAGCATTGGGACATGGACCAGATCCGGGACTACTACGGTTGGGAGCTGGCCCCCGCCTACATCCCCGAGGATCTCACCGGGGGAGGCGTCGGAGTGGGCCACACCATATACCGGGACAAGGCCACCGGGGAGATCATCGAGGACCAGGCGGGCCGGGGCTTTTGGGTGGATTTTTACGAAGACGGCAGTCCCAGATCGGACGACGACATCGTCATTCCCAGGGGCTTTACGGTGACGGCGTCCAAGCTGGGCATCCTCCACTGCGGCCTCCTCCCGGTGGACGGGGAGCGGACCACTGACTTCGGCGGGACGCCCGTGACTCTCACCCACGCCAGCTTGCCCTATGGACCTTTCGATCCCACCCAAAGGGACCCCAGCGGTCTATACAACAAGCCCGCGGGCTATTATGACATATACGTGGCCAGCTTCGAGATGGACGGCGTGGAATATGAGGTGGAGGCCCAGCGTATGGAGCTGGAGGAGGTGGTCAAGATCGTGGCCTCCATCCTGGAGCCCTATGAGGATATGACGGTGGGCGGGGAATAAAAAGAAAAATAAGAAGTGCCCAATAATGTCCTTGAAGGAAAATGGAAGAGACGCTATAATGAGCAAAAGGATGCTGTCGGAATGGGGGCGGGGCCATGGGCGCTTTCGGGTTGATCGAGAAAAAGGAGTATGACGCATTTTGCGCTCTATATTTGGAAAAAGCCCACTTGCGAAACACCCGGCCCGAGTTTGCGGACCTGGTCCCCGGGAACTATATCACGGCCCTGATTGGGGCAGGACAATATGAAACCTTGGTGTCCTTTTGCTTGGAGAGGATCGTGGAGATCCGGCAAAGCTCTGTCAGAACGGATAGGAGTTCATCGAAATATTTTATTGCCCTGAGCATTGGATATTTTGAACTCAAAAAATTCCCCGAGGCCCTGCAGGCGCTGAGAGATGGCAGCCGGGCTGCATATCAGGACATTTCCAGAACAGCGGTGCCGGGTATCCTGTACTATGAAGCGACTATGCTCCGGGATGAAAGGACGAAACAGGAGAGCAGGAAGCTGCTGAATGCCCGCTTGCGGAATAAAAATGCACTGTCTCCTGCATTTGCACCAGCGGGATTTCTGGTGGGAAAATGCAGCGGTGAGGAAATGCTAGCCCAGATAGATACACACCCTCCCATATTGAGAGAACGGGCAAAGGCGCAGGCACTATTTTATATGGCAGTAAAAGCCCTTGAGGTGGAAGACCTGGATGGATATGCCGGGTATCTGGAAGCTACCTGCGGTCTCTACGACAGGACTCCGGCGGTCACCATGGAATTTGAGTATCACCTGGCGGAAATTTGCCGCTCCCGAATGGGAGGTTGACCACCAGGGAACAAAAGACGGAGGATACTGGACGTATCCTCCGTCTTTTTCAATATGTATTGAGAGGGATATCCCCGTCATCCTGCCCCTTCTCAATGGCCCGAATGACCATGTCGTAGCCATATTTCTCGTCCACCTGGATGTGGACGATGTCCCCTAATTTTTTGCCCATCAAGGCCTTGCCCACCGGGGACTCCAGGCTGATGAGGCCGCGGAGGGGGTCCTTGCGCATGGTGGTGACGACCTGGAACTCCTCGGTCTCGTTGTCCTCGGGAAGGTAGACGGTGACCTTGTCATAGAGAGCCACACCATCCCCCTTGGGCTTCTCGTCCACGATGTGGGCGGTGCGGATCATGTTTTCCAGGTACCGGATGCGGCTCTCGTTCCGGTTCTTCTCCTGCTTAGCGGCCTTGTATTCGAAGTTCTCGCTCAGGTCGCCGAAGCCCCGGGCCACCTTTACCTCCTCCAACAGCTTGGGCCGCAGGACGATGCGGCGGTGGTCAAGCTCCTGTTTCATCAGCTCGATGTCTTTTTTGGTCAGGTTGTTGTGCATGAAAGGATCCTCCTGAAAGGTGTTGGGGGAGGGAGATCATGGGCTGCGCCCATAGGTCGAACGGCAGGCTCTCCCGGCCACACCGGCGTATCAAAAAGATGACCCCAACCAAAGGTTGGAGTCATCTTTTGGTGCACGAGGTGGGACTCGAACCCACACGCCCTTGCGAGCACCGGCACCTGAAGCCGGCGAGTCTACCAATTCCACCACTCGTGCATTGTGCGCTCTTTAGCGCAAGCAATATGTTACCACACCGGTCCGGGGTTTGTCAAGCCTGTTTTCGCCACTTTTTTGAAAAAGTCAGGCCCCAAAATGCTCCTTCAGCTTCTGAAAGGTCTCAGCGCTGATGTCGTGCTCCACCCTGCAGGCGTCCTCGGCGGCCTGGGCCTCGGAGACCCCCAGCTCGGTGAACCACAGGGTGAGCAGCCGGTGGCGCTCATAGATGCGCTCGGCGATTTCCAGCCCCGCCTCGGTGAGCTCTAAGGAGCCGTCGCTGCCCACAGTGAGCTTTCCGTCCTCCCGCAGCAGCTTGACCGCCCGGCTGACGCTGGGCTTGGAGAAATCCAGCTGCCGGGCCACGTCGATGGAGTGGACCAATCCCTTTTCGTTTTTGATGACCAAGATGGCCTCCAGATAGTCCTCGGCAGATTCCTGGATCCTCAAGGCGTAGCGCTCCTTTCTCCTTAGCTTTTTTTCTATGATATCACAGGAGAGGGGAAAAGGAAAGGAAAAAATGAGAAAGGCGGGGTGGGAAAGCCCCGCCCCGCCTCTAAGGATCACAGCCCCAGCAGCCGGACCGCCGCGGTAAAGAGCATGCAGGCCCCCACTCCCGCCGCCGTAGGCAGGGCGGCGGCCAGGCCGGTCCACTTCCAGCTGCCCGTCTCCTTGTGGACGGTGAGCAGGGTGGTGGAGCAGGGCCAGTGCATCAGGGAAAAGAGCATGACGCTGACGGCGGTGGTCCAGGTCCAGCCGTTAGCCACAAAAAGAGCGTGCATCTCCCCCAGGCTCCCCAGTTCCAGCAGGGTCCCCTGGGACAGGTAGGCCATGAGGATGATGGGGATGACGATCTCATTGGCCGGGAAGCCCAGGATGAAGGCCATGAGGATGACCCCGTCCAGCCCCATGAGCCGGGCGAAGGGGTCCAGGGCCCCCGACAGCAGGGCCAGCAGGGTGGACCCGCCCACCGTCACATTGGCCAGCAGCCAGATCAGCAGCCCCGCCGGGGCGGCCACTGCCGCCGCCCGGCCCAGGACGAAGAGGGTCCGGTCAAAGATGGACCGGAGAATGACCCGTCCCACCTGGGGCCGCCGGTAGGGGGGCAGCTCCAGGGTAAAGGAGGAGGGGGTCCCCTTCAAAACGGTAGCCGACAGCAGCTTGGTGGCGGCGAAAGTGAGACCGACCCCCAGGAGGATCACCCCCGTCAGAAGCAGGGCGGAGAGGAGAGAACTGCCTGCCCCGCCCTCGGCACCCACAAAGAACATGGTGAGAATAGCGATCAAGGTGGGGAAAGCGCCCTTTCGGAAAAGGAAACTTCCGTGCCGTAAAGGGTGAGCCGAAGACACTTCCCGTCCCAGCTGCCCTCCTTTAAAAGCAGTTCCACCAGCTCCCGCCGCTCCTGGGTCTCCAAGTCCGCCGCCGTCAGCGGAGCGGGGAGAAAAGCGGCAGCCGGTCCGGAGCAGAGGGCCTGCCACACAAGCTGGTCTGAAAGGGGACCGTTCAAATTGGGGCAGGAACAGCCCTCCGCCCCCCTGCGGAGCTTGGAGCGGCAGAGGTAGTCGTAGCCCTCCCTGCCGCTGCGGCCCTTGGTCAGCAGGGGTTCTCCACACCGGGCGCAGCGGAGGGCCCCGGAGAGAAGGGCTTGCCGGTTCCGTCGAGGCCGGGGGACTGGGGTGCCCAGCAGCGCCTGAACGGAGGCCCACTGGGCGCCGGACACCAGGGCGGGGTGCCGCCCGGGGGCCAGGATCCACTTGGACATGGGGTTCCGGGCGGCCCTCTCCCCGGTGTAGTCCCGTTTGTTGTAGCTCAAGAGCCCCCGGTCGGGCTCCCGGCCCGAAAAACACACATCGGCCCCCTGGGAGAGGAAATAGTCATGGGCAAAGGGGTCGGCGGCGCAGTACACCGGGTTTTGCAGGATCTCCCGGAGGGCGGGGAGGGAAAATTCCTTTCCCCACCGGGACCGGAGCCCCCGCCGGTCCAGCTCCCGCTTCAGGGCGGAGAGGCTCTGCAATGTCTGAAAGCGCCGGTAGATGAGTTCCACCGTCTCCAGCTCCTCCGGCCGGGGGGAGAGGCGGCAGGACCGTTTTACCCGGCCGTCCAATATGACCTCCTCCACCTGCTCCGAGCCAAAGCCGGTGGGGGTCTGGCCTCCCAGCCACCGGCCTGTCCGGGCCAGCAGGAGCATATTGTCCCGGACCCGCTGGGCGATGGTCTCCCGCTCCAGCTGGGCGAAGACGCTGGCGATGTAGAGCATAGCCTTGCCCATGGGGGTGGAGGTGTCGAACTTCTCCCGGATGCAGATGAAGGCCACCCCCTTGGCGTTGAGGGCCTCAATGAGCCCGGCGAAGTCCCCCACGCTGCGGCTTACCCGGTCCAAGCGATAGCATACCAGGCACTGGGGCCGAAGCCGGTCCAGATCGCCCAGCATCCGTTGGAACTGGGGCCGGTCCAGGCTCTTGCCGGAGAAGCCCTGGTCCTGGTAGACCACCAGGTCGGCGGGGGCGGCGCCGGGGTAGTTGGCAAAGATGTAGTCCCGGCAGAGCTCCAGCTGGTTTTCGATGGATTCTCCCCGGGGGGAGTCCACCGATTGACGGCCATAGAGAAAGAATTTCGTGGCGATCACCTCCAGGTCCAGGATATGCGGGAGGAGAGGGGAAAAATGAAGCCGCAGGCCCTCGGGCCTGCGGCTTTCTGATTGGATCTATGAGCCCGGACTTGCCTGGGCTTTCAGGCGGTGGGCGTGGCGCTTTTTCTGGCGGCCCCGGACCACCACGTAGACCATCATGATGACCGTGATAGCATAGGGGATGATGTTGGTGAGGTCTGAGCTGATGTGATCCTGGAGCCGCAGACCGATGGCGTCAAAGAAGCCGAACATGAGGGCGGCCAGGTAGGCCTTGCCCGGGTTGGCGGCGCTGAAGATGACGCAAGCAAAGGCGATGTAACCCCGGGAATTGGCCATGTTCTCGGCGAAGGTGCCCTGGAGCTGGCCCAAAGACAGGTGGGCCCCCGCCAGGCCACAGAGGATGCCGCACAGGATGCTGGCCAGCCACTTCATCCGTTCGGGCTGGATACCGGCTGTGCGCAGGGTCTCGGGCTTCTCCCCGGAGGCCCGGAGCCAGAAGCCATAGGGGGTCTTGTAGACAAAGACCCACATGACGAAAACCAGCAGCCAGGTCAGATAGATGAACAGGGAGTTGTCGTTGAACACCGTCCCCAGGAAGGGGATGTGGTCCAGGAGGGGGATGTGGATGGTGGGCAGGGCGGGATTGCCCTTGGTGCCCGCGGTGCCGAAGATGGACCGGGACAGGAAGGAGGTGAGGCCCAGGGCGAAGGTGTTGAGGGCGGTGCCGATGATGAACTCATCGGACTTAAACTGGACGGTGAAGAGGGCGAAGAACAGCCCCACGATGACCCCCATCACCAATACCATCAAAATGCCCATGCCGGCGGACTGGAACAGGAAGCTGCCCAACACGCCGAAGAAGGCCCCCATCAGGATCATGCCGTCCATGCCGATGTTCATGATGCCGGCGTGTTCAGTCATGGCGCCCCCCAGGGCCGCCAGGGCCACGGGGGTGGCGCTGCGGAGCATCTGGTTGAAGGTGCCCGGGGAGAAGATGCTGCCCAAAATATCCTCAAGCATGGCTCTTCCCCCCCTTTCGCTCCAGATTGGCCTTGGCCCTCTTCCGCTGGGAGGCGGAGCGGATGGAGGTGAAGATGCCGTTCTCCGCCGCCATGAAGAAGATGATGACCGTCTGGATGATGAGGTAGATCTGGTTGGGCACTCCGGCGGAGAGCTCCATGCCCTGGGCGCCGATCTTCAATACGGCGAAGAAGAAGGACAGGAAGATCACCGTCACCGGGTCGTACCGGGCGATCATGGCCACAGTGAGGCCCTCGAAGTAATACTGGTTGCTGATACTGCTACGGTAGAGGTGCTCCACCCCATAGACCCGGAACATGCCCACCAGGCCGCACATGGCCCCCGAGATGAGCATGCACAGGATCACCAGCTTGTCGGTCTTGATACCAGAGAAAAAGGCAAACCGAGGGTTCTGGCCGGTGAGCTTCATCTCAAAGCCCACCGAGGTCTTCTGCATGATGTACCAGGTCAGAAAGGCCATGAAGGCGGCCACCAGGATAGCGGTGGACAGGTTGGAACTGGGGATCAGAGTGGTGAACCAGTACCGGGGGTCCAGCTGGCCGGTGGCGGCCACCAGGTTCTTGTTGGGGTTCTTCCAGGGCCCCTTGGCCAGGAACTGGCAGAAGCTGGCGGCGATGGTGTTGAGCATGATAGTGGTGATGACCTCGTTGACCTTCACCTTCACCTTCAAAACGCCGGGGATGAGGGCGTAGAGCCCGCCCACCGCCATGGCGGCCAGGGCGGCGCAGAGGATGACCAGCAACTTGGGAGCTCCGTTCATCACCACGCCCACCTGGCAGGCGGCAATGGCGCCCAGCAGGAGCTGTCCCTCGCCGCCCACATTGAAGATGCCCACCCGGGAGCCCAGTACACAGGCCAGGCCGCAGATGCACAGCACCATGGCGTACTCCAGAAAGTCGCCTACATGCCGGGCGTTGGAAAAGGCACCGTCGATCATGGCCAGATAGGCCTTGCCTGGGTCAAAGCCGGCCACGGCCAGGATCACCGCCCCGATGGCGAAGGCCAGCAGCACGCTGATGGCCAGACTGGCCAGATAACTCCAGTTGATACCCTTGCGTTTCATTGCTGCCCCTCCTTTCCCTGGCGGGTGCCGGTCATGCAATAGCCAATCTCCTCCTTGGAGAAATTGCCCGCGGCAAACTCTCCAGTGATGCGGCCCTCATAGATGGTGATGATGCGGTCGGACAGGCGGAATACCTCGTCCAGGTCCGCCGAGCACAGCAGAATGGCGCAGCCCTGGTTCCGCTTCTCAATGATCCGGGAGTGGATAAACTCGATGGCCCCTACGTCCACCCCCCGGGTGGGCTGGGAGATGATAAGCACCGGGGTGTCAAAGGAGAACTCCCGGGCGATGACCACCTTCTGCATATTGCCGCCGGACATGGAGCCCACGGTGGTGTCGATGCCCGCCCCCCGCATGTCGAACTTGTCGTAGATCTCCTGGGCGTAGCGCTCGATGGTAGAGGTGCGTTGATGGAAGCCGAAGGCGTTGAAGCGGCTCTCCCTCTGCTTGCCGGTGAGCAGGTTGTCAGTGACGCTGGCCTCCCGGCTCACCCCGGTGGCCAGCCGGTCCTCGGGCACGTGGGCCAGGCCCACCGCCCGGATCTCTCCGGGGGACCTACCCGTCACATCCTGGCCGCAGACGGTGACCCGGCCGCTCTCAGGGGTGCGCATGCCGGTGATGGCCTCAATGAGCTCGCTCTGGCCGTTACCTTCGATGGCGGCGATGCCCAGCACCTCTCCCGCCTTCACCGACAGGGACAGGCCATCCACCGCCGTCAGGCCCCGGTTGTCCTCCACCACCAGGTCTTCCACCCGGATGAGCTCGTCGCCGGGAGTGCCGGTTTTCTCCAGGTTGTCATAGAGGACGGGGCGGCCCACCATCATGGAGGCCAGCTTTTTCTCGTCCACGTCACAGGTGTTTTCCACCCCCACCAGCTGCCCCTTCCGCATGACTCCCACCCGGTCGGAGATGGCCATGACCTCATAGAGCTTGTGGGTGATGATGATGACGGTCATATTTCTCTCCTTCACCACCCGGCGGATGACGGCAAAGAGCTCGTCGGTCTCCTGGGGGGTGAGGACGGCGGTGGGCTCGTCCAGGATCAGGGTCTCGGCCCCCCGGAACAGGGTCTTCAGGATCTCCACCCGCTGCTGAAGACCCACTCCCAACTCCTCCACGGGGACGGTGGGGTCCACCACCAGGCCGTACTCCTCCACCAGCTGCTGGGTGAGGGCCTCGGCCTTGGCGTTGTCGAAGAGGAAGCGGGCCTTCCGGGGCTCCCGGCTCATAACGATGTTTTGGGCCACGGTGAAGGAGGGCACCAGCAT
>CATJWI010000071.1 GCA_949744075.1 uncultured Eubacteriales bacterium | reverse complement strand
GTGGACAGGTCGTGGCGGCGGAGGATGGCATCCACCCGTTTGCCCTCCTCCTCGGGGAGAACGGGAAATTCCAGATAGCGCATGGGGGACACCTCCTTATGGGCAAGGGAGGCCCTCCAGCGGAGGGCCTCCCAAAATGGATCTGGCAGAAAAAAGGGCTCAGCACTCGTCGGGCTGCCCGGTCATGATACGCAGGATCTCCCGGTCGGTCTCCCGCATGCCGACGCGGCCCAGCCGGCCGATGTTCTGGATGGTGGCCTCCACGCCCTTGGTGACGATGCCGTCGCCCCCCAGGAACTGTTGGCCGTCCCGGAACATGTTGAAGCCCAGGATGCCCGAGTCCACCGCCGCGGCGATCTTGGCGGCGCAGGAGGGCTTGGCCCCGTCGCAGACCATGCCGGAGACGGTGGCCAGGGCGTTGACCAGGGTGTGGGACACCTCCCGGACCCCGCCGCCGCTCAGCCAGGCGATGGCCCCGCCGGCACCGCAGCCGGCGCAGACGGCGCCGCAGTAGGCGCTGAGCCGGCCGATGCCCGTCTTCATATGGATGGTGAGCAGGTCGCTGAGGGTCACCGCCCGGACGGCGGTGTCGTGGTCCACCTTCAGCTCCTTGGCGTACTCGATGACGGGCACCGAGGCGGTGATGCCCTGGTTGCCGCTGCCCGAGACGATGATGACGGGCATCTCGCATCCGCTCATCCGGGCGTCGGACCCGGCGGCGGCCATGTAGCGGGCCCGGAGCTGGATGTCGGTGCCGTAGTGGTTTTTCAGCACCTTGCCGATGTTGGCCCCCCAGTTGTTGGTCATGCCCTCCTGGGCGATAGCGTAGTTGTATTCCATCTGTTGCTCCACCATCTCCCGGACGTCGTCCACCTCCATGGTGTTGACAAAGTCCACGATGGCCTCCACCGACATGCAGCTGCGGTCGGTAAGCCCGTCGCCCTTGGCGGCCTCGGCGACCTCGCCCGCCTCCAGCAGCACCTGGCCGTTCTTCTCCACCAGCACGATGTTAGTGTGGTAGTCGGAGATGCGCAGCTTCACTGTGTCCGCCCCGGCGGTAAGGGTGATGATAATGTCAAAGATCACGTCCCCCTCGGCAGGGGAGACCTGGATGGGATGGGTGGTCAGGAAGGTGCGGATATCGGCCTTCTCATCCTCCGTGACCTGGGAGATGACCTCCAAAATCAGCTCGGACCGCCCGGCCACGATGCCCGCGGCGGCGGCGGCCTCGATACCCTTGAGCCCGCCAGTGTTGGGAACGATAACGCTCTTCACGTTCTTAATGATATTGCCGCTGGCCTCCACCTTGACGGTGTCGGGCTCCCGGCCCAACACGTCCCGGGCCTTGGCTGCGCCGTAGGCGATGGCGATGGGCTCGGTGCAGCCCATGGCGGGAACTAACTCTTCCCGGAGGATCTGAATAAAATTTTGATAGTTTGGGTGGCTCCGCTCCATTGCTGGTTCTCCTTTCTGAGAAGAAAAGATGTAAATTTTCGAGCGAATATACTATAACATAAGGAGAAACAGGTCGTCAAGCGGGGAACCTTGAAAACAGAAGGAGATTTGCAAACGGAGGGAAATGGTAGTATAATAATTCTACCTATTTGTGAGAGGCAGGGCGTTTTTCATGGGCGAGAGCTTAGGCGTGTATCTCCACATCCCCTTCTGCAAGGCCAAGTGCGACTACTGCGACTTCTACTCTCTCCCGGACCGGGAGGAGCTGATGGACGAGTATTTGAAGGCCATCACCACCCACATCCGGGAGACCGCCCCTCTGGCCAAGGGCTGGAAGGTGGACACGGTCTACATCGGGGGCGGCACCCCCAGCGCCTTTGGGGCCAAACGGATCAAGGCGTTGCTAAAGGAGGTCCGCCCCCGCTTCGATGTGGCCCGGGACGCGGAGGTCACCTGCGAGGCCAACCCCGAGAGCGCCGACCTGGACTTTCTGCGGACGGTCCGCCGCAGCGGCGTGAACCGGATCAGCCTGGGGATGCAGTCGGCCTGCGACGGGGAGCTCATGGCGGTCCACCGCCTCCACGACTTTGAGCAGGTGACCAAGGCGGTGGCCGCCGCCGGCCGGGCCAAGGTGAAAAACCTGTCCCTGGACCTGATCTACGGCCTTCCCGGCCAGACCATGGAGAGCTGGCAGAAGAGCGTGGAGTCCGCCATCGCCCTCAAGCCCCAGCACCTGTCCTGCTACGGCCTGAAGGTGGAGCCCGGCACCCCCCTGGACGGCCGGGTCATCCGGGGGGAGGTCCTGCCCGACGACGACCTCCAGGCGGACATGTACCTCTGGATGGTGGAGCGCCTGGAGAAGGCGGGCTACCCTCAGTATGAGATCTCCAACTTTGCCAAGCCGGGGTTCCAGTCCCGGCACAACCTGAAATACTGGATGGGCAAGCCCTACGTGGGCTTCGGCCCCGGGGCCCACTCCGACTTCGGCGGCCGCCGCTATTCCTTCGTCCGGGACCTGGACAAGTATATGGCGGGCATCCTGGGCGGCGGCGCCGTCATCGACAGCTCCGAGCTGGTGCCCCGCCGGGAGCGGTGCGGAGAGTACCTGATGCTCCGCCTGCGGACCACCCGGGGCATTGAGGAGTGGGAGTACCGCCGGGAGTTCTCCATGAACTTCGACCCCCTGGAGCAAAAGCTGGAGGAATACGAGCGCCAGGGCTGGGCGGTAAAGCAGGATCGCCGCTGGCGCCTGACCCCCCTGGGCTTCCTGGTATCCAACCAGCTTATCAGCGATCTCCTGATCCTCCAGGAGGCGGGCACCCTGGAGACCACGCTGCCCCGCCTCCGGGCCGAGGGCAAGCTGCTGAAGGAAATACGCAGCCAGCCCGACTGAGGAAAAGAGAGAAAAAAGCGGAGGCTGTACGGTTAAGTACAGCCTCCGCTTTTTGGTTGCGTAGGAGAGGGGAACTGCCCCGTCCTCAGGCAAGAGGATCAATCGCTGGGGGAATACCGGAATATACCCACCTTACATGCCCGGCATAGATAAGCGGGCAGTCTAAGGGTTGTCCATCCCCGCCTTAGAGTGATGGAATCTTTTGCAGGTATCAACACAACTCTTTTTCTGGATGACCACAGCAGAATCCTGCCTCCATGCAAGTATCCATTCTCCATGGGTTTATTACAAACAGGGCAATTCATCAGACCGCTCCTCATTCAAGGAAATGTAGTTTTTGAGGTATACCAAAGTATTATAGTACCGTCAAGGAAACCGGTCTCCACTAGTCCGAACCAACGGAGTGGCATCTTGAGCACCCCACAAATATATGGCAAGTGTTGCTGCTATAGTCGGTTCGTAATATGGTATACACCCCTCATAGTAATATTCCCCTTTATGCGGCGATCCAGAGGCTGTGATGCAGTGCATTGACGCATCTGCGTGAGCTGTATGGCCTGTATTATGGTCAACTAATTTTACATCATAATAGGAGTTATCTGCGCTTAACTCTTCAGTGAAATTTTTAGAAACCTTATTTCCATCGAAGTACATGCCAATTAGTGAGGCAATTATGGCACCTAATGGGTTAGTAGCGGTGAGACCTAACCCCACTATTATAGCTCCAATAATAGTGTCAACGAGGTCTCCCTTTTTACCATTAATAGTGTACGATGTTTGGTTACCATTTTCGTAGGTATAATACACCTGCATGATATGCTGATATAATGTTCCACTAAGGTTAAGAGGTTCGTAGAATAGTGTCCCAGTGTAATCATAAGCTCTTTGTGAGTTTGGGCGCGCTGCCAAGGAGGTGGAGGTTTTGGTTATATAATCTGCAATGTTGACAGTTTTGAAGATAGATTGTTCTCCTGAATCAACTGTCAAAAATATTTGACCATTAGTCCCCTTGTGGAAGGTGCTTGTTCTTATTAATACACCAGATTCGTATGTTTCAATCAATAGATTTCCGTCGGTATCGCTCCTAACATTGAGAGCATATGTTTCATCCAACCATACATAATCATTTTCTGGCGAATTACTATTTGACGCAAAGGCAGAAATGGATAACACCTGACACAACAATGCGAACACAACTGCCAATGATAAAAATTTTTTCATAGTTATGACCATACCTTTCTACCGTACTTTGTAATATAGGGCAAAAAGTCAAGAGGTTACTTTGGTTGGAGCTAAGTGACGGAGGAGGCTGGATATTTGCTATGCGTTTGGTAAAATTTTGCTTAGTATACAGTTTGGGAAATTTACCACATTGGAATCACCTCGGTCTATCATTTGGTTTAATCAAACTATAACACATAAACATAAAATAATCAACAATTTTTTTGAAAATATTTCTAAAAAAATGTGTATTTAGACCAAATGGAAAAGGGCGGACGGTGTCCGCCCCCTACGTAAAATAGGGAGTACCTGCCAGAAGTGCGTCCAGCGGCGGTTCCCACAAAGCGGAGTATTTTACCGTGGGGCGGCTGCATTTTCCACTCTCTTTCCCGTTTACAGGCAAGCGCAAATATGCTATGATAAAAAACGTGTCGGGACAAGCCCGGCGCGCTTTTCTTTTCGCGAATAGGAGGAACCATGAAACACTGGAAGACAAGACTTTCCGCGGCAGGGCTCGCCCTGACGCTGACCCTGGGCCAGGGGGCCCTGGCCTCCGAGGCCATGGGCCACGATCTCCACGCCGCCACCAGCCCCCTCTCTCAGGGGACCACCGTGACCAAGGGGTATTTTTGGAGCGATACATACAGCGACCTGCGCCTGGAGCGGTACGTGACCTACACCCCCAACGAGGTGGTCACCCCTGCCGTAGCTTACGGAGACAATGTCCTCACCCGGGCCACCCTCTCCGCCATGGCCAAGACCCTGGAAGCCCAGGGCCAGCGGGTGGTGGGGGGCACCAACGGAGACTTTTACGTCCTCTCCACCGGCCAGCCCCTGGGTCTGGTGGTCACCGATGGGGTGGTCCGCTCCTCCTCGTCCTACCACTCGGCCATCGG
>CATJWI010000070.1 GCA_949744075.1 uncultured Eubacteriales bacterium | reverse complement strand
ATAAAAATTCCCTCTTGACAACTGTGTCTATCATATATATACTGTATATGTCCGATAGATACAGTATCTACACAATAAGGATCGGAGTGACGACATGGACATCATCATCCGAAACACGGGAGAGGCCCCCATCTATGACCAGATCACCCGGCAGGTCAAGACGTTGATCCTCGCTGGGACTCTGAATGAGGGGGAGGCCCTGCCCTCCATGCGGGTCCTGGCAAAGGACCTGCGCATCTCGGTGATCACCACCAAGCGGGCCTATGAGGAGCTGGAGCGGGAGGGATTTATCACCACTGTTCCCGGCAAGGGCTGCTTTGTGGCCCCCCGGAACCTGGAGCTGGCCCGGGAAAACGCTCTGCGGCAGGGGGAGGAATACCTGCAGAAGGCGGTGGAGGCGGCTAAGCTGGGGGGCGTGACCGCCGGGGAAGTAAAAGAGACCTTAGACATACTCTGTGGGGAGGAATGACAGATGGAATACGCAATGAAGATGGAGCATCTCACCAAGGATTTCGGCTCCTTCGTTTTGAAGGATGTGTCCATGGCCATACCCGGGGGCACCATTCTGGGGCTCATCGGGGAGAACGGGGCGGGCAAGTCCACCGCCATCAAGTGCCTGCTGGGCATCCTGCGGCCCGACAGCGGAAGCGTTGAGCTGCTGGAGGGGGAGGGACTCACCGCCGTGGGCTATGTCCCCGACGAGTGCCCCTTTGCCGGCGTACTGAAGGTGAAGCAGGTGGGGGCCTTCTGCGCCGGACTGTTTCCCGGCTGGGAGGAGGACCTCTTTGCCCACTATCTTCAAAAGTTCGACCTGTCCAGTGGCAAGAAGGTGAAGGAGCTGTCCCGGGGCATGAAGATGAAGCTGACCATCGCCGTGGCCCTGAGCCACAGGCCCAAGCTCCTGGTGCTGGACGAGGCTACCTCGGGGCTGGACCCGGTGGTCCGGGATGAAATCTTGGATGAGTTTTTGAGCTTCATCCAGGATGAGGACCACGCCATCCTCATCTCCAGCCACATCACCAGCGACCTGGAGAAGATCTGCGACTACGTGGTCTACCTCCACAAGGGGCAGGTCACCATCTCGGGGGCCAAGGACGAGCTGCTGGACACCTACGGAAAGCTGAATTGCACGAGATCGGACCTTCTCCGGGTGGACCCCAAGCTTATTGTAGGCAAGCGGGAAGGAGAGTATGGCTGCCAGGCCCTTATCAACGACCGGGCCGTCTTCCAAAGGGCTTACCCCGACCTGCCCTTGGATACTCCCACCCTGGAGGACCTGATGATCTTCACCACAAGGGGCGACCGGGAATGAGGGGCTTTCTGAGGCGGGACTGGTTCCTGATGCTGCCCAACCTCCGGTTTTGCGGGGTGTTTTGTGGGCTTCTCCTGCTGGCGACCCAGTTTGTCTCGCTGACAGGCCCCCTTGATTTCGCGGTCCTCTTTCTGGTGCTCCTGGGCCTCAACGGGATCCAGAGCCTGTTCCTCTGCGACGGGATGAATGGCTGGCAGGCCTACGCCGCAGCCGCTCCCAGGGGCAGAGGGGCCATGGTGGATGCCCGCTACCTCTTTGCCCTGGGGGAGACCCTCCTCCTGACGGGGGGCGTCCTTCTGGTGTCGGTGCTCCGGTGGAAGGGCCTGCCCCTGTGGTCCGCCGGGTTTTACGGCAGTACTCTGCTGATCACCCTGGCGGTGACCCTGCCCATTTATTGCCGCTGGGGCGGGACCCGGGGCAAGCTGGTGTCTGTGATCCTCACCTTCACGCTGCTGGGGGTGATGGGGGGCCTCTCCGCCGGGGTGCTGGAGAGCGCCCGGGAGGACCTGGCCCAGGGGGCGCTCCGGGGAGAGGTCAGAGGCTTTTTCGCTGCCGCCGCCCTGGCCCTTCCTCTTCTGGGGCTGGGCTGTCTGGCCCTTTCCTGGCGGCTGTCCCGCCGTATTATGCAGAAAAAGGAGTTTTGAGCATGAAAGGCTTTTTCAAACGGGATCTGCTTCTCACCCTGCCCAACGCCCGGTTCTACCTGCTGTTTCTGGCGGTGATGGCGGCGGTGTCGGTGGTGGCGTCCCACTTCCAGAGCTTTCTTTCCTTCTATGTGGCCATTTTCGCCATGAGCACCCTGCTGGGGCTCTTCGCCTACGACGATCAGAACCACTGGCAGGGTTACGCCGCCGCCACCGCCGGGGGACGGCGGGCCATGGTGTGCGGCCGGTATCTGCTGTGCCTGGCCGCAGTGGTCCTGGTGACGGGGACCATGGTGGTCCTGGGCCTCATAGGGCGGCAGGAGAACAACTTGAGCAGCGGTCTGCTCTGCGGCGGGCTGCTGTGTTTCTACCTGGCGGTGGCCATGCCTTTGAGCTACCGCTTCGGCACCGGCAAGAGCCGGCTCATCCTCCTCATCGCCCTGGGGGCCACTATGGGGCTGGTGGGGCTTACCGCCCAGGGGCTGGAGGAGGCGCTGGAATGGGCCGACCGGGTCACGGTGGCGGGGATAACCTTGCCCCAGGGGATGTCCCTTTTTACGATGAGCCTGTGGATCCTGGGGGTGGCCCTGGCGCTGCTGGCCCTGTCCTGGCCGGTGTCTCTCTGGGTGATGGAGAAGAAGGAGTTTTGAGATGAAGGGCTTTTTTCGGCGGGACGGCGTTCTGATCTATCTCAACATCCGCTTTTTCGCCTTGTTTGTGGCAGTGATGGCGGGAGTGGGACTCTTCAGCGACGGCATGGCTGCCTTTGCCAGCCTCTACAGCATCGTGCTGACTATGAGCGCAGTGGTCAGCCTGTTCAGCCATGACGAGGTCAATGGCTGGCAGGCCTACGCCGCCGCGGCACCCGGCGGCCGCCGGGGCATGGTGGACGCCCGTTATTGCATTGTGGCCCTGGTGTGCGCTGCCTTTACGGCGGTGACGCTGCTCCTGTCCCTGGGGCGGGGGATAGAGGCGGGCTTTGGGACGGCCGCTCTTTACGGCGGAGTGAGCCTTCTCTATGGGGCGCTGGTCCTGCCGGTGTGCTACCACTTCGGCGGGAGCAAGGCTCGGGGGGTGCTGATCCTGATCATCGTGCTGCTTTCGGCCCTGGGGGGCATGGGGGGTGCGATGGCGGGGCTGGCCACCGGGTTTGGGAGGTTTTTGCCTGCCAATACCAGTGCGTTTCTGTTGCTTTTGGGGCTTTTGGCCCTGCTCCTCTCCTGGTGGCGCTCCAGAAGGATCGTGGAAAGAAAGGAGTTTTGAAGCGATGAAAAATACCCGCTGCTGTCCCAAATGCGGAAGCACTCACCTTCTCCGCATCCCCGACGATGCCCACCGCTACCTGGCCAACAGTATCCCCATGACCACCGGGGCCTGGGTGAAGCGGGTCCCGGTGACCAGGTATGTGTGTACCGGCTGCGGCTACGTGGAGAACTGGGTAGAGGGGGGCATGGAGGCGTTAAAGAGGCATTTTCAATAGCACCATCGGTAGGTGGTTCGTATGGTATGAACGTTTTTTCGGCCTGCCCGGCCGGGGCCAACACCGCTGAAAAGCGGTTTTGGATTCCGAACTGAAAAGGGCGGTGGACCAGTGGGAGGAACTACGAGGTACGGTTCTATTGATCGGCGGCATCCTCAAGGCGGCCTGTGATCGCCTTCTGTTTATTAAAAAAGGGCCGCGCTGTACATGATACAGCGCGGCCCTGCTTTTTTCTGTTAGCTTCCCAAGGTCATTCCCGACCCCAGTCCGTCCTTGTCCAGCATCCGCTCCAGTACCTCCACGTCGGTGGTGATGTCCATGGCGTCGGTCTGGAACAGCTGGTCCAGTTGCTTTTCGAAGCCCTCCACCACCTTATCCATCATCTCTTCGATGCGTTTTTTGGCGGCGGAGATGTTCTCTCCCTCCACGCCCTGTGCGTCCATCTGGGCATAGGCCCGGAGGATCTTCAGGGTGGTGGGCAGGTAGTAGTTCAAAAACTGCCGCAGCTCGGCGGCCTTGGAGGGGTTGTTGCGCTGATAGGCCAATATTTTCCGGGTGATCTCCCCGATGCGGTCGATCTTCCGGGACATCTCGTCCCCGGGGATGGCGTCGTTGACCTCCTTGATCTCCCGGAGGATGGCGTCGTCGTCATCCTCCTTCTGAGCCGCCTTGGGCGGCTCAGAGGCCTGGCTGGGAGCCGCTTCCCGCCGGGGGGCCTCATAGCCCTGGTCGGTGAGGACCAGCCGGCCCGAGGCCCGGTCTATGTAGCCCATAGGCAGAATGCCGTCAGCCAGCATCCGCTGGACGTCGGAGAGCACCTTTTTCTCACTGACCCCGGCGGAGCCGGCCAGGTCGCTGAGGAAGACGGACTTCTGCTGGCCGATGACTCCCAGGTAGAGCCGGTACCGCCGGGCGGTACGGGTGCGGCCCAGGCCGGTGAAGATCATGAAGATGCCGGCGCAGGTGCAGCCCAGGAGAGGCAGCCAGGTGTCCACAAAGGAGAAGCCGAAGCTGGCCAGTTCGTCGACCAGGGGGATGAGGGCCAGGGAGAGGGCCACGCCCAAAGCGGTGATGCTTCTTCCACCC
This sequence comes from uncultured Eubacteriales bacterium, assembly GCA_949744075.1. Taxonomy (GTDB): domain Bacteria; phylum Bacillota; class Clostridia; order Oscillospirales; family Oscillospiraceae; genus Vermiculatibacterium. The sequence continues at coordinate 9,862 of CATJWI010000070.1, read as the reverse complement.
CGAAGGGACGGGCGGCGTTGCCGGGGGTTTTGAGCGGGCCGGGCGCCGGAAGCCTTCTGAGCCGGGCCGGGGCGGCCATAGACGTAGCCTCGCTGGGTAGAGCCGCCCTGGGCCTTGGCCTGCCCGGCAGGGGAGGCGGTCCCTTGGGTCTTGGCCTGGTTGGCGGTGGGGGTGGAGTAGATGACCTGGGAGCCGGTGGGCGGGGTCTGCCGCCGCTGCTGGTAGGTATAGCGGCCGGAGCCCTGGGAGCCGGAGGACCGCCCAGTGGGAAACTGGACGCCGCCCAGGCTCATAAACAGCAGAACGATGCCCGCGGGCGGAAAAAAGATGAACCCCAGAACGATGAGCCACCAGGGGATATTGGAGTCTTGTTTGTTTGACATAGCGCTCCTCCCGATGCGAAATGAATGAAATGGGAAGCAAATCATATTCTATAACACAGTATCTTATATCATACAACGATTTATGGGAAAAGTAAAGAGCAGCGGGGCTTGCTTTTTCTTAAGAAAAACACTATAATGACTATGAATTTGCATTTTCTCTTTTGAGGATAGAGTTGGAGTGATGGACCATGGAAGAAAAGACAGGCGGCAAGCGCCTTGCGTCCGATAGCGACAAAGGAAAAAAGACGGCGGCCCTGGTTTGCGGCGTCATAGCCGTGGTATTGCTCACGGCCTATCTGGCCCTGTGCATTCTGGCGGGGGGAGAGAAGCTGTGGCCCCACACCAGCGTGATGGGCATCGACGTCTCCGGTCTCACCGCCACCCAGGCGGAGGAGCGGCTGAGCCAGGCCATTCCCCAGCAGTGGGCGGGCAAGACGGTGGAGCTCTACGAGTCGGGCAGCGGGGCCAGCTTTTCCCTGGAGACTGAGGAACTGATGGAGCCCGCCGACCTGGCCCAGGACCTGTGGAACGCCCAGCAGCGGGGGAATTTCTTCGCCTTGGGCGGGCAGTACCTGATGCGCCTGCTAAACAGGGGGGAGGAGACCGTGGGGGTGACCCTCCGCTATACCCAGAAGGGCCAGGAGCGGATGGACAGGGCCCTGTCCCAGCTGTCCCAAAAGCTGGGCATTTCAGGTAACGCCACCACCTATGAGGTGACGGACACCGCCATCCTCTTTGAAAAGGGGATCACCGGCACTGCGGTGGACCTGGACGCGGTGCGCAGCGGCGTCACCGCTGCCCTGACCGGGGAGGGCCCGGCCAAGGTGGCCATCCCCCTGATCCAGGCCCCTCCGGCCGAGCCTGATTTTCAGGCCATTCAGCGGGGGATCTACGCCCAGGTCTCCGACGCATACCTGGACCGGGAGAGCAAGGAGATCGTCCCCTCGGTGACAGGGAAGGACCTGGATATCGAGGCGGCCCGGACCGCCCTAGCCAACACGGCCGACGGCAAGCTGTGCCGGGTGGAGCTGGAGTTGACCCAGCCCCAGGTGACCACCGAGGAGTTGACCGAAAACCTGTTCCGGGACATTCTGGGCGAGGCGGTGACCCGGGTCCGGGGCACCAATGTGCGGGTGGGTAACGTGACCACGGCGGCCCAGTTCGTGGACGGTACCATCCTCTTTCCGGGGGAGGAGTTCTCCTTCAACCAGACCTGCAGCCCCTATGCGGTCTCCAACGGCTACGGAAAGGCCACGGCCTATGTCAACGGCCTGAGCAAGGATACGGTGGCCGGAGGCATCTGCCAGGCCAGCTCCACCCTCTACTGGGCCACGCTGAAGGCCAATCTGGAGACCCTGGAGCGGTACGCCCACCGTTATGAGCCGGACTATGTCAGCGGCGGCCTGGACGCCACGGTCTATGGGGATCACGGGGAGTCGGACAGCCTGGATTTCCGGTTCCGCAACAATACGGAGCACCCCATCAAGATCCAGGCCATGGTGGACGAGAAGCGGTATCTCCACGTGACCATCTACGGCACCGACGAGACGGGGATACACGGGGAGCCTTACTCTGCTAACCGGGTGATCACCCAGTACGCCCAGACTATCTACGAGCCCAGCGAGGCCATTCCCCAGGGCACCACCCAGAAGGACCCGGAGCGCACCGCTTACAACGCCGTGACCATCGACACCTATCAAAAGCTGGTGGACGCCGAGGGCAATGAGATCTCCACCACTTTCCTCTACCAAAGCAAGTACAAGGTCCGCAACGCGGTGATCCTCTATAACCCCGCTGACATGGCCCTCTGGGGCATCGACCCCTACACGGGCATCCGCAGCCAGGAGGCGGTGGCTCCGGTGGAGTCGGCCCCGGTGGGAGAGAGTCCGGCCCCCGCTGAGCCCGCTGGGGAGGGACAGGCTCCCCAGGGAGGCCAGCCCCCGGCGGAGACCGGGGAGAGCCCGGTCCCCACAGTAGACCCCACGGTGCCCATTGATCCCCCTGTGGAGGAGACCCCCTCCGCGGGGGAGGACCCCAGTGACCCCCTGCTGCCCCCGGGGACCATCCAGGTCCCCTGATCCCCTGCGGCAAAGGAGAAAGAGATATGGCGTTTCAAGGCTTTGACCCCGCTGTCATCGACTTTATGTGGGGCATCCGGCTCAACAACAGCCGGGAGTGGTTTGAGCCCCGCAAGGCGGAGTACAAGGAAATTTTTGAAGCTCCTATGAAGGAGCTGTGCCGGGACCTGTATGAGGGCTTTTCCGGGGCTCACAAGGACCTGACTCTGGTGAGCCGGGTGAGCCGCATCTACCGGGACGCCCGGCGGCTCTTTGGCCGGGGGCCCTACAAGGACCACCTGTGGCTCACCATCTCCGCCCCGGCGGAGCGGTGGTCCTGCCAGCCGGTATTCTGGTTCGAGCTGGCCCCCGGAGGCTACAGCTACGGCTTGGGCTACTGGATGGCCCAGGCGGTGACCATGGCCAAGCTCCGGGCACGGATCGACCGGGATCCCAAGACACTGGAGAAGCTGGTGCGGAAAGTGAACAGGCAGGATACCTTCCGCCTGGAGGGGGAGGAGTTTAAAAAGTTCCGCCCGTCCCCCAGCAAGCTGCTGGACCCCTGGTACAACAAAAAGGGGGGCTTTTCCCTCAGCTGCGAGCGGGAGCACGATGACCTGCTGTGGTCGCCGGAGCTGCCAAACCACATTTTGGAGGAGTGGGAAGACCTGGTGCCCCTGTTCCAGTACTTGTCCACCCTGGACGGGGACCCGGACCCGAGAGAGGCGTGAAAAAAGTCCTGCGGCTTGTGCCGCAGGACTTTTTCAATAGGAGAGTGGAGATATAGGCTTTGAGATGCTGTTTTTTCCTTTTTTGTTTTTCTGTTTTTTGCGCATACTGAGTTTTGAATGGGAGGTGGGGCGTGAAAATGGGGAAAAAAGGAAAATTGTGCGTTCTGCTCCTGGCGCTGGCTTTGGTGTTTTGGACGAGAGGGGAGGAACTGACAGCGGTGGACGGTCCGGCGGAGATCGCCGGAGATCAGCCCCTCGTCGCCCTCACCTTTGACGACGGGCCCCGGCGCTCCACCACTGGGGAGCTGCTGGACGGACTGGCGGAGCGGGGGGTGCCGGCCACCTTTTTCCTCATCGGAGAACTGGTGCCGGGGAACGAAGACCTGGTGCAGCGGATGGAAGAGGAGGGCCACCAGATCGGCATCCACACCTATGACCATGTGCAGCTCACCGGGCTCAACGCCGCCGATTTTTCCGCCCAGGTGGACCGGACGGAGAATGTGCTGGCCCAGGCGGTGGGCCACGGGGGCTTTGCCCTGCGGCCGCCCTATGGCCTCATCGACAACGGGGTGGAGAAGCGTTCGGGAAGCGCCCTGATCCTCTGGTCCATCGACCCGGAGGATTGGAAATATAAGGACGCGGACCGGGTGGCGGAGCATATCGTATCCCGGGCCGCCGACGGAGATGTGATCCTTCTGCACGACATCTATCCCACCTCGGTGGCGGCGGCCCTTCAGGTGGTGGACCGGCTGCACGAGAAGGGATTTCTTTTTGTCACGGTGGAGGAGATGGCCAGGCAGCGCCATGTTGAGCTGGTTCCGGGACAGGTGTACCGCAGTTTTTGCCCATAAATTAAAAATTGATGACAGTTGTGTGAAGAGCGTTGACGATGGATGGGGAAACGTGTAAAATAGAAGCAGAATAGGAAACGGAGGAACGGCCATGGCACGTCAAAGCGGGACCAAGAGCAAGCTCATCAAATGTGAATACTGCGGCGAGATGTACGCCGCCAGCTATAAGCACTGTCCCTTCTGCAACGAGGACGGCACCGGCCGCTGGGGCGACCCGGACGCGAGGGCCGACGAATATTACGACGACGTTCCCCAGCGGGGCCGGCACCTGGCGGGGGGCGGGACCTCGGTGGGCCGGATCATCGGTTGGGTCCTGTCGCTGGCCCTGGTCGTCGCGGCGGCGGGCATCGTGTTCTCCATCGTCCGGTCCATGATCGGAGGGGGCAAGGAGCCGCCCGTGGCGGAGAGCCAGCCCCCGGTGGAGAGCATGACGGCGGCCCCCACTCAGCCGGTGGAGAGCCTCCCTGTAGAGAGCCTTCCGGCGGAGAGCCAGCCGATCACGGCCAGCACGCCGCCGGCTCCCCAAGTGAGCACTCCCGCGGTGGATCTGGTCACCCCCACTGCCTTTACCTTGAACCGGGAGGACTTTACGTTCTCCGCGCCGGGAGAGGTATTCCAGATGGTGATTACATATACCCCGGCCAACGCCAACGGGGAGGTGACCTGGAAGTCCAGCAATCCCAATGTGGCCGCGGTCTCCTGGAACGGTCTGGTCACCGCCGTGAGCAAGGGCACCGCCACCCTCACCGCCACAGTGGCCGGAGTGGGGGAGAAGACCTGCATCGTCCGGTGTAACTTTAAGGATGAGGGGGGGAGCACCACCAGCACGGTGGCCACTCCTGCCCCGGCGGCCTCCCAGGCCCCCAGCAGCTCCCTGAGCCTGAACCGGGAGGACTTCACCCTGAGCCGGGAAGGGGAGACCTGGCGGCTCACCGTCTCAGGCACCAGCTCAGCGGTGGTGTGGTCCACCTCGGACGCCAGCGTGGCCACCGTGTCCGGGGACGGCACCGTCACCGCGGTGAGCAAGGGCACCTGCCGGGTCACCGCCACGGTGGACGGCCAGACCCTGAAGTGTATCGTACGCTGTAATTTCTGACCCTGACCAAAAGAGACGACGGGGCGGCCCCCAGGGACCGCCCCGCTGTTTTTGCAAAGGAGGATGTCTATGTCCATCAAGCTCATTGCCTGCGACATCGACGGGACCCTGATCCCCTACGGCCAGGTGGGCCTGCCCCAGGGGCTCTTCCCCCTGATCCGCCGCCTTCGGGAACGGGGAATTTTGTTCTGCCCTGCCTCGGGCCGGCAGTACCGCTCCCTGCGGCTGCTCTTTGAGCCGGTGGCGGAGGAAATGGCCTTTGTCTGCGAGAACGGCAGCGTGGTCTTTGGCCCGGGACAAGAGGATGCAGCCCCCGTCCTCTCCAAAAGCCCCATTCCCCGCCCCGACGCCCTGGCCCTGGCCGGGGAGATCCAGGCCCTGCCGGGCTGCGAGGCTTTGATCTCCGGGGAGCGGGTGAGCTACGTCTGGGGCTGTGAGGACTCTTTCATCCGCTACATGGAGGAGATGGAGGGGAACCGGATGCAGCGGGTGGAGCGGCTGGAGGACATCCCGGAGGACGTGGTGAAGATCTCGGCCTGGTGCCCTGGGGGCCCGGAGGAGCCTATGGCTGTCCTGGGTCCCCGGTGGGGAAAATACCATATGGCGGTGGCCGGGCCCGACTGGCTGGACTTTGGCGGCGGAGACAAGGGGGTGGGCCTCCGGGGCCTCTGCGCCGGGCTGGGGATCGCCCTAAAGGAGGTGGCTGCCTTTGGGGATAACTGGAACGACCGCCCCATGCTGGAGGCGGCTGGACACCCCTGGCTCATGGCCGGCGCGGACCCGGAGTTGAAGCGGCTTTTCCCGCAGCAGTGCGAGAGTGTGCTGACGGTGCTGGAGGAGCTCGTAGCGGAAGAATAAAGGAGCCGGGCTGTGGAAAACACAGCCCGGCTCCTTTTTGTTTTATAGCGGCATCAAAACAGCCTTCCGACTCTCATACCGGGCTACGTGGTCAAACCCCAGCTCCCGCAGCAGTTGGGCGGCCTGGGGGATCCCCTTTCCCACGTCCTTGGGCTCATGGGCGTCGCTGCCCAGGGTGATGAGGGTCCCGCCGCAGTCCCCATAGAGGCCCAACAGCCACCGCCAGTCCTCCACCGTCTCCCCACGGCAAGTGTTTACCTCGATGCCCCGGCCCGTATCCAGGACCAGGTGGAAGATCCGGCGCAGCTGGGGCTCATAGCGGTCCAGGGCGGCGTGCTGGCCGTCTCGGCCGTTCATGTAGCGCAGGGGGTAGATGATGTGGGCCAGCACGTCGTAGCAGTCCATCCCGGCCAGGACCTCCATGCAGTCAAAATACCGGTCCAGTACATAGTAGCAGTCTTCATCGCTGCGGTAGTTCACGAAATAGAAGTCCTGGCCCCGGTCGGCGGAGCTCAGGTTGTGGACCGACCCCAGCACAAAGTCCAGCTCCGGATGGGCTGTCAGCTGGGCGGAGAAGTCGGGGGCCTCCCAGGCCGAGCCCAGCTCCAGCCCCATGCGGATGGGCAGTCGCCCCTCAAACCGGGGCCGGGCCAAGGCCAGCTGCTCCTCTACCGGCGACCACCGGAAGGACAGGTCCAACTTCCCCTGGAGGTCCAAAATGTCACAGTGGTCGGTGAGGCAAAGCTCACTCATCCCCGCCTCCAGGGCGGCCTGTGCCATCTCAACCAGAGGAGCGCAGCCGTCAGGGGAGCAGAGGGAGTGGGTGTGGTAGTCGGGGAGAAACATAGGAGGTGCTCCTTATGATAGAAGAATGAAAATCAAAGTAAAAAGTTCAGTAGGGCCAGCTCTCGATCCACTTCACAAAGGGCAAGTACCACCGGGGGACCTGAAGGCCGATGAGGACGGGGTAAAAGAGGACATAGAGCCCCGCACTGAGGCCTGTCAGCCCGTATATGGGCAGCTTCCACTCCCGGCCGGCATCCAAAATGTTGTCCATAAGATAGGCAACTGCCAACACCAAAAACAGCAGCGAAGGGAAGTAGTGGTACTCGAAGGTGGTCCGGCCAATGAACATCCAGGGCACCAACTGGGACAGGTAGCCCACCAGCAGGAAGGCCGCCTTCCCCGAGTGGCCCGGGGCCGCCCAGAGGAAAAAGGCACACAGGAGCAGGTAGACCGCCAGGCAGGCGATAAGGATGATCAGATTCCGCCCCAATACCTCCGGGCTTTGCTCAGGGTCAAAGACCCCATTTGGGGTGTGGCCGACGCTCCAGCAGAGGTAGGCGGAGAAGAGCCCCAGCCCCCCCAGGAAAGCGGCCTTGCTCCACAGCCGCCGGAAGGAGTGGGCGGCGCAGAGGAGGATGGCCCCCAGCCCCGTCCAGCACAGCACCGGGTTGGCAAAGGCGGCAAAGCGGGTGGTGGCGGTGAGGACGCCTGCGTCGTTATAGACGTTGTCCATATAATAGAGAATGGGCCGGCCGTCCACGATCCACTGGAACCACCAGGAGGCGTAGGGGTGGGATTGGTTCACCCCCTGGTGATAGTTGAACATATACCACTGGTTGTTCACCATGATGCCCGCCAGGTTGTCGGTGGGGATGTGCTCCCCTTGGAAGGCGCTGCCCATGCCCATCCGGCCCAGCACGTTTTGGAACAGGATGTCCAGGTCCCGGCCCAGGCCGCTGAGGGAGAGAGGCACCTCCCGGGCCTGGGCATAGGGGATATAGGAGAGGGTGTAAATAAGGAAGGGGATCAGAATAAAGCAGAGTACTGAGAACAGCAGAGTCCGCAGGATCCAGTCCCCCCGAAAGTCGGCGCGCTCCTTCGGCCAGTCCCGGAGTTTCTGGTAGAAGCCCATGAAGTAGAGCACCGCCAGGCCGACGCCGGCGTAAAACACCGTCCACTTGCTGGCCGCCCCCAGCCCCCACATGAGCCCCGACAGGAACAGGGGCAAGGTCCCCTTCCGGAAGGAGCTCCCGGCGGGAAGGGTGAGGTAGCGGTACATAAAGAAGTACATGCCCAGGATAAAGAAGACGGCGTAGGTGTCGATGGTGGCGATGCGGGTCTGGACCAGGTGCATGAAGTCGGTGGCAAAGAGGATGGTGCCGCAGGCGGCCACCACCGTCTTACCAAAGAGGTTTTTCAGAAAGACGTAGAGAATGGGCAGCATCAGCACCCCGAAGAGGGTGCCCATGAACCGCCAGCCGAAGGGGGTCATGCCGAACAGCCGGATACCCACGCCTAGGATCAGTTTGCCCAGGGGCGGGTGGGTCACCTCGTAGGGATAGACTCCGTCGATGTGCTCCTTGGCGGTGCGGGCATGATAAATTTCGTCAAAGTAGGTGGAGTCGTACCAGGTGGATTTCTCCGGTACGCCGCCGGCGAGGAGGAGGGTGTCCAGCCCCTCGGGGGCGGGGGAGCCGTCGGCCATGGTCCAGCGGAAGGAGACCGGCTGGCCCTCCTGCCCCAGGAGGCAGAGGCGGGTGAGCTGGAGGTTCTCCTTGTCCGCCTTTCCGGTGATGCGGATGTATTGGACGTTCCGGGGGTTCTCCACCGTCACGTCCAGCCACTTGTAGAGCTGGTTGTATTTCTGGCTCAGGGCGTAGCTGGGGGCGTAGCCCTCAGCGTTGGCGAAGTAGTAGCTTGTGACCTTCTCAGCGTCGCCGCTACCCTCCTTTCGGGGCCAGAGGGTGGACCAGTGGTCCCCGTCGGCGGAGATCTCGATGTTGTACTCTCCGGTGCCAAGGCCGGAGTAGTACCGGAACCCGGTGGTGTACACCGGGCCCCCGTCGATGCGGAGGGTCACCGCCTCCCCTCCGGCAAAGTCGTAGACCCCGGTGGGGGAGGCCAGGGCCCCCAGCTGGAAAAAGGCAGTGAGGGCGTAGACCAGAGTGATGACCAGAACGGGCAGCCGGTCCTTCCGCTCCATGGGGTGGCAGCTCCCGGCGAAGGTCAGGGGCCGGGCGGCCTCGGGCCCCTGGGGCAGGGGGAGGACCCGGGCGCTGTTTTGCAGGGCCATGCAGCAGCGGATGAGAAAATAGAAGACCGCGGCCAGCACGGCCAGGGCTAGGAGGATGGACGGGGTGATATATTTCATCGGGGGCCTCCGGAACAAAAAAGGTGGGCAGGAAATTCCTGCCCACCTATTTTATTGCTTTTTTGGGGTTTTGTAAAGCCCGGGCTTTTAGGAAAGGGAGCCGCTGGGGGAGCAGGACAGGGAGATGTCCAGGCGCTTTTCGGTGCTGCCGTTGGAGAAATAGGCGGTGCCGTAAGCGGTGTTGCCCGAGCGGCGGGTGGAGCCCCGGGTGTAGGACCAGCCGTTGGAGCCGGTGCCCTCAATGGCTGAGGATGTCGCTTTGGCGGTGGAACCGGAAATATCAAAAGTCGCATACAGGGTAGCGGTGCCAATCAAAGTGGAGCCTTGATATAGGGTGGCGTTTTTGTTCCCGCTGGCGGTATTTCCTGCACGGGTGGCGGGGCCATAGGTAATGGTCTCTACCACGTAAAAACCATCGCCCAAGTCAATGACGTTTTCCTGCACCTCCGCCGCCATGGTGGGGGTCAGTAGAGAAACTATCATTACCGCGGCACATAAAGCCGCAGAAAACTTTTTTGCTTTCATCGCTATCCTCATCCTCCTTTTTGAGATGGGTCTTCCGACTGAATACGATCTATCGCCTCGCGAACTTCTTCGTCAGTCATATATGTAATCGTCTCCCGGATCCAGAACTCCCCGCGGACGATCTCCTGTGCCTTTTTCCACTTCAAGAACCAAAACAGCGAACACAAAACAAGAGCAATGGCCACCGCAGCCATCACCGCCCGT
>CATJWI010000069.1 GCA_949744075.1 uncultured Eubacteriales bacterium | reverse complement strand
GCGCCGATCTTTGATGTGGCGGATTACGGAGTTGTGGGCGATCTGTTTGAGGTGCTGCCGGTGTTGACCGAGGAGGTCAAGAAGGCAAGGGCCTAAAACCATATTATTATCAAAAATTTGGAGGGACATATCATGAGTGAACAGTGTTTACTGCGTGAAGATAAAAATGGCGTATGCTATCTGACCCTGAACCGTCCCGAGAAGCTGAACGCCCTGGACTCCGTGCTTTTTCGGGAGATCGAGAAGAACCTGCTGGAGCTGGAGGGGCGGGATGATATCCATGTTATCGTCCTCCGGGGTGCCGGCCGCTGCTTCTGCGCTGGACACGATGTGGAGGTGCTGGGGGCTGAGGGGCAGGATGAGCTGCTCAATACCCGCGTCGTCACCCATCTGGCCGACATGAAGCAGGCTGTGGTGGTGGTCGTTCACAGCCATTGCTATACCGGCGGTCTGGAGCTGGCTCTGGCCGGTGATATTATCATCGCTGGCGAAAATGCCAAGATCGGCGACACCCACAGCAAGTTTGCCCTGCGGGCCATTTGGGGTCTGCACCAGAGACTGCCCCGCCGTGTGGGCGTCAGCCATGCCAAGGATATGTTCTTTACCAACCGAGTGTTCTCCGGAAAGGCTGCGGCCGAGATCGGTCTGGCCGACTACTGCTTCCCCGACGATCAGCTGTGGGAGAAGGCCGAAGAGGTCATCCAAAAAATCAATGGCAACAGCCCCTACAGCATCCAGTTTATGAAAAAGATGATTCGGGAGACTGACGGCCAGAATATGTCTGTGGGTTTGGAGAAGGAGACCCAGCTGGACGGGTTCCTGGGCCCTGACTTTGAGGAACGGATCAAAGCTCTGAAAAAATAACTTACATAAGCAGTTTTGCTGAAAGGGGAATTTTGCGATGCGCCTTTTGACCCAAGAGCAAAAAGAGATCTGCGAGATGATCGCTTCCTTTATGGAGAAGGAAATTAAGCCTAATTTGCAGGAATGGGATCATGAGAACCATTTTCCGGATGAGGTCTACCGGAAGGCACATGAGCTGGGGCTCAATGCCTTTGAGGCACCGGAGGAGTTTGGGGGATTGGGGCTGGATCATAAGAGCGCCGGGGCTATCTATGAACAGATGGGCTACTATGATTCCGGTTTGGCCCTGACTTCCGTTACCACCAACCTGGCTTGGAAGCCGGTGCTGTTTGGCGGGACTGAGGAGCAGAAGAAGCTGTTTTGGGACTTGGTGATGAACGGCAGGGGATATGCCTCCTTCGCCCTCACCGAGCCCGGCGGGGGCTCCGATGTGGCCGCTACCCGGACCAAGGCGGTGCGGGAGGGAGACGAGTATGTCATCAACGGCGCCAAGTGCTTTATTACCAACGGCGGCTTTGCCGATGTGTACCTGGCCGTGGCCAGCACCGACCCCAGCAAGGGGGCCAAGGGCCTCACCGCTTTTATCGTGGAGCGGGATCGGCCGGGGATCTCCATCGGCAAGGAGGAGGACAAGTGCGGCATCCGGACCACCAACACCGTGGAGGTGGTCTTTGAGGACGTGCGGGTGCCGGCGGACCACAGAGTGGGCCAGGAGGGGGATGGCTTTAAGCTGGTGATGAAGACCCTGGACCTGTCCAGGCCCTTTATCGCCGCCATTGCCACCGGCATGGCCCAGCGGGCGTTGGACGAGGCCATTAAGTACTCCAAGGAGCGGGTGACCTTTGGGCAGCAGATCTGCAAGTTCGAGGCCCTCCAGTTCATGATGGCCGATATGGACATGAAGGTGGAGACCAGCCGGCAGATGTACTGTCATGTGCTGGACCTTATCGAGAAGCACCTGCCCTTTACCAAGGAGGCCGCCATCTCCAAGGCCTATGCCACCGAGTGCACCACCCAGGTGGCCGAGAGCGCCATCCAGATCATGGGGGGCTACGGCTATATGCGGGAGTACCCCGTGGAGAAGATCTGGCGGGATTCCAAGGTGTTCCAGATTTTTGAGGGCACCAACCAGGTCCAGCGGGTGGTGATCTCGGGGCAGCTGTTGCGGTAAGCTGTCCCTGTGTTCAAAGGGATGAGAAGAAAAAGATTCTTGCACAAAGAGTATTAGGAGGAATCGAAGCATGCAATTCAAACTCACAGAAGACCAGCAGATGATCCGGGACCTGGCCCGGGACTATGCCCAGAACTACATCGCCCCCCGGGTGGAGGAGATCGAGACAGCGGAAAAGTTTCCCCAGGACCTGTTCCAGGTCATGGCCGAGATGGGCTTCATCGCTATGAACTTTCCCGAGGCGTATGGCGGCATGGAGCTGGGGTATCTGACCACCTCCATGGCTATTGAGGAGGTCAGCAAGGTCTGCCCCAGCGTGGGCGCTATTATGGCCGTCACCATGCTGCCCCTGGAGGCCATCAACCTTTATGGTACCGAGGAGCAGAAGCAGAAGTTCCTGGTGCCCGGGCTCCAGGGCGAGTTCAAGGGCTCCTTCGCCTTTACCGAGGCGGACACCGGCTCCGACCCCAAGATGCTCAAGACGGTGGCCGAGAAGACCGGGGAGGGCACCTATAAGATCACCGGCGTGAAGCGCTTTATCTCCAACGCGGCCTATGAGGGGCCCATTGTCCTCTTCGCCAAGGAGAAGGAGAACGGCCAGTGCACCGCTTTTATCATCAACAAGTTCTGCAAGGGCTACTCTCTGTCTACCCCCTGGGAGAAGGTGGGTCTCCACGGCAGCCATGTGTATGACGTGTTCCTGGACGAGGTGGAGGTCACCGAGGCCGACATCCTGGGCGAGCACGGCCAGGGCTTCGACATTCTTATCGGCACCACCGCTTACGGCAAGCTGGCTTTCTCCTCGGTGTTCACCGGGGCCATGGGCGGGGCCTATGACCTGGCGGTGAAGTACGCCAAGGAGAAGCTGCACCGGGATAAGCCCATTGCCAAGTTCCCCACCATCCAAGTGGCCATCGCCCAGATCGCGGGCAACGTGATGAGCACCCGGATGCTGCTCTACAAGTGCGCCGAGGATGCCGATGAGATCAAGGACATCCGGGGCGTTCAGGCCAGCACCGCCCTGGTGAAGGGCCATGTGGCCAAGATGGCCCCTGAGACCATCATGATGGCCCTCAACGTGCTGGGCTCCTATGGCGTTACCGAGGAGTACAAGGTGGAGCGGCTTATGCGGGACAGCATGATCGCCCCCAACGTGGAGGGCGCCGGCGACGTGCAGCGGATCATCGCGGGCAATTACATTCTGCGCAACTAAGTCAAGACAAAGGATAAAAGGATAGGAGAAGAGAAGACATGAGTTTGAATCAGCGTGATGTGGTCATTGTGGGCATGGCCCGCACAGCCATCGGAAATTTTAACGGCGCCCTCTCCGGCAAGACGGCCGTGGAGCTGGGCATTGTGGCGGGCAAGGCCGCCCTGGAGCGCTCCGGCGTTACCCCGGAGCAGATCGACGAGGTGGTTACCGGAAACGTATACAAAGCCGGCCTGAAGGGCAATCCTGCCCGGCAGATCCAGCTGGCCCTGGGGATCCCCGTGGAGGCGGGGGCAGTCACTGTGGAGCAGCAGTGCGCCTCCGGCATGCGGGCCCTGGAGATCGGTACCCAGCAGATCAAGCTGGGGAAGACTGATATTAGCCTGATTTGCGGTATCGAGAGCATGTCCAATGTGCCCTACTATGATATGCGCACCCGCACCGGTTCCCGGCTGGGGAGCTATCAGATGGAGGACGGACTGCTCTACGACGCATTGAACGACGCTTTTGATGGGATGCATATGGCACACACTGCCGAGCGGGTGGCCGAGCGGTATCATGTGACGAGGGAAGAGTGCGACACCCTGGCCGCCCTCAGCCATGGGCGGGCTCTGGCCGCCATGGCGGCGGGCAAATTCAAAGAGGAAATCGTCCCCGTGGAGGTGAAGACCCGGAAGGGCACCGTGGTGGTGGACACCGACGAGCACCCCCGGGCCACCACCGTGGAGACCCTGAGCAAGATGAAGGCCGCCTTCAAGGAGGGCGGCGTGGTCACCGCCGGAAATGCCTCGGGCATGAACGACGCCGCCGGGGCCATGGTCATCATGGCCGCCGGGAAGGCCCAGGAGCTGGGTCTGAAGCCCCTGGCCGTCATCCGGGAGTCCGCCACTGTGGGCGTGCCCCCCGAGGTTATGGGTATCGGCCCCATCTACGCTATTCCCAAGGCCCTGAAGCTGGCCGGGCTGCAGCAGGAGGACATCGACTACTTTGAGGTCAACGAGGCCTTTGCCGCCCAGTTCCTGGCCTGCCAGAAGACCCTGGGGCTGGATATGGCCAGGACCAATGTGAACGGCTCCGGGATCTCTCTGGGACACCCGGTGGGCTGCACCGGCCTGCGGATCGTGATGGAGGCGGTCTATGAGCTGCGCCGCCAGGGCAAAAAGTTGGGCTGCGCCTCCCTGTGTGTGGGTGGCGGTCCGGCCATGGCCACCATTGTGGAGGCTCTGTGATATGGGTCAGGTAACGGTATCTTATGAGGAGAAGGTGGCCCTTATCACCATTGACAACCCGCCCCTCAACGCCCTGAGCAAGGACATCGTGGAGGAGCTGGGCAAGGCCTTCGACAGGGTGGTCCGGAGCGACGCCCGGGTGGTGGTGGTCACGGGGGCGGGGGACAAGGCCTTTGTGGCCGGGGCGGATATCTCCCAGTTCCCCTCCCTCAGCAGCGCCGACGGCCCCGACTTTGTCCGCCACGGACAGAGGATCTACCGGAGGATCGCGGAGTTTGACCGGCCGGTGATCTGTGCCGTCAACGGCTACGCTTTGGGGGGTGGCTGTGAGCTGGCCCTGTCCTGCGACATCCGGGTGGCGGCGGAGAACGCCAAATTCGGCCTTCCCGAGGTGACTCTGGGTATCCTGCCGGGCTACGGCGGCACCCAGCGGCTGCCCCGGCTGGTGGGCAAGGGCATGGCCAAGAAGCTCATCTTCTCCGGAGACCCCATCTCCGCCCAGGAGGCCTACCGCATTGGCCTGGTGGAGCAGCTGGCCCCGGCGGGGGAGGCGTTGGACCAGGCCCTGGACCTGGCCCGGCGGATCGCCCGGCGGTGCGCCCCGGCGGCGGTCCGGGAGGCCAAGCGGGTGGTGGACGTGGGTTGCGCCATGTCCCTCAACGAGGGAATCGAAATGGAGGCCCAGGCCTTTGGCCGCCTCTGCGATACCCAGGACAAGAACGAGGGCGTGGCCGCCTTCTTTGAAAAACGCAAGGCCCAGTTCCAGGGCAAATAAGTGAAGAAAGTGTGTGGAAATATGAATATCAATCAAGTGGCCGTGATCGGCAGCGGCATTATGGGTAGCGGCATTGCCCAGGTTTGCCTCCAGTCCGGTTTTTCCGTAAAGCTCTATGATATCAGCGAGGCCAATATCCAGAAGGGCGTGGCCTACATCAAGGGCAACCTGGACCGCTCGGTGGAAAAGGGCAAGCGCTCCCGGGAGGAGGCCGACAGCATTTTGGCCAACCTCACCACCACCGTGGACCTAAAGGACTTGGCCCAGGCCGACGCCATTTTCGAGGTGGTTTTTGAGCGCATGGACGTGAAGAAGGACCTCTTCGGCAAGCTCAAGGATATCGCCAAGCCCGAGGCTCTCTTTATCAGCAATACCTCCGGCCTCAGCATCACCGAGATGGCCTCCGCCAGCGGGCGGCCGGACAAGGTGGTGGGGATGCACTTCTTTAACCCCGTGCCCGTGATGAAGCTGGTGGAGATCATCCGGGGCTTCTATACCTCCGACGAGACCATGAAGACCGCTATGGAGCTGGCGGTGGCCATTGGCAAGGACCCCATTCAGGTGAAGGAGGCCCCCCTCTTTGCCGTGAACCGTATCCTCATCCCCATGCTGAACGAGGCCGCCTTTGTCTACCAGGAGGGCATCTGTTCCCGGGAGGACATTGACAAGGGCATGAAGCTGGGCGCCAACATGCCCATCGGTCCCCTGGCCCTGTGCGACATGATCGGGCTGGATACTCTTTTGATGGTCATGGAGACCCTCTATAACGAGACCCGGGACTCCAAATACCGTCCCGCCACCATCTTCACCCAGATGGTTCGGGCCGGGCGCTATGGCCGCAAGAACGGCAAGGGGTTCTACGATTACCAGTGATCTGCGTTTGATAGGAGAAAAAAGGAGGTGTAAAATTGAAATGGATATGGTAAAATACCAGTTAAGTCCGGAGGGGATCGCCCGGATCACCCTGGCGACCCCAACGAACATGAACGCCCTGTCCGCGGCCATGTTTGCGGACCTGCTGCCCCTGCTGGAGCAGGTGGGCCAGGACGACAAGGTGCGGGTGGTGGTCATCACCGGAGAGGGCCGGGCCTTCTGCGCCGGGGGTGACCTGGCGGAGATGAAGGAGGGCTTTGACGGCAACTACGGCTTTTACAAGCACATGGAGCTGGCCAACCGGTTCACTGTGGCCCTGGCCGAGCTTCCCAAGCCGGTGATCGCCCAGGTCAACGGGGCGGCCACCGGGGCCGGCATGAATATGGCCCTGGCGGCGGATATCGCCATTGCGGCCGACAACGCGAAGTTTTCTGAGATCTTCGGCAATGTGGGCCTGGTCCCCGATGTGGGCGGCACCTACCTGCTGCCCCGGGTGGTGGGCCGGGCCAAGGCTAAGGAGATCGTTATGACCTACCGCATGATCACGGCCCAAGAAGCCCTGGACCTTGGCATTGTAAATCGGGTGATCCCGGCCGCAGAGTTGGAGGCCGAGGTGGACAAGCTGGCCCAGCGGATCGCCAAGGGGCCCACCTTTGCCCTGGCCCTGGGCAAGAAGCTCATCAACCGCAGCTTTGAGGTGGACATCCGCACTGCGCTGGATATGGAGTGTATGGCCCAGGCTCTGGCCGGTAACTCGGAGGATCATAAAGAGGGCGTAGCGGCTTTCTTTGAGAAGAGAGCGCCTCGGTTTCAGGGGAAATAAAATTTTGTTTACCTGCCTTCCTACCAGAAGGAAAAGGGGCCGTCTGTCCAGCAGACGGCCCCTTTTCTATAAGGCGGTTTGAACAAATCAAAGGGAAGGAGCATATCGCAGATGAAGTGGGACCTGAGTGATTTTTATGCAGAGGACTGGTTTGACGTTCTCCGGCAAATGGATATAGCAATTGCTGTTACAGATGCCAGCGGGGATTTTATTTTTTGCAATGAGAAGTATGTCAGCGTGTGCAGGTACAATACGATCGGGTTGACCCCGGAAAATATTGTGGGACAAAATATGCGGGATATTTTGCGGAAAGGAAATCTGGATGCCAGACAAAGCGCTGCCCTTTTAAGTGCGGAGAGACGGGAGAGAGTCCGCTCGATTTTTCAGGCCCCACTTTATAAACTGGTCATGTCTACGTCTGTTCCGGTTATGGACAAAATGGGAAGAGTAAAATATGTGGTCACTATTGTTCAGGATGAGAATGAGGTGTTCCGTCTCACTTCGACGTCAGAAGAAGTTCGGGAGATGTATACAAACTACCTGGAAAAGAATGATCAAAAGCTAAAGGAACGAGTCATTATTGTCAGTGAACCTATGCGGGAAATTTTGAACCAATGTCTCCAAGTGAGCAATTCCGATATTTCTGTTCTACTGTTGGGAGAGTCAGGCGTTGGTAAAGATGTGATTTCCCGACTGATCTATGAAAATAGCGCCCGGCGGGATAGACCCTTTATTGCCCTTAACTGCGGCGCCATTCCGGAAAACCTGATTGAATCAGAATTGTTTGGCTATGCCCCGGGAGCGTTTACCGGGGCCAGCAAAAGTGGCAAGGCGGGATTGTTTGAGGCGGCCAATACAGGGACTATCATGTTGGATGAGATCGGAGACCTATCTCTGCCCATGCAGGTAAAATTGCTGCGGGTGTTGGAAAACCGCCAGGTGACCCGTATCGGGTCGGTGCGGCCTATTCAAGTGGATTTTCGCCTGATCTCAGCCACCAATAAGAATTTGATGAAGAAGGTCGAAAATGGAGAATTTCGAAAGGATCTGTATTACCGTATCAATGCGTTTCGTATTACGGTACCGCCTCTTCGGGATCGACTGGAGGATATTTCGGCATTGGCCGCCCACTATTTGGCTATTTACAACCTAAAATATAAGATCAATCGAAACATGACCAGCGAGGCCCTTCAGGAGTTGACCTACTACAAATGGCCGGGCAATATCCGGGAGCTGCGGAATGTGATGGAACAGCTGGCAGTGCTGACGAAAACGGATGAGATCAAGCCTGAGCTGGTGCGGGAGGTCCTCTATGGAGAGGAGAGCGTGAGCGGCAGCGATGAGCCGGCGGTGGTGGTCAAGCGGCTCATTCCCTTGAAAGAGGCCGTGGGCCTCACCGAGCGGCAGATCCTGGAGATGGTGAAGCAGAAGGAGAACAGCAGCTATAAGGCCGCCCGGATCTTGAAGGTGGACCAGACCACGGTGCTGCGGAAGCTGAAAAAATACCGGATCAACGGTTTCCGGGACTGATAGAGGCGGGGGAAAGGCTCTGAGGCCGCAAGGCGCAGGGCCTTTTTTCTGCCCCGTTCGGGGTTGTGTTTGGGTGGGGGTTGTGGTATGATGAAAAATACTGTGAGCTTGTGCCGGGGGAGGGAAGAGCATGGAGGAACGGACGGAACTGAAGACGGTGGCCCGGATGCACAGCCAGTTCCCCACCAAGTTCGGCATCCCCCGGCAGAGCGGGCTGGTGGAGCAGCTGCGGGGGCGGGTGGTATTTGAGCCTGAATACCGGAATCCAGACGCCCTGCGGGGGATCGAGGGTTTTTCCCACCTGTGGCTGATCTGGGGTTTTCACGAGGCCCGGCGGGAGGGCTGGTCCCCTACGGTGCGGCCGCCCCGGCTGGGGGGAAATGAGCGGCTGGGAGTCTTTGCCACCCGGTCCCCCTTCCGGCCCAACCCGGTGGGACTGTCCTGTGTTCGGCTGGAGCGGGTGGAGCTGCAGGGCCCGGGGGGGCCGGTGCTCCATGTGTCCGGCGGGGACCTGATGGACGGGACCCCTATCTACGACATCAAGCCCTACGTGCCCTATGCGGACTGCCACCCGGAGGCCG
This sequence comes from uncultured Eubacteriales bacterium, assembly GCA_949744075.1. Taxonomy (GTDB): domain Bacteria; phylum Bacillota; class Clostridia; order Oscillospirales; family Oscillospiraceae; genus Vermiculatibacterium. Next base: position 5,905 of record CATJWI010000069.1, on the reverse strand, counting down.
CCGAGGGCTTTGCCCCGGCCCCGGACAAGGGGTTGGAGGTAAGGCTGCCCCCGGAACTGAAGGGGCGGCTCTCCCAGTCCCAGGCCGACGCCCTGCGGGGGGTGCTCTCCTGCGATCCCCGGCCCCATTACCAGAAGGACCCGGAGCGGGTCTACGGGATGGGGTTTGACGGGCTGGAGGTGCGCTTTCGGGTGGACGGGGATATCTTGACCGTGGTGGATGTGGAGTGACATCCGGCCCCTTTTTATTTTTGCGCAAGAAGGACTGATCGCCATGCCCCAACAGACAAATGCCCTCTCCCCTTCCGCCGCCCTTCGGGCGGGGATGCGGGACGGGGTGCCCATCGCCATGGGCTACTTTGCCGTAGCCTTCTCCCTGGGGATCGCCGGGCGGAATGCGGGTCTGACCCCCCTCCAGGGGTTTGTCATCAGCATTTTGAACCATGCCTCCGCTGGAGAGTACGCGGGCATTACCGCCATCGCCGCCCTGGCCCCCTATTGGGAGCTGGCGGTGACCATCCTCATTACCAACGCCCGGTATTTGCTCATGAGCTGCGCCCTGAGCCAGAAGCTGGCTCCCGAGACCTCCCTGTGGCACCGGATCGGGGTGGGGTTTGGGATCACCGACGAGATCTTTGGCATCTCCATGGCCCGGCCCGGCTTTCTGGAACCCAGCTATACTTATGGCGCCATGGTGGTGGCCATTCCCAGCTGGGCGGCGGGTACCGCGCTGGGCATCATCGCCGGGAATATTTTGCCCCTGCGGGTAGTCAGCGCCCTCAGCGTAGCCCTCTATGGCATGTTTTTGGCCATCATTATTCCTCCGGCCCGGAAGGACAGGGTGGTGGGCGTCCTGGTGGTGCTCAGCTTTGCCGCCAGCTTTGGCCTGGGGAAGCTGGCCCGGGCCCTGAGCCTGAGCTGGCTCACCGGCGGTACCCAGGTCATCCTGTTGACCCTGCTGCTGGCGGGGGGCGCAGCGGCGCTGTTTCCTGTAGAAGAGGAAGGGGGCCAAGAGAATGCGGGGTAACGTCTATATCTATATCGCGGTCATGTCCCTGGTGAGTTTCGCCGTACGGGTACTGCCTCTGACCCTCATTCGGGGGCAGATCGAGAACCGCTTCATTCGCTCCTTCCTGTACTACGTGCCCTACGTGACCCTGGCGGTGATGACCTTTCCTGCCATCGTGGAGGCCACCCAGTTCCCTCTGGCGGGGGTGTTGGCCCTGGCAGTGGGGATGGTCCTGGCCTGGCTGGGCGCGGGGCTCTTCCCCGTGGCGGTGGCCTGCTGCCTGACGGTGCTGGCCGCTGAGTTGATATTGCTGTGAAAAAAGGGCCGCCCTCCTGCAGGAGGGCGGCCTTTTGTTGTGTTGGCCCATGGTACTGCCGAATGGACTTGGCAGAGATTTCACGGAAGCTGGGGGGTGAAGTCGGTGCGCAGGTCGTGGAATTCTTCGGGCACCTGGCTCAGGGGGATGTCGGGCAGTACGTCGCAGGTGCCGGCGGCCTGGGCGGTCTCATAGTACCAACACTTATAGTCCAGCATGTGGAGGGTGGCCCGGAGCTGCTCCATCTGGTCCAGCACGGCCTGCCGCTGGCGGCGAAAAAGAGCCAGACGGTCGTCGATGGTGGAGTCCCCCTCCAGGTAGAGGGTGATGTACTGCTTGATCTCCTTGATGGAAAGGCCGGTGCGTTTGAGGCAGTCAATGATCCGCAGCCAGCCCAGGTCGCTGTCCTCAAAGACCCGGACCCCGCCGGAGGACCGGCCCACAAAGGGCAACAGGCCCTCTTTGTCGTAGTAGCGCAGGGTGGAGGGGGCCACCCCAAGGACCCGGGCCATTTCGCCGATGGTGTATGACATTACGGGAGCCTCCTGAATGGTTTTGAGACAAAGAATTGTAGAAAAGGGAACATTTTGCTGCATACTGCTTTAAATGGCGGACTTTCATAATCTTTATTATAGGGACACAGAGTTGTCATGTCAAGCGCCCGCCCGGTCCAAAGAAGAGACGTTTCTTTATGCGCTGATGGTGGATAAAATATCATTATATCCAACAAAAAACAGGCAAAAATCTGCCGCTTGTTGTTGACTGTATCGATAATAATCTTGGATTGTCTTATTCTGGAATCATCCCGTATAGAAAGGAATGGATTCCAATGCGACAGATCCAAGATGCAATTCTCAAAATGGACGCAGATTTGGCACCGGAGGAGCGCTCCGCCCTCTGAGCAGGCCGGCTAACTGTTCCCATTTCTGACCGCCTTTTTCCTTGGCCATTGCTTGATTTTGGCAATGGTCAACTTTGCTGTACCCTTTTTTGCTTGCGGACTGGGGGAAAAGAAAGTACAGGGGCGGCCTTTGGCCGCCCCTGTGCTGGTGTTGGCAATCGTCCCCTTTATGGCTGAACAGAAGATCCGTCCTCGTGTCTTTAAGAACTGGCCTTTTGTCTCTTTCTACCCAGTAAAATGAAAGCCAAGAGCATGAGGGAAAGGATCTCGGGAATAACCATATTTAACGCCAAGCTATAGTGTTTGAGTCCGTACTGGCAATATAATAACCAGGATCCAATTGTTATTCCCCCAAAAAAGAAGACCATGATTATTTTTTGCTTTCTTATGGGGAGTCTGTATTTTTTTTCAAAAACCAGTTGAAAAATCCCAATTTGACTTCCGATACCAACGATTCCCGCTGAGATGTACACACCGACCAAGATCCCCATGTCTATGTTTCTCGAATACCTTGGGGGCAGTTCCCGCAGCCAGGCACTTTCTTCTGTTGTAGCACGGTAAATCCAAGTGATGGGCTCTATATATAGATCAGAGCAAAAAATAAAACTTAAAAGAAATAATCCTTGTGCTACCAAGATAAAATACATCCACTTTTTAACAGCTTGATTTGGGCCTTTCATTTTACCACCTGCTTAATATCTTCCATTAGAACGCCTGAGTAGTTATGTTTTCATTCAGGTCTTGACTGATAGTTCCGTATGGATGGCCTTCCCAATAAACTAATACTGAACTTGTATCACCGGATGGCTCCTGAATGCTCATTGTTTGGGCGTAACTGTTGCCTGCCTCATTTGCTCTGTGAGTAATATTATATACTTGTGCAGTTGTAGCAACGAGGGTAAGCGAAGATATAGCAGCAAATGCAATGCCCAATGCCGGCATATATCCTAAAGCGGCTTCAATTATTGCGCCTAAAGTGTATGAATATCCCGCTTCTTTTATATATTTATCGAATTGGTCGGGCGTCATATACACCGACAAAACATTAGCGCCTGTTGCTTTTCCTGTATATGCAATCATTCCTCCGTTGGGGAAATATACTTTTCTTACCACTGAATAAGGAACTATAGATGCCGCTGTGGTATTGTATCTTTCTTTAACGGTTATTTCAATTTGAGGGGCTAAGGCTTCCATATAGGTATCTATCATATGTATAGCATTTTGTGCCATTAGTTGCTCACGCACCGTTGCATAAATGCGGTCCTTTTCTGCACGGATCTCTGCCTCGATTTGTTCCAAAGTGACATTTTCCTTATTGGGTTCCGCCGCAAACCCCGGCACCGCCAGCCCCATGCACATAGCCGGAGCCAAAAGGATACTTACAAACCTTTTTTCATAAGATCGTCTCTTTTCTTTATGCATGTTGAGTGCTTGTTTCGGACCAGAACTGAACTGGGTGAAAGATTCCCGGTGGCCTGATCCCCGCCAAAAGTATCCGCCTCCCTCTGCATGGGGCTCACCTCCTTGTTTTCCATTTGCGGAAATGATTTCCTGACTCTGAAAATATCATAGCACAGCTCCTGGTAATTGACAATAATGTACAATAATATATTTATTTTAATTCTATTTTTAGTTTTATTCTGCCAAAACATAGTCTCCAAATTTTTCAAAGCCTCCGGAGTCCCCCTTCCTTGCATTTCCCTCCTAAATCCGGTAGAATAGGGACAAACTATCGAGAGGAGCGCGCCTATGGACCCTATCATTCAAAGCCTCTTTGACCGCAAGTCGGTCCGCGTTTTTACCGATGAGCCCGTGACCCCGGAGGAAAAGGCCCTCCTTCTGGATTGTGCCTTTCAGGCCCCTACCGCCGGGTGCCAGCAGCTCTATACCATTCTGGATATCATTGACCAGGGGGAAAAGGAGGAGCTGGCGGAGCTGTGCGACCACCAGCCCTTTATCGCCAAGGCGCAGGTGGTGCTGGTCTTCTGCACCGACTGCCAACGGTGGTATGAGGCCTACCGGGCGGCGGGGGCGGAGCCCCGGGAGCCCGGGCTGGGGGACGCCCTGCTGGCCATGACCGACGCGGTGATCGCCGCCCAGAATGTGGTGGTAGCCGCCCAGGCCCTGGGGATCGGCAGCTGTTATATTGGGGATATTTTGGAGAACCAGGAGCGGGTGAAGGAGCTGCTGGCCCTGCCTGACTATGTCTTTCCCGCCGCCATGCTGGTACTGGGCCGGCCTACCCAGCAGCAGAAGGACCGGCCCAAGCCGGGGCGGTTCGAGGGGCGGTTCACCGTGATGGAAAACCGCTACCGCCCCCAGGGGGAGGAGCAGCTACGGGAGATGTTTCGGGGACAGACAGGGCGGCAGTCCTTTGAGGAGTGGCTCAGGGCCTTCTGCAAGCGGAAGTACCACTCGGATTTCTCCCTGGAAATGACCCGGTCCGCCCGAAAGTGGCTGGAACCCTTTTTAAAGGGAAAATAATGGAAAAACGGAATACAAAGTTTACAAAATAAAGGAAAAGTTTCCTTGCTTTTCCGTGAAGAAATGCTATAATAGACCCGAGCGAATACCGATATCTTAAATATACGTCAGAGTGGAACAAGGAGGACAACTCATGTCAACAAAGTATGTCTACAAATTCTCCGAGGGCAACAAGGATATGCGGGAGCTGTTGGGCGGCAAGGGCGCGAACCTGGCCGAGATGACCAACGCCGGCATGCCCGTGCCCCAGGGCTTCACCGTCACCACTGAGGCCTGCACCCGGTACTATACCGACGGCAAGAAGATCGTTCCCGAGATCGAGGCCGAGATCATGAAGAACCTGGCTTGGCTGGAGGAGCACAACGGCAAGAAGTTCGGCGATCCCGAGAACCCCCTGCTGGTCTCCGTCCGGTCCGGCGCCCGGGCCTCCATGCCTGGCATGATGGACACTATTTTGACCCTGGGCCTCAACGATGTGGCGGTGGAGGGCTTTGCCAAGAAGACGGGCAACCCCCGCTTTGCCTATGACTCCTACCGCCGGTTCATCCAGATGTTCTCCGACGTGGTCATGGAGCTTTCCAAGAAGCGCTTCGAGGAGATCATCGACGAGGTGAAGGCCAAGAAGGGCGTGAAGCTGGACGTTGAGCTGGACGCCGAGGATATGAAGCAGCTGGTGGTCCTGTTTAAGGACTTCTACAAGAAGGAGAAGGGGGAGGAGTTCCCCCAGGATCCAAAAGTCCAGCTCATGGAGGCCGTGAAGGCCGTGTTCCGCAGCTGGGATAACCCCCGGGCCAACGTCTACCGCCGGATGAACGAGATCCCCTACGACTGGGGCACCGCCGTCAACGTCCAGTCCATGGTCTTTGGTAACTCCTGGGACAACTCCGGCACCGGTGTGGCCTTCACCCGGAACCCCGCCACCGGCGAGAAGGCCCTCTTCGGCGAGTACCTGATCAACGCCCAGGGCGAGGACGTGGTGGCCGGCGTGCGCACCCCCTCCCCCATCTCCAAGCTCCACGAAGAGATGCCCGCGGTGTACGAGCAGTTCGCCGGCATCGCCAACCGGCTGGAGCAGCACTACAAGGACATGCAGGACATGGAGTTCACCATTGAGAACGGCAAGCTCTACATGCTCCAGACCCGCAACGGCAAGCGCACCCCCGCCGCCGCCCTGAAAATCGCCTGCGACCTGGTGG
>CATJWI010000068.1 GCA_949744075.1 uncultured Eubacteriales bacterium | reverse complement strand
GCAGCGATCTCTCGCTGCCTTTTATCCTTGGTAAACCCGGAGATGCCGGTTCTTACTAATTGACGCCTAGCCTTGCTAGGTGGGTGACCTCACTTAGGCTTCTGCCTTCCACTCGAAACGGAGGCCTGACATCCGCCTAAAAATATTGGAATCCCGTGTGTCAAACTGTAGGTTCAAATAAGGTAAGAGTATCGAACATTCCAGGAATTACACTCTGTATGAAACTTCATTACCACGATCAATATTATACAACAGCGGTCTCCCTTTTTCAAGGACTTTTTTTAGGGAAGATACACCAATTTTGTGTTATACGGCCGATGCCTTATAGATCTTTACCAGACGGCTGGTCCCCAGACGGGATGCGCCAAGATCCAGAAACCGCTGACCGTCTGCGAAGGAGCCGATCCCGCCCGCGGCCTTGATCCGGACATCGGGACCTACATGCTCCGCAAAGAGCGCCACATCCTCAAAGGTGGCCCCGGCCTTGGAAAAGCCGGTGGAGGTCTTTATGAAGTCTGCCCCCGCCCGGGTCACCACCTGGCACATGCGGATCTTTTCTTCCTCTGTCAGGAGACAGGTCTCGACGATCACCTTCAAGATCCTTTCCCCACAGGCCTCCTTTAAGCAGCGGATCTCCTCCTCCACCTGGTCAAAGCAGCCCGCCTTCACAGCTCCTATATCGATCACCATATCGATCTCATCTGCGCCGTTCCTGATCGCGTCCAGGGTCTCAAACTGCTTTACCGCTGTGGTCTGATACCCGTTGGGGAACCCGATCACCGTACACACCGGGAGCCTGTCACCCACATACGCCTTTACCCTGGATACGAACGACGGCGGGATACATACCGATGCGGTCCGGCATTCCAGCGCATCGTCACAGATCCTTTGGATCTCCTCCCATGTGGCCGTCTGGGCCAGGAGGGTATGGTCCACCGCCTGTAAGATCCGTCTTTGCTGCTGCACGTCCATCTGTTCATCCATCCTTTTTTCCATTTGCTGATCCATCCTCTTTTTTACATCTTCTCTCCGGGTCTTCTCCACCTTTGATCCGGCAATGCTCCGGCATCCTCTCTCATGGCTCCTCACGCAGGATCTGCTCCAGCACGCTCTCCCCGTCGATCCCCTCTGCATCCACACCCAGATAGTCCAAGATCGTAGCCGCGATATCCCCAAAGGTCTTCCTGGTCCTTAAGTTCACACCTGGTCTCACCTTCGGTCCGGCGACGATCCAGGGGGTATATTCCCTGGAGTGGTCGGTAGAAGGGGTGATCGGGTCACAGCCGTGATCTGCCGTGATCATCAAAAGATCCTCCTCTTGCAGCATCGCTAAGAGCTCCGGCAGCGCCTGGTCGAAGGCCGTCAATGCCTTGGCATAGCCGTCCACGTCATTGCGGTGTCCATAGAGCATATCGTAGTCCACCAAGTTCGTGAAGCATAAACCATCAAAGCTCCTTTTACCGTATCCCAGGGTCCGCAAGATCCCTTCTCCATTGCCGGAGGTCCGCACCATCTCGGTGATCCCCTGGCCGGCAAAGATATCGTTGATCTTCCCCACGGCCAGCACCTCCATCCCGGCGCCCTTGATCTTATCCAGCATGGTCGGTCTTGGCGGCCGGAGGGAATAGTCGTGGCGGCGGCTGGTCCGTTTAAAGGGGTGCTCTCCCTCAAAGGGCCGCGCGATCACCCGCCCCACACCGTAAGGACCGGTGCAGAGCCTCCTTGCGATCTCACAGTACCGATACAAGGTGTCCACAGGGACCACCGCCTCATGGGCAGCGATCTGGAACACACTGTCCGCCGAGGTGTAGACGATCAGCTTCCCGGTCTTTACATGCTCCTCCCCATAGTCCCGGATCACATCGGTGCCGGAATAGGGCTTATTGCACAGCCAGCCTCTCCCGGTCTCCTTCTCAAAGGCATCCAAAAGCTCCCTTGGGAAGCCTTCCAAAAAGGTGGGGAGCGGCTCCTGCGATACCACGCCGGCGATCTCCCAGTGGCCGATGGTGGTATCCTTTCCCATGGAAGCCTCCTGCATACGGGCTACCGCCCCCTGATGGGATACAGCGCCGTCCGGCGCAGAGCCCTCCGCCCCGCCGGCTTTCTCCATCTTCCAAAATCTTCCATCCTCACGTGCCCACTCCGTCCCGTCGATATGGAAGAGCCCGAGCCGTGCCATGTTCGGCATAGAAAAATACGGGCTGGTGGAAGCTGCCCGCAGGGTGTCGCTCCCCTCATCGCCAAAAAGCCCGGCATCCGGCATCTCCCCGATCCCTACACTGTCCAGAACGATCAAAAATACTCGTCTCATCATCCTATCCTCTCCTACAGATCATGGTATCTCTGCTGCTATGAACGGCCAAGCCGCAGATGATAGACTATCTCCTCCGGATATGATATCATATTTATGACCCATTAAAAAGGCCCAAAAAAAATTTTGCGATATTTTTTCCCATATGAAGATCTTTTTTCTCCATTTTCGTTATGATAAGTAGAACAATGAGCAGAAGATGAGCATACAGGCTTTGGCCGCAAGGAGGAGGGCTGTCCGTTGGATCCGCAGGAGCGATTGGAATGCTGGATGACACGATATCAAAACTTAATATATTCCATCTGCTTCCGTTTGACCGGCGATCAGTTCGATGCCGAGGACTTAGCCCAAGACACCTTTCTTTCCGCCTACCGCAGCCTCTCGCGGTTCGACGGACAAAATGAGAAGGCCTGGCTGTGCCGGATCGCCACCAATAAATGCATCGATCATCTAAAACGAGCCGGCCGGCGGTCCATCCCTACGGAGGAGGTCTTCTTCTCCTCCCTTCCGGACAGCCGCTCTTCCCCTGAGCAGGAGACCCTGGAGGCCGAACTCCAGGAACAGCTCAGAGTTTGCTGCAGCCAGCTCCCGGAGCCCTACCGCCAGGTGGCTCTAGATCACTACTACCACGAGATGGATATCAATGAGATCGCCGCCAAGACCGGAAAGAACAAAAAGACCCTGCAAACGCAGATCTACCGTGCCAAGGGGATGCTGCGGGAGCGGATGCGAAAGGAGGATCTGCGCTATGGATAAAACGAAGGAGCTGCTCTCAATGGATGGCGAGCGGCTGGACGCGCTCTCCAGGGATGATGACTGGCTGGAAGCTTTTATCCGGGATACAGAAGAAAACCGGATGCTCCACGCCCCTGCCCGCTTAAAGACGAACACCCTCACAAAGGCAGAGAGGCTGCGTTCCTCAAAACGTGTGCAGCTTATCAGCTACAGCATAAAGGTCTGCACCGCTGCCGCTGCCGCGCTGTTCATCTTGTTCACAACGCCCTTTTTCCTAAATCCCTACCTGTATCCGGAAGCCCTACCCTCTGTGCCGGCTCAGACCGGCCAGCATATCCCCGGGCCGGCGGGCACAGGGATGGCACGGACCAGACAGACCCTGCGGGAGGGATTTTTGCAGATCACCAGTCCGCTTTACGATCTTTCAAACGAATTATTTCCAGGGAGGTAACGGTATGACAAAGAAAAAAAGCAGATTCCTCACCTTCTTCTGCTCTCTTATCCCGGGAGCCGGTGAGATGTATCTGGGATTTCTAAAACAGGGGATCAGCATCATGTGCATATTTGCTCTGCTGTTGGCTGTGGGAGAGATCATCTTCCCGCCCCTCTCTGTGTTCGGGACGGTGATATGGTTCTACAGCTTCTTCCACACCCACAATCTGAACAGCCTCCCGGATGATGAGTTCTATGCGATCCAGGACGATTTCCTGATCCACTCCCATCAGCTGGCCGCATTGAAGGCTGTCCTCTTAGGGCGCTATCGAAAGGTCACCGCCATCGTCCTGATCCTCCTGGGCTTTTCCATCGTCTGGGATAATGTCAACGACTTCCTCATGTATTTTGCCTCCGATGTGCTGCATATCTCCTGGCGGTTCTTGGATGTGGTCAGCTGGTTCTCCAGGCAGCTGCCCAGGAACATCTCGGCGGTGGTCATCATCCTGGCCGGTTTTTATCTGATCCGCAATAAGAAGCGGGAACTGGATCCTTGATGCGAGCAGGATCTGACCGCAGCGAAAACATATAAAAAGCTCCCCGCAGGTCTTACCTGCCAGGGAGCTTTTGTTCGGTCGTTCATCGACTGCAGATGCGCCGGGCCGCAGCAGGCCATTGGGCGATCCTTATCTTATAACTGAGGACCAGCCGCTACCAGAGCCTTGCCGGCTTCGTTGCCCTCATATTTTACAAAGTTCTTGATAAATCTCTGAGCCAGATCCTTTGCCTTGGTCTCCCACTCGGAAGCATCACCGTAGGTGTTGCGGGGATCTAAGATGTTGGTGTCTACGCCGGGAAGCTCGGTGGGTACTTCGAAGTTAAAGTACGGGATCTTCTTGGTCGGCACGTTTAAGATATCGCCGTTTAAGATCGCATCGATGATACCGCGGGTATCCTTGATGGTGATGCGCTTGCCGGTGCCGTTCCAGCCGGTATTGACCAGGTATGCCTTCGCGCCGTTCTGCTCCATCTTCTTGACCAGCTCTTCGCCGTATTTCGTCGGATGCAGCTCCAGGAACGCCTGCCCGAAGCATGCGGAGAAGGTGGGAGTGGGCTCTGTGATCCCGCGCTCCGTTCCAGCCAGCTTAGCCGTAAAGCCAGACAGGAAGTAGTACTGGGTCTGCTCCGGTGTAAGGATGGATACAGGAGGCAGTACGCCGAAAGCGTCTGCGGACAGGAAGATCACGTTCTTCGCGGCCGGTGCTGCAGATACCGGACGGACGATCTTCTCGATATGGTCGATCGGGTAAGATACACGGGTGTTCTCCGTCACGCTCTTATCCTTGAAATCGATCTTTCCGTCTGCGTCTAAGGTCACGTTCTCCAGAAGCGCGTTGCGCTTGATCGCATTGTAGATATCCGGCTCAGACTCCTTATCCAGGTCGATGACCTTTGCATAGCAGCCACCCTCGAAGTTGAACACGCCGTTGTCATCCCAGCCGTGCTCGTCGTCACCGATCAGGAGACGCTTGGGATCGGTGGAGAGAGTGGTCTTGCCGGTCCCGGAAAGGCCGAAGAAGATCGCGGTGTTCTCGCCCTTCATATCGGTGTTGGCAGAGCAGTGCATAGAAGCGATGCCCTTTAACGGCAGATAGTAGTTCATCATGGAGAACATACCCTTCTTCATCTCTCCGCCGTACCATGTGTTCAGGATGACCTGCTCGCGGCTGGTGATATTGAACACTACCGCTGTCTCAGAATTCAGGCCTAACTCTTTATAGTTTTCCACTTTTGCTTTGGAAGCATTGTAGACGACAAAATCCGGCTCAAAGTCCTTCAGCTCTTCCTCGGTAGGCTGGATGAACATGTTCTTGACAAAATGAGCCTGCCAAGCCACTTCCATGATGAAGCGGATCCCCATACGGGTGTCCTTGTTGGCGCCACAGTAGGCATCCATCACATACAGCTTCTTATTAGAAAGTTCATCCAGAGCCAGCTCCTTTACGGCCTTCCAGGTCTCTTCTGTAGCCGGATGGTTATCGTTCTTGTACCCGTCGGAGGTCCACCATACAGTGTCTTTCGAATTCTCATCCATCACGATGAACTTGTCCTTAGGAGAACGGCCTGTATAGATACCAGTCATTACATTGACTGCACCGAGCTCACTGACCTGCCCTTTCTCAAAGCCAGTCAGTTCTGGTCTCATCTCTTCTTCAAATAATACTTCAAAAGAAGGATTGTAAACGACCTCCGTGGTCCCAGTGATGCCATACTTGCTTAAATTGATCTCTGCCATCTTACACTTACCTCTTTTCTTTAATGTTATGGGCCTATATGAAGGGATACGATAGATCCCATCAAAATGGACATCAAAACCAAATTTGCACTTATTATCTCATTTTGTGAAATAAAAGTCAATATATTTTTTCAGAAAAACGCACGTCTTCCACCCTGCCAGCCGGATGCCCCGCAGGCCAGCCAGATCAACCTTCCGCGATCACCAGCGCGATCATCTCCAGATCTTCCTCGCTGTTATTTTCCATGCTGTGCCACTGCCCGCACTGGATCGTGCAGATATCGCCAGCATGGACCACTATCCTGGACTTGTCATCGTCAACAAAAACGCCCTCGCCCTTGAGGATGTAATAGGGCTCCGTGTTCCCTACATGCTGGTGCCAGCCGATGCTGCAATGGGGCGGGATCACCACCCGGGCATACATCGTGCCATGGCCCATCAGCTCCTCTGGGCTCAATATCGGATAAAGCACCACATGTCCTTCTCCTCCCCGCAGGTTCTCTTTCCTGACCGGTTCCTCATGTCTTACCATATCGTTCCCTCCTGCTCTCTGCTTTTTGGCTGCTGTGACTTTTCGCATCTCTAACAGTATACAGCGAAATGGCAGGAGACTCAATCCCCAAGTTTTCTGGGATGACTTTAATTTAAAGTTGGGGGTTACGGGTGTGGATAGCAACAAGGCTGGGACTATTTAAAGAACTCATGCCCGTCATGGCTAAAGAGATAGGTCAGCTTCCGGTCGAACCACTGTGCGTTGTCCCCGGAGGCCCCTCGGTTCATAAAATAGAGCGCGCCTTGTGAATGATCTTCCCCCCGCAGGGCCCGGTCCACACATTCCACGGTCTCTTTTGTCACCTTCACCTGGTCGATCGCGCCGCTGCTCACCGGTGAGAATTGGGATCTCTCGTAGACCACGCTGGTGATATCGTCGGGAAAGCTGCTGTCCTCCACCCGGTTCATGATCACATTTGCCACCAGGATCTTCCCGGTGCTGTCACAGCCTCCGGCTTCTGCCTGGACGATCTTCAGCATCACTTCATAATCCTGCTCATCGTAGGCGATCCTGGCCTCCGGTGTCTCCCCGGCCTCCGGTGCCCCCTTTTCTTGTTCTCTATCTCCTGTTGCCTGCTGCTTTTGCGCCGCGGCTTCCTTATCCTTCCTTTTATCTGCGATCCGCTTTCCGGCAGCCCTTGTCTCTGTGCCGCCTTTTGTGACCGCACCTTTAGCCGTCCTTGCTGACCTGTCGTTTTCTTCCAGTCTCTCTCTAGCCGCAGTCTGCGCCGCATCCCCGGCTTTTTGTAATGTACCGACTGCCACCGTTTTCCCTTTTGCTGATGCTCCGCCATCTTCCAGGCCGGCCGCTGCCTGCGCCCAGGTCTTTGGCTGTCCGTGCGCGGTCAGTCTGTCCCTGCCGCTGCCGCTGAGGCCGATGGCAGAAAATGCCGTTACAAGGACCATCAGACGCCCGGCTGGCCGGCCAACATTTTGGAGTAAGGAGTAGTACAATGAAAACATACATCCACCTCTTTTCTCAGGAAACCTTTGCTGCAGGAGGCCGGTCACCCCTGACCGCCTGCATCGTTTCGGGTCAACGGGCTCATTATAGGCGGATGGATGCAGGATCGTCAATGGACCCACAAGATCTTCGGCGCTTTTTTGCCTTGGGAATTAATAGCTTCTCATATTCCTGTGATCCTATCTAAAGATCTTCGCAACGATCTGTACATATGTGCCAGGGATACCCCGTATAAATTTTACAATTGTGTTACGTTTTTGTTACTTTTGACCCAGGTCGGATCCTGTAAAAACCGGCTGACGAAATGTTATGTAAAACCAAAAACACCTCCAAGGTCGCTCATATGGCTTCCCGAAGGTGTTGAGATCCTTATCCTCTCCGCTATCTCCCGTTGATATGATCGATCAGACCGCCTGCTGCGATGATCCTCTGCATAAATGGCGGAAAGGACTGGCCCGTAAAGGTCTGGCCGGTGGTCTTATCCGTGATCACGCCGCTGTCAAAGTCCACCTCTACCTCATCGCCGTTCTGGATCGCTCTGGCCGCTTCCGGACATTCGATGATCGGCAGGCCGATATTGATCGCATTCCTATAGAAGATACGGGCAAAGGTCTCCGCGATCACGCAGCTGACCCCTGCGCACTTGATCGCCAGCGGCGCGTGTTCCCTGGAAGAACCGCAGCCAAAATTTTTATCCGCGACGATGATATCGCCTTTCTGCACCTTGTGGATGAACTCCTTATCGATATCCTCCATACAGTGCTGCGCAAGCTCCTCGCCCTTGGTGGCGTTCAGATATCTTGCCGGGATGATCACATCGGTATCAACATTATCTCCATATTTAAAAACATGCCCTTCTGCTCTCATGATGCTCCTCCTTTTCTTACTGCGGGCCGCAAAACGCTCTGTCCCTCCCATACCATGACCGGGGATCTTCTTCGCCCCAGCCTCCTGCAACAGCCAGAGCCGCTCCGCGCCCCTTCTATAAGGTGCAGGGACAGGCGATCCGTCCTGTCACCGCGCTGGCGGCTGCCACTGCCGGACTGGCCAGATACACTTCCGAGTCCACATGGCCCATACGGCCTACAAAGTTCCGGTTCGTGGTGGATACGCAGCGCTCTCCGGCTGCCAAGATCCCCATATAGCCGCCCAGGCAAGGGCCGCAGGTAGGCGTGCTGACCACAGCGCCGGCCTCGATGAAGATCTCCAGAAGGCCTTCCCGCATGGCCTGCAGATAGATCGCCTGGGTGGCCGGGATCACGATGCAGCGCACATGGTCCGCCACCTTCCGGCCTTTTAAGACCTTTGCCGCTACACGCATATCATCCATGCGCCCATTGGTACAGGACCCGATCACTACCTGGTCGATCTTGATGTCTCCCACCTCGTCGATGGTCTTGGTGTTCTCCGGAAGATGGGGGAAGGACACCGTGGGCTTTAACAAGGATAAGTCGATGGTATACGTTTCTTCATACTCCGCGTCCTTATCTGCGGTGTAGATCGTGAAGTTCCGTTTCGAATGCTCCTCCATATACCGGATCGCCAGGTCATCCACCGGGAAGATCCCGTTCTTTCCGCCGGCCTCGATCGCCATATTACAGATCGTAAAGCGGTCATCCATGGACAGGTATGCGATCCCCTCTCCGGTAAACTCCATGGACTTATAAAGGGCTCCGTCCACACCGATCATGCCGATGATGTGCAAGATCACATCCTTGCCGCTGACCCACTCCTTCGGCTTTCCCACCAGCTCAAAGCGGATCGCTGACGGCACCTTGAACCAGGCCTTGCCGGTCACCATGCCTGCCGCCATATCCGTGCTGCCCACGCCGGTGGAGAAGGCCCCCAGCGCCCCGTATGTACAGGTGTGGGAGTCCGCCCCGATAATGACCTCTCCAGGAGCGGTGAGCCCCTTTTCCGGCAGAAGAGCGTGCTCAATGCCCACCTGGCCCACATCGTAGAAATGGGTGATCCCATACTTGTGGGCAAACTCCCTGGACTGGGCGCAGAGCTGAGCGGATTTGATATCCTTACAGGGGGTGGAGTGGTCCAGGACAATGGCGATCTTGTCCTTGTCAAATACTTGGGTCAACCCCGCCTTCTCAAACTCCGTAATGGCCACCGGGGTGGTGATATCGTTGCCCAGCACCAGGTCAAGCTTGGCCTCGATCAACTGTCCGGCCTTTACCTCGTCCAGGCCTGCATGCTTGGCTAAGATCTTTTGGGTCATCGTCATTCCCATTTTGGCGTCTCCTCCTTACGTTTGCTTTTGTGGAAACAGTATGCCATCTTTTTTTGCAAAAGAATGTAAAGCGTGATACAATTAATTCAATAGCCGAAGGGAGGTTTTTTCATGGATCGTTGGGCTCCTCTGGCTCAAGGGCGGCAGGGCAAGCAGTACGCCCCTGGGCAGATGATCTACTTGCAGGGTACCGAGGCCAATGAATTCTATTACCTGTTGGAGGGTATCGCCCGGAGCTATATCAGTTCCCCCGGCGGCTCTGAGCTGGT
Organism: uncultured Eubacteriales bacterium; assembly: GCA_949744075.1. Taxonomy (GTDB): domain Bacteria; phylum Bacillota; class Clostridia; order Oscillospirales; family Oscillospiraceae; genus Vermiculatibacterium. The sequence goes on along the minus strand of CATJWI010000068.1, from coordinate 44,738 downwards.
ATTGACCCTTCACAGGGCCGGAGATTTGATGGGAGAAGCCTCTTTTTTTGACGAATGTCCCCGTGTATCCTCTGCCGTGGCCCTGACTCCCTGCCGAATCGTAGCGGTGGACAGGCCCCGGTTGGACCAGGTCTTCCAATCTCACCCGGAATTGGCCTACCCAATGCTCCGGTACCTAGCCAGGACCGTCCATCTTCTCTCCGACCACGTGGACAGCATCTCCTTCCGTCCGGCGGACAAGCGCCTGGCCTCCGCCCTGGTCCGCCACGCGGAGCCGGACGGGGTGGTGAGCTATACCCACGAAGAGCTGGGCTACGCCGTCGGCGTCAGCCGGGTGACGGTAAGCCGTATCCTCTCCCAGTTTGCCGCCAAGGGTTGGCTGGAGCGAAGCTATGGGGCGGTAAAGCTGATTGACCGGCAGGCCCTTGACCGCTACGCCCAAACGGAACTGTAAGAAATCTGTAAGAGTTTTGTCTGCTGTTTTGTCAGAAATCCCTGCTATGATGGACTTGTTCCGAAGGAGGTTCTGTATGAGCGAAACGATTTTGGTGGTAGATGACGACAGAGAGATCGTCGGAGCCATCGCCCTTTTGCTGGAGGCCGAGGGCTATCACGTCCTCCGGGCCTACGACGGCATGGAGGCCCTGGACAAGGCCCTGGACCCTGCGCTGCGGCTCATCATCATGGATGTGATGATGCCCAAGCTGGACGGCCTCTCCGCCGTGTTGCGGATCCGGGAGCGGAGGAATCTTCCCATCCTGGTCCTTTCGGCCAAAAGTGAGGACAGCGACAAGGTGCTGGGTCTCAGCATGGGCGCGGACGACTATGTGTCCAAGCCCTTCCACCCCCAGGAGCTGGTGGCCCGGGTGAAGAGCCATCTGCGGCGTTATACCCGGCTGGGGGACGTGAACGCCGCCCAGAATACCCAGCTTGTAACGGGACGGCTCAGCTACGACCCAGAGAGCCGGGTCCTGCGGGCCGACGGGGAGCCGGTGAAGCTCACCGCCACGGAGACCAGGATCGTGGACCTGCTCATGCGGAATCTGGGGCGTATCTTCCCCGCCGAGGAGATATACAGCCGGGTCTGGAATCAGGATACCGCCTACGCCCCCGAGAATACGGTGATGGTCCACATCCGCCGCATCCGGGAGAAGATCGAGCTCGATCCCAAGGAACCAGAATATCTAAAGGTGGTGTGGGGCATTGGATACAAAATGGAAAAAAGGTAGGGCTGTCTGCGGCTTTGCCGGCTTCGCCCTGGGGGTGAGCCTGCTGTTGACCTCCCTGGTGCCCATCGCGGGGAACCTCCTCAGTGAAAGCGGACGGGACCGGCTGAAAAGCGCCCTTCAGTCCGACTTTCAGGAGACGGAAGCCTTCCGCTCCTATCTCTCCGAGATGATGGGCCGATTTATCGCCATGGGGGCCGGAGGGCCGCTGAACGGGAACTATTCCGACTATTATGACGTCTATACCGAGGACGCTATTTTGGTGGAGGCGGAGGCTACTGCTATGGTGCAGGAGGGCGGGGTATGGTATTTTGACGGCTATCCCGTCAGTGACTACCAGCCCTCTGAGAACGACCGGGAGCGGTGGAAAAAGGAGGCGGAGGCCTGGAACAAGGTCATTCGGGAGGACCTGAACCTCCTGTACTCCATCTCTAAGGATGGAAAAGTCCTTTACAGCAATACGGAGGACATCTCCCAGTATCCCACCCAGGGGTACGGCTTCCTCCTCTCCTTCGACGGCCGGGAGTGCTCCGCCACGAAGAACGGCTCCTCCATCGATCTCTATGGGGACGGTATCTATCGGGAGGATGGAGAGCACTGGAATCTGCCGGGGTACAGCAACTTTCCAGCCGGTGAGGAGGCGGAAGGGGTAAGGGTCTCCATCGCCGTAGCGGACCAGCCCGTCCTCTACATCAAGGGGAACTATGGCTCCCAGGGCAACCAGTGGCGGTGCAATCGGCTTTATTATCTGGAGAAGAACTGGCGGGAGCGGCAGCAAAGCCTGGTGGTATACGGGGCCCTGCACGCCGGGCTCGGGCTTGGCCTGCTGGCGGTCTGGCTTCTGCTGCGCCGGGACAAGCCCCTGGCGGACCGGGCCATCGCCCGCTTCACAGGGCATATCTGGTTTGAGGTCAAGCTCCTGCTGGTCCTGGGGGCCCTGGCCGTGGCCCTGCTTCCCCTGACGGAGGAGATGCGCTATCTGGTGCAGGAGGTGAGCTATGCGGGGATCTGGGAGGAGACGGTAGCCTACCAGTACCCCTGGTTCCTGCGCTCCTACCTCAATGAGGTCCTGGGTCAGCCGTGGGCGGTCCTTCTGGTCTTCTGGAGCTCCTGGCTGCTGACCAACGACCTGCGCTATGGGGACAAGCCCTGGCGGCATGGCATCTGTGGGATGCTGACGGCCCGGAGCCTCCAATTACCCATCCAGAAGCGGCTGAGCCGATTGGCGGGATTGATGGTGCTGACCTCCGTAAGCCTCTGCGCCGTCACCTTGAACCTTCTGGTTTACTATCTCTCCTTCGGCACTCTCCGCCTGGATGTGGTGTGGCTGTTTCTGCTTCTGCCGTCTCTGCTTTTGATCGCCGTGGTCCTGTACTCCGTCCGGCTGCGGAGGCTGTGGGGCGATCTGGGCTCTCTTACCAAGCAGATCAGTGCCATAAAGGATGGAAGCCTGACAGATTCCCTCCCCCTGCCGGAGGACAGCGACCTGAGACGTTCCATGGAGGAGCTGTGTAACATCCAGCAGGGTATGGCCCGTGCGGTGGAGGACCAGACCCGGAGCGAGCGGATGAAGGTGGAGCTGGTGACCAACGTGTCCCACGACCTAAAGACCCCCCTCACCTCCATCATCAGCTACGCCGAGCTTTTGAAACAGGAAAATCTGGAGCCTCCCGCCGGGGAGTATGTGGATATCCTCTGCCAGAAGGCGGAACGGCTGCGGAGCATGGTGCTGGACGTATTTGAGGTGAGCAAGGCGGCCTCGGGAGAGCTGCCGGTAAAGCTGGAGGAGCTGGACCTGGCCAAGCTGCTGCGGCAGACCATGGCCGACATGTCGGAGGCCATCGAGGCCGCCCCGGTCACCCTCCGCCAGGTCCTGCCAGAGGAGCCTGTGACCATCGTGGCCGACGGCGACAGGCTGTACCGGGTATTTCAGAACCTTCTCCAAAATGCGCTGAAATACGCCCTGGAGGGCTCCCGGGTCTACCTCACCTTGGGGATAAAGGACGGGCATGCCGAGGTCTCGGTCAAAAACACCTCCAAAACCGAGTTGCCTGATGGGGTGGACTTTACCGCCCGGTTCGTCCGGGGAGACGAGAGCCGGACCGACGGCGGTAGCGGCCTGGGCCTGGCCATTGCCGACTCCTTCACCCGGGCCTGCGGCGGGGACCTGAAGGTAGAGCCCGTGGCTGACCTATTCGTGGTAACCGTCCGTTTTCCCCTTTTTGAGCCGGGGACAGAAGCATAAAAAAGAAGGTGAGACGGTATACCGTCTCACCTTCTTTTTCCGGTTTTACAGGATGATGCAGATCAATCCGCCGGAGCCCTCGTTGATGACCCGCTGCAGAGTCTCCCGCAGCTTATCCCGGGCGTCGTCCGGCATCCGCTTCAGTTTGGTGTTCAGGTCCTCGCTCACCAGATCGTGGAAGGATTTCCCGAAGATATTGGACTCCCAGATCTTCGCGGTGTCCCCCTCAAATTCCTGAAGGAGGTAACTCACCATCTCCTCAGACTGCTTCTCACTTCCCACAATGGGCGATACCTCGGTCTCGATGTCCGCCCGGATCATGTGGATGCTGGGCGCCGAGGCTTTGAGGCGCACTCCATAGCGGCCTCCCTGTTTGACGATCTCCGGCTCCTCCAGCCGCAGCTCTTCCGGGGCGGGGGCCACGATCCCGTAGCCCGTCTCTCTCACCTGGTCCAGGGCCTGTGCCACCTTGTCATACGCCCGCTTAACTCCGGCCAGGTCGGTGAGCAGACTCATCAGGTCTCCGTCGTCGGCAATGGTGAAGCCCGACTGGGCCGAAATGGTCTCATAGAACAGGCCTCTGGGCAGCTCCAGCGCCGCTGTGGCCCGTCCCAAGCCCAGGTCCATGGCGGTGACCCGGGCACTGCTAACGTTTTCGCACTGGCCGATGGCCGCCATGGCCCCCTCCACATCCCGGATCCGGCACAGGCTGCCGGATCCCTCCCGGATAGCGGTATAGAGGCCGTTCTTGATGGGATGGCCATAGGGCAGCGCATCCACCCAGGAGGGCAGGAACAGGTCCAGCTCCTTCACCGGGAACTCGTAGAGGACCCCGCGGATGATGTCGGTCACATCCTCCTCCCGCAGCTCCAGACAGTTGCAGCGCATACAGGTCACGTCGTACCGGTCCATGATGTCCGCTTGGATGGCCCTGGCCCGGTCCGAGTCGGGATAGGCGGAATTCAGCAGCACCAAAAAGGGCTTTCCCAGCTCCTTCAATTCGGTGATGACCCGGTTTTCCGCCTCCAGATAATCCTCCCGGGGAATATCGGTCACCGTCCCGTCGGTGGTGACCACGATGCCGATGGTGGAGTGCTCCGCGATGACCTTGCGGGTCCCCACCTCGGCGGCCTCGGTCATGGGAATGTCGTGGTCAAACCAGGGGGTGGTCACCATCCGGGGCTGGTCATCCTCCGTCTGACCCGCCGCTCCCGGGACCATATACCCAACGCAGTCCACCAGCCGCACCGAGAAACCGGCCCCGTCGTCCAGGTCCACCCGGACGGCCTCCTCCGGCACAAATTTGGGCTCCGCCGTCATGACGGTCCTCCCAGAGCCGCTCTGGGGCAGTTCATCCCGAGCCCGTTCCCGGCGGTAGACATTCTCGATGTTGGGGATCACCAGGGTCTCCATGAACCGTTTGATAAACGTGGATTTTCCCGTCCGGACGGGGCCCACCACCCCGATGTAAATGTCTCCCCCTGTGCGCTGGGCAATGTCGTCATAAAGCTTGTTGTCTTCCATTTCCTCTCCCCCTTTACCGTCTCCGCGGGATCAGCAGAAGCCGGCCCCCGGCGGCGGCCTCTCCCTCCAGCTCGTTGGCGCTGATAATGTCCGCAATGGTAGTCCCATAGGTCTTAGCCACATCCCAGAGCCGCTCTCCCGGCTCTAGCATCCGCAGGACCAGGGAGGGCTGAGGGCCGCTTTCGTCCCTGGGCTCTCCCTGCCGCAGATCTTTTAAGGCGATGATCTGTCGCCGGGATAGGGCGCAATAGCGGAAATCTAGCGCAAAGCGTACCTCCACCCCGCCAGGGGCAGGTGCGGCGTACACATCCCCTACCCCGTCACATTGGCAAAAGCACCGGCAGCCCTCCGGCAGATCCAAGGTACAGGGTACCGTCACCGGCTGTTGGAGGGAAAATAGCTCCCCCTCCTCGTTGGTATAGAGGGCCTGGACCTCTACCTGGGCGGTCAATATCAGCTTTTCTCCCTCCCAGCTTTGGGTCACCTGGCCCACCGCCAGACGGCAATCGCTGATCTCCCGTACCGGATTTGGGGTCTCCCAAACCTCCCGGAAGCTCTGGCTGCGGGCCCCCCGGTCCAGGCGACTGTCCATGGAGCAGGTCTCCCACTCCGCCGTTAGGGGCTCCTTGGTGCTGTATGCGTCACTGAGAACCTGGAGCACCCGGTCCTCCCGAATGACAGCCTGCGCCAGCACCTCTATCTGGACCGACACGCTGCGGCCATCCTCCTGGGCGTCCAAGGCACAGTCCGCCCCGGTGAGGGCCAGGGCCATATCGCACTCCGCGTCCTCCGCCACCCCGGAGACCTCCATGATCTGAGAGAAGGGCAGTTCAGCCCCGGCGGAATAGACGCCGTCGTCCTCCCCCCGGTACAGCAGGGTCACATTGGCGCTGCCCTTGAATATCAGTTTGTTGCCAATGATCTTGGATTCTCCCCGGTTCAGGCTTATTCGGCTTTTCAGCAGTTCCACCGCCGCCGGCTTACTGGCCGAAAGGGCCACAGCGTCCGAGAAGGGAAAGGGCTTTTCCTGTACACAGGCCGTGAGATAGGCCTCCTGGGTCTCGGTGAGCTGTTCGATCCCCTCCCCGGCAGTGTCCAGCACCTGGGCGCAAATATTTTCTACCCTTGGCCCAAAGACGGTCACATCCACCGCCGCCTCCGCCCTTACCAGCACCTTTCTGGGGTTTACCGCCCGGGTGTCCGCATGGCAGAGCCTTCCGGCGGCCACCACCGTGCAGCCAGGTCCCACCTCAGGGCTCTCGGCCGAGCAGGTAAAGGGGATGGTGACCTCCAAGTGCCGCAGGCCTGTCTCTCCGTCCGGAAGATAGAGCACCGAGGCCCGGATCGTCCCCGCCACCTCCACTCTGCCGTCGGCGGCTTCACGGCTGCGGAGAAGCACCCGCCCATCGGTCTCCACGATCCGCTGAATGTCCGGGCAGGCATCCGGAACGATCATTTCCAGGGTCTCTTCCCTCCGCAGGGTGGCGTCCAACAGGGCATCGAAGCCGTTCATCTGCATCCTGTCCAGTTCAAATTCCATATGTGTTCACTCCTTGTACGGGCATCCCGCCCCGTTCTTCTGTGAATCTATATGTACAAGGGGGGGCAGGTATGTCTCAAAGGAAAAGAAATGACGCCCTGCGGAGTTTCCGCCGGGCGTCATTCTTTCCCTATTTGATCTTGAAAAGGCTCTTTAGAAGGCCCCGGAGGGCCTTTGGGGACTTTACGACCACGATCTTCATCCGTTCCACCCCCTCCCGACCACTTGCTGCGTCCCATTTTCCGGGATACTACAGTATACGGTCAAAAGGGCTGGGTGGTGCGGTCTTTCCCCTTTGTTTTACCGCTCCTTACCGCTCTTTCTCTGCCATTCCGGGATCTCCTTGGCCTGCTGGTACAGCCGGACGTAGCTGTCGTGGCGGCTCCGGGTGATCTTCCCCGCCTCCAGGGCCTCCAGAACGGCGCAGCCCTTCTCCTTTGTGTGGGAGCAATCCACAAAGCGGCAGCCGTCCAAGTAGGGAGCAAACTCCCGAAAGGCGTATTGCAGCTCCTCCGGTGGACAGCCAAAGCCGTCCTCCTCAAAAGAGGCAAAGCCGGGGGTATCCGCCACCACCGCCCCGTTCTTTAGTCGAAACAGCTCCACATGGCGGGTGGTATGGCGGCCCCGCCCCAGCTTTTGGCTCACCTCGCCCACCTGCAGGTCAAAGGCAGGCTCCAAGGCATTTAAAAGACTGGACTTCCCTACGCCGGAATTCCCTGTAAAGGCACACACCTTCCCAGAAATCAGGGCCGATAATTCCTCCAGCCCCTCCCCTGTCTCAGCGCTGACCCGCAGAGTGGAGAAGCCAGCGGCCCGGTAGATCTCATAAAGATCCTGGGGCTGCTCCAGGTCCCACTTATTGAAGCAGATCACACTCTCACAACCTCTGCGCTCCGCCACAGCCACCACCCGGTCAATGAGAAAAGGATCGGTGACCGGCGTAGCACCGGAGGCCACCACGATCAAGTGATCTATATTGGCCACCGCAGGACGCTGAAACTGGTTCTTTCTCGGCAGAATAGCGTCTACTGTGCCGCTGTGATCGGGCTGGGGCGTAATATTCACCCGGTCCCCCACCAGAGGGGAGAGCTTTTCGTGGCGGAATTTTCCCCTGGCCCGGCAGCTATAGCGCTCCCCGTCACAGTCCACATAGTAGAAGCCCGAGAGGGCCTTAAAAATGATCCCCTCCATCAGCCGTCAAAATTCTCGGTGTAGCGTTTGGCCTCTACCCCGTCCACATAGACTACGATCTCCTGGCTGCCGCTGCCCTCCACCGTGAACCGGGCGGTGCGCAGCCGGGTGTCGATCACCTGGTCAGGGACTGCCACACTGCCGCCCACCGTGACCTGGACGATGACAGTCTCCCGATCGTCCGGCAGAGACACGGTCACATCCTTCCGGCTGGTCCTGGGCTGAGCGGGGGTAGGCTCTGCAGACTGCTCCGGCCCGGCGGACTGGCTGGCGTCAGGGGGCTCCACGGTCTCTACACCCATGCTGATTCCCAGGTCCACAACGGTCTCTTCCTTGGTCATGGTATAGGGCGGGATGCTCTGGAAGCAAACCATCCCCTCTTCCAGCTCGCTGGGCATGGGGGTCACCGTTCCCAGCCGAAGACCAAGATCTTCGGTAATGATCTTAGTCGCCGCCTCCAGCGACATATTGGTCACCGGCATCATGGCCACGTCCCGCAGGGCCCGGCCGGTACTCACCACAATGGTGACCTCCTCCCCGTCAGCCACCGTTTCGCCCTTGGCCGGCGTCTGGGAGATCACATGGTTTTCGGTGATATCCTCCGACTCCTCCTCCTGGATCGTCACGGTCAATCCCATAGCCGTTAGCTGGTCATAGGCCACCCGCCGGTCCTTGTTATATACGTCAGGCATGATAAGACCGCCGGCTCCCGCGCTGATCTCTACTGTGATCTCCTGCGCGCCGGCTTTTACCACGTCCCCCTCGTTGGGGCTCTGGCTCACGATGTGACCAACAGGCACCGTGCTGCTTACATGATGGCCCTCTACGATCTTAAACCCGTTCTCCTTCACGCCCGGGAGCTCCCGGGCCTCTTCTATAGTATAGCCCAATACGTCGGGGACCTGATAGGTGGCTCCCGTTTCCATCATATCGCTGAAGATCGTGCTCCAGAGGAAAATGCCGACGCCTACCAGGCAAAGGATCACAGCCGCCATGATGATGGCCATCTGCTTGCCGCCGCCGAGCCCCTCCTCCAGGTCCGGCTCTTCCTCCTCCTCTTCTCTGCGGGACCTGCGTTTATCAGCCCGCTCCCGTTTCTTTTCCTCGTAACGCTCTGTGTGGACCGGCACCACAGGGGGCGGCACCGCCCCGATGGGCTGAGTAGGCTCCTCCCCCTCTCCCACCAGCAGGTCCTCACTGGTATAATCAAAGCTGATGTTCGGATTTCTCCGGAACTCCTCCAGATCGGTCAGCATGGCCTCGGCGGAGAGGTAACGCTTTTCCACATCAGAGGCCATGGCTTTCATGGTGATCTCCTCCATGGCCTCTGGAATGGACGGCTCCAGCTCCCGGGGCGACAGGGGGATGGAATTGATATGCTGGATGGCCACCGCCACCGGAGAGTCCCCCTCATAAGGCAGGCGGCCGGTCAGCATCTCATAGAGCACTACGCCGGCGGAATAGATATCGCTGCGGGCATCGATTCTGCTTCCCCTGGCCTGCTCTGGGGAGATATAGTGGACCGAGCCCAGGGCCTCCTGGGTCATGGTATTCTGGGCGGCGGACATCAGCCTGGCGATTCCAAAATCGGCCACCTTCACGCTTCCGTCCCGAAGGATCATAATGTTGTGGGGCTTGATATCCCGGTGGATGATACCCCGCCCGTGGGCGTGGCTGAGCCCCTTCATGATCTGCGTGATAAAGTGAAGGGCCTCCTTCCAGTTCAGCTTCCCGCCCCGCTTTTGCATGTACTGCTTCAAGGTGATACCCTCGATGAGCTCCATGACGATATAGTCCGGCTCGGCAGAATCCTCCGACCGGGACACATCATAGACGGCCACGATATTGGGATGCGAGAGCATTGCGACAGCCTGGGACTCCTCGCGGAAGCGGCGCCGGAACTCCTCATCCTGCGCCAGGTCCTCCTTCAGGATCTTAATGGCCACAAACCGGTTGAGCCAATGGCACTTGGCCTTATAGACCACTGCCATGCCACCGGTGCCGATGCGCTCCAATATCTCATATCGATTTCCCAGGAATTTTCCTATGTACTGATCCATAGTCCATTCCCTCCCTTATGCCATTTGAATCAGGACCGCCGTCACATTGTCCGGCGCCCCCCGTGATAGAGAAATGTCCAGCATCCTCTGACAGCAGCTCTCCGCTTCGCCGCCGTGAAGGACCTCGTAGAGCAGCTCCTGATCCGTAAGCGTGTTGGACAGCCCATCAGTACATAGCAGCAGGAACTCTCCCGCCGCCTCCGTCTCATAGAGATCGGTGCGCGCCTTTGCCTCCGCCCCCAAGCAGCGGGTGATCAGGTTCTTCTGGGGATGGCACCGGGCCTCCTCCGGCGTCAATTCCCCCCGAACCACCAGATCCTCTACCACCGAGTGGTCCCGGGTCACCTTGGTAATGCCCTCCGCCCCGATGGAATAGGCCCTGCTATCGCCGATATTGAGGATATGGGCCCTTCCGCCGTGGACCAAAGCGGCCACCATGGTGGTGCCCATGCCATGGCACTCGGCCTCCTGGGCCGCCCGGTGGTAGACCGCCTCGTTGGCCACCTCTGCCGCCTGGGCCAAGTGCTCCCCCGGCGCACGAAGCAGCTCATCCAAAGGCAAGCTCTCCAGATAGGTGGAGGCTGCCTCCACCGCCAGAGCGCTGGCGATGTTGCCCGACCTGGCGCCGCCCATACCGTCACAGACGATGGCCACCGCCAGGTCCTCTCCCAACTGCTTTAAGTAGTATGAGTCCTGGTTCTGGCTTCGGACCACGCCCTTGTCCGTGATCCCCCATGCGTGTATCATTCTTTTTCTTCCTCCATCCGTTTCCGCCGCAGCTGTCCGCAGGAAGCGTCGATGTCCCCGCCCAGCTTCCGCCGGACCGTGGCGGTGACGCCCTGCCGTTCTAATCTTGTCTGGAACTCCCGGACCCGCCTGCTGGGCTTGAAGGGACTTTCTGCCACCTCGTTCAGCGGGATCAGGTTCACATGCCCCGGCATCCCTTTTAAATGCTTTGCCAGCAGATCTGCCTGCCAATCTGAATCATTCACTCCGTCCACCATAGCATACTCATAGGAAATTCTCCGCCCGGTGGTTTCAAAATACCGCCGGCAGGTCTCAAAGAGCTTTTCCACCCCCACCGACCGGTTTACCGGCATCAGCCTGGACCGGGTCTCATCGTCCGGAGCATGGAGGGAAACTGATAGCGTCAATTGTAACTGATACTGGGCCAATCTGTCAATTTGCTCTGTAAGGCCGCAGGTGGACAGGGAGATATGCCGCATCCCGATGTTCATCCCCTCCGGACTGTTCACCAGGGTCAAAAAGCGCAAAATCGTATCAAAATTATCCAGAGGCTCACCGATCCCCATAAGGACGATATTGGAGATCTCCTCTCCCGAATCCAGCTGGGTAAACAAGACCTGGTCCAGCATTTCCGCCGGTGTCAAATCCCTTACCTTACCACCAATGGTAGAGGCACAAAAAGCACAGCCCATTCGGCAGCCAACCTGGGACGAAATACACACCGTATTCCCATGCCGGTACCGCATCAACACGGTCTCTACGCAATTGCCGTCTCCCAGCCGCCAGAGGTATTTGATCGTCCCGTCCAACTTGGAGACCTGTTTCCGCTCCACTGTCGGGGCTGTGATGAAGCTGGTCCGCTCCAAAGTTTCCCGCAAGGTCTTGGAAAGGTCGGTCATCTGCCCGAAGGAGGTCGCGCCCCGGTGAAGCCAGCGAAAGACCTGTTTGCCCCGAAAGGCGGGCTCTCCCATTTCCTTGACATAGTCGGTCATTTCTTCCAGTGTCATAGATTTCAAATCCTGCAAACAGATCACCTCCTCCCATCTCTGTCTCCCCTACCCCTTCCGGCGGAGCTTGGCGATAAAGAAGCCATCGGTGTTATGAATATGGGGCCACAGTGTCAACATTCCCTTTTCTGCCCGACCGATGGGCCCAGGCAATTGGAAAGGCTCTAATGTAAAGCGATTATTCCTGTCAAGAAACGCACCTATCACAGCTTCATTTTCCCATTTCAGCAACGTACAGGTCGCATAAAGAAGAGTCCCCCCCGGCTTCACATAGCGGGATACGTTATCCAAAATGGCGCTCTGGACCTCCGGAAGACCTCTCAATTGCTCCGGGTCCTTATAGCGAATATCCGGCTTTTTGCGGATGATCCCCAACCCAGAACAGGGCACGTCAGCAATCACCAGGTCAAAGTCCTCCGCCAGGTCTGGCTCAAATTGTTTCCCGTCCATTACCGCGGTCCTGATACAATCGATCCCCAGCCGCTTCGCCCCAGCCACGATCAGTTTTTGCTTATGAGGATGTATATCACAGGAAAGGATATTCCCTTTACAATCCATCGCTATTGCTGCGGCAAAGGATTTTCCGCCCGGGGCGGCGCAGGCATCCAATACTTTCACCCCTGCTTGGGGATCTGCCGCCATGACCGCCAACCGGGCCGCTGCGTCCTGCACATAAAAGTCTCCGTTCTGGAAGGCTTTCAGCCGTGAAATATCTCCGGTTCCCTCCAAAAGTAAACAATCGGGAAGCCATGGATGCCTTACGGCCTCCACTCCTTCTCCCAAAAGAGCTTTTTTCACAGCCTCCGTTGTCGTGCGGCAGGTGTTTATCTGAACGCAGGTCGCCGGCTGCCCATTGTCCGCCTCCAAAAGGGCCGCCACTTCGGGCTCAGAAAATATTTGTAAAAACTCCTTCACGAGCCATTGGGGGTGACTGTACCGGATCCACAGCTCCTCCGGCTGGGGCAAGCCCGCTTTTTGCGCCCGGTCAAAGGCCCGAAGGACCGCATTTACCAAACCGGCGGCCCTGGGGTTCCGGGAGCTCTTTTTCGCCAAAGATACCGATTCATTGACCGCAGCGTGGACCGGCACCCGGTCCAAAAAGAGCAGCTGGTAGACACCCAGCCGCAAACAGTCCCGGACCACCGGCTCCAGCTTTTCCACAGGCACAGAAGAAAGCCGGGCGATATGCCAATCCAGCAGGATGCGGTTTTGGAGGACCCCAAAGGCCAATTGGGTGCACAGCGCCGCATCCCGTCCGCTCAATCCCGCCTGCCGCAAGGCATTGCGGAGATAGCCGTCAGACCAAGCGCTCTGCTTTTCTCCCGCCAGGAGGCATTTCAGGGCCACCTCCCGGGCCGACTGGGCTGTCAAAGAGCCTTCCCCACTTCTGTGGGATGCCCCTGGAGGTAGGCCGCCGCCGGCATCCGCTTGCCTCCATCCGGCTGAAGCTCCATGATTCGAAGGGCTCCCTGGCCGCAGGCTACCAGGATCCCGGCTTTTCCGGCCTCCAACACAGTTCCCGGAGCGCCGAAGCCCTCCTCTACCTTAGCTGTAAAGATCTTACACCTTACACCACACACCTGCACTGTAGCCGCAGGCCAGGGGAGCAATCCCCGAACCTGGTCATGGAGGACCTGGGCCGGCTTGGTCAGGTCCAGGGGGGACAGCTCCTTTCCCAGCATGGGGGCCAATGTGACCTGGCTCTCCTCCTGGGGCGTCCGGGAGGCCGTCCCGGCCTCGATCTCCTCCACGGCTTGTATCAGTAGTTTCCCACCCAATTCGGCAAGCCGGGCCGTGAGCTCGGGCGCCGTCTCGTTCGGTTCTACCGCTGTCGCAGCCTGGGCAATGATATCTCCCGCATCCAGCGCGGCTGCCATATGCATGATGGTGACCCCCGTCTCCTTGTCTCCGTTGAGGATAGCCCAATTGATGGGGGCTGCCCCACGGTATTGGGGCAGCAGAGAGGAGTGGACATTGATGCACCCCTTCGGCGGACAGTCCAGGATCTCCTGGGGCAGAATGCGGCCATAGGCGGCCACCACGATCAGCTCAGGCGCCAGGGCTTGAATTTGAGCCAGGGCCGAACCGTCCCGCAACTTCACCGGCTGGAACACGGAGATATTATGCGACAAGGCGCATTCCTTTACGGGAGGTGGCTGGAGTTTGTTCTGATGGCGCCCCACCGGCTTGTCCGGCTGGCAGAACACGCCGCAGACCGTGTGCCCCGCGGCCAGTAGCGCCTCCAGGGAAGCGACTGCGAAGGCAGGTGTTCCCATGAATAAGATCCGCATGGCTTACCTCCTCCTCTTCTGCTTCTTGGGAGGCTCCCCCTCCTCCTCCATGATCCGCTCCAATTCCTCATTATTGTAGAGCCGATCCACATGCTCGGAGAAGAGGTGGCCGTCCAGGTGCTCGATCTCATGGCAAAAGCACCGGGCCACCATCTCCTGGCCCCCGGTCTCAAACCAATTGCCCTTCCGGTCCTGGGCCTTCACCCGCACCATCATGGGCCGCTTTACGTAGCCCCACTGGCCCGGCAGGGACAGGCAGCCCTCCAGACCGTCCTGCTCCCCCTCCTGTTCTGTCAGTTCCGGGTTTACCAGCTCCACGACCTCCTCATCAGGGCCATAGAGTACGACCACCCGGCGCAGGATGCCCACCTGGGGCGCTGCCAGCCCGGCGCCGCCAGCGTCGATGAGGGTCTCCCGCAGGTCGTCAATAAGCTTGGCCAGTTTATCGTCGAACTGAGTCACCGGGTGGCATTTCTTGTGCAATGCCGGGTCCCGGTCTGTAAGAATTTGTCGAATGGCCATGGTCTAGTCCTCCTTATCCGTTCATGGGGTCCACGTCGGCTGTCACCGACACGCCCCGATTCTTTTTATCCGCCTGTGCACAGCGCACCAGGTGGGCCACCAGCTCCCGCACGGGTTTTGTATTCTGCGCCATCAACGTCAGCCGGTAACGGTAGCGGTTATTGAGCTTTACGATGGCAGCGGGCACCGGGCCCAACACCTGACAAGCTAAGCTCTGGTAGGTCGGCTGGCGCAGCCACTGCTTCAGGGTATCCCGTAAAAAGGCGCACACCCGCAGCGCTTGTCCCTCTTCCGGCCCGGAAACATGGATCACCAGTAAAGAGACAAAGGGCGGACAGCCCCGCACCTGGCGCAGGCCGATCTCCTGCTCGTAAAAATGGTCATAATCCTGCCGGGCAGCCGCCAATATCACGTCATTTTCCGGGGTAAAGGTCTGGATGATCGCCCGGCCCTCCTTACTGCCCCGGCCGGCCCGGCCTACCACCTGAGTGATGAGGGAAAAGGTCCGCTCCCCCGCCCGGTAGTCGTCGATATATAGTCCCTGGTCCGCCGAGATCACGCCTACCAAGGTCACATTCTCAAAATCCAAGCCCTTGGCCACCATTTGAGTGCCCACCAAAATGGGGATCTTTTCCTCCCGAAACCGGGCCAGCAGCTTCTCATGGGAGCGGCTGGCAGTGGTGGTATCCGCATCCATCCGCATGACCTCCACGTCGGGAAACCGCTCTTTCAGTGCCTCCTCCACCCGCTGGGTCCCGGCCCCCACCGCCTCCATCGCCCCGCCGCACTCTGGGCAGACCTCCGGCAGGGGTTCGGAGTGCCCGCAGTGGTGGCACATGAGCCGCCGGTTGGCTGAATGATAGGTCAAGTAAGCCGAGCATCGGGGACAGGCAGGCACCTGACCGCAGGAAACACAGGTCATCATGGGACTTGCGCCCCGGCGGTTGAGAAAGAGGATGCTCTGCTCTCCCCGCTGTATATTTTCCTCCAGAGCCTGGATCAGCGGATAGCTCAGCGGAGAAAAATTCCCCGCCCGAAGCTCCTCCTTCAGGTCTGCCAGAAAAACCTTTGGCAATACCCTAGCATTATACCGGTGGGGCAAGGTAAACAGATGATAATCTCCCTGCTTGGCGTGGTACATAGTCTCCACCGAAGGGGTGGCCGACCCCAACACCAACAGAGCCCCATTCCGGCTGGCCCGATACTTGGCCACATCCCTGGCATGATAGCGGGGCATGTTTTCTGACTTATAGCTGCCCTCCTGCTCCTCGTCCAGAATGATGAGACCCAGATTTTTTAAGGGAGCGAAAATAGCAGACCGGGTTCCGATGACCACCTTGGCCTTTCCCGCCCGGGCCCGTTTCCACTCGTCATACCGCTCTCCGGCGGGCAAGGAGCTGTGAAGCACCGCCACCTCCTCACCAAAGTGGGAGGTGAATATGGCCATAAGCTGGGGCGTCAGCGCGATCTCCGGCACCAAGGTCAGGGCCGTCTTTCCCCGTTTCAGGGTCTCCTGGATCAGCCGAAGGTAGACCTGGGTCTTTCCACTGCCCGTAACCCCATACAAAAGCGCTACCGCGGCCTTTTCTTGCGCAGCAAGGTCATTCAGCCCTTGAAAAGCGTTCTCTTGCTCCTTGTTCAGCTCAATGGGTCCCGCAGGCTTTATTGTACCCTGGTCCACCCGCCGGTAGACCTCCCGCTCCTCCAGGATCACAAGACCGCTCTTTTCCAGCGACCGAAGGGTGGAACTGGTCGCGCCCGTAAAATAGCAGATTTCCCGGGCGGAGCTCTCCCCGATCCCTGCCAGCAACTCCACCACTGAATAACGCAGAGGGGCTGTTTTCCGCTTGGGCGTCACCTGAGCCAGGGCCTCCTCCGCAGGGATAGCAAGAGCGGCCCACTTCTCCCGTTTGTCGCCTACCCCCCGGGATGCGCTGGTGGTCAGAGTCAAGACCTTCTTCTCCAGAAGAGAGCGAATAGCTGGCCCTGGGTCCTTGGTGCCAAAGGCCTCCCGGATCAAGGCCGCCTCCAGGCCGGCCCGGTGAGGGGCCACCAGTTCCACCAACCGCCGCTCCGCCTTAGAGCTGCCGGCGGTCTCCAGGGCCGCTTCACGTTCTATGCCATCGGCCAAGCTGTAGCAGTCCTGAAGGGCATAATAAAGCCCTGCGGGCAGCATGGCCCGGGTTGCGTCATAGACGGTACAGAACCACCGCTCCCGGATCCACAAGGCCAAGCGAAGCCCCTCCTCATCCAGGACCGGCTCCTCGTCCAACTGGACCAGAATGGATTTCAGCGGTTTTTCCGGCTCCGAAGCCTCTTCCACCGCCAGCACCAGCCCCTCTGTCTGGCGGTTGCCGGGACCAAAAGGAACAATGACCCGCACGCCGGCGGGCAGCGGGTGCAGCTCCCAGGGCACCAGGTAGTGGTATGGCTTGTCGATGGCAAAAGTGGCCGCCGACAAGGCTATCTTTGCGATGAAAACAGACACGCCGGCGTCCCCCTTTATGCTGGAAAAAGCAAGCGCCCGGGCCCAGCCCTGACGCTTGCCTCTCTTATTCCTCCACGGGCTGAGTCTCCCCGGCAGCCACCTGGTTCAGCGCCAGCGTCACCGGCTTCTCGCTCAGGGGATACCCCTCGTCCTCCGCCTGGCTGGCGATCTGCCGGGCGCGATTTGCCACCACGTTTACCAGCATATAACGGCTGGGCACCTGCTGCAGCAGCTTATTCATTGCGGGTTCGAGCATCATAAAAATCAAACTCCTTCCATTAGGTCCATACGGTACTTTGTGCGGCATCCCTCCGCCGTCAGGATGGCCATGATCTCGCCGGCGGCCTCAGATACCTTATCATTCACAACTAAGAAATCATAGCTGGGAATTTCCTTCCATTCCTCCCGAGCCTTTTGCAGGCGGCCTTCGATGACCTCCTCAGAATCGGTGTGTCGGCCATGAAGGCGGCGGGAGAGCTCCTCAAAGGAGGGCGGCATGATGAAAATCAAAACCGCGTCAGGACACTTCTCCCGGACCTTGGCCGCTCCCTGGACCTCGATGTCCAGAAGAACATCGGTCCCCGCGGCCAGTTTTTCCTCGATCAGACGCAGAGAGGTCCCGTAGTAATTGTCCACATACCGGGCATACTCCAAAAACTCGTTCCGGGCGATCATCTCTTCAAAGGTCTCTTTGCTGACGAAGTTGTAGTTGACTCCGTCCGCTTCCCCCACCCGGGGCTGACGGGTGGTGAAGGACACAGAAAAGTAGATGTCGGGCCGCTCGCTCAGCAGCTCGGCGATAACAGTGCTCTTTCCCACCCCCGAAGGGCCGGAGAGCACGATGAGCTGTCCTCTCTGCTTTTTGGCGATCATGTCAGTTCCTCCTCGCTGGCTTCTGTCTCTTTTCCGCCCATCCGGGCCGATACCGTCTCAGGCTGAAGGGCAGAGAGGACGATGTGGTCGCTGTCCATGATCAGCACCGCCCGAGTCCGGCGGCCATAGGTGGCATCAATAAGGTTTCCGGCCTCCCGAGCCTCCTGGACCATCCGCTTTACCGGAGCCGAGTCAGGACCCACGATGGCGATGAGCCGCCCCGCGGAGATCATATTGCCAAAGCCGATATTCACCAACCGCACAGCGACCCGCCTCCCGTCACTCGATGTTCTGGATCTGCTCCCGGATCTTCTCGATCTCGCCCTTGATATCCACCACGATACGGGAGGTCTCGATATCATTGCATTTGGAACCGATGGTGTTGGCCTCCCGGTTGAATTCCTGGATCAGGAAGTCCAGTTTCCGCCCGATGGCTCCCCCCTGCTCCAGCATTTGGTGCAGCTGGGACAGGTGGCTACGCAGGCGGACGGTCTCCTCGTCCACAGCCACCTTATCAGCATAGATAGCCGCCTCGGTAAGGATACGGCTCTCCTCGATCTGGGTGCTGCCCAGCACCTCCTGGAGCTTTGCCGTAAGCCTGGCCCGGTAGTCCGCCACGATCCCTGGGGAGCGCTCCTCCACCTTGGAGAGCAGTGCGGAAATGGTCTCAGCCCGGGCGGAGACGTCCTCCACCAGCTTCTTCCCCTCGGTCTCCCGCATGGCTGCGTGGTTGTCCAGAGCCTCCTCCGCCACCGCGCAAAGGTCCGCAGAGACCATCTCCATATCCTCCTCCGCCTTGGTGACGGTGAGCACATCGGGCAGCCGGGCCAGATCGGTCACGGCAAAGCCTGTCCCGGCTTTGCCGCCGCTGAGTTGCTCCAGCTGCTCAAGGGCCGCCAAATACCGCTTGACCAAAGGCTCGTTGACAGTGACCACCGTCTCCTCCGCGCCGGCAGATTCCACAGTGATAAACACATCCACCTTCCCGCGGCCCACTTTCTTTTGGACCAGGGTCTTGATAGCGTCCTCCGCAAATATATAGGCACGGGGCATCTTCACAGTACAATCCAAATAGCGGTTGTTTACGCTGCGAAGCTCCACGGTAATATTTCGCCCGTTTCTGGCCTGCTTTGCCCGGCCATATCCGGTCATGCTCCTGACCATTTGAACCCCTTCCTTTCCATCAAAGTCTCCTCAACAGCAGGGCCCGCCCCACGGGGTAAGGCAGCTGAAGCACATATATGCTGTGCAGGGATCGCACCCCGCGGAGCCGTAGCCCGCAGGTCGGTAGCCGCTGCTTCCCTGTTGCATCAGCGACAAAGCCTGCCGGTACTCCGCATTCCCCGGCTCCATGTTGCAGGCGGCCCGGAAATGCTGGGTGGCCTCGTCCAGCCACCCCTTCTGGAAGGCGATATGCCCCGAGAGGAAATGCCACTCAGCCGTTCCCTGGGGCGCGGAGCGTAGTAGCTGCTCTGCCTGGACCATATCTCCGATATTGATGCATTGACGGATCCGGGCATAAATAGCGTCCCCGCCGGCAGTTTGCTGTTGATAGGCCTGCTGCTGATACTGCTGTCGCTGATAGGCCCCTTGCCCTCCGCTGCCGGCGCGGGTCCGGGTAATGGTATCGTAGGCCTGGTTGATCTCCTTCATCTTCTCCTCGGCCAGGTCGGCCAGAGGGTTGTTCTGATAGTTGTCCGGATGGTACTTCCGGGCCAGCTCCCGGTAGGCCTGCTTGACCTCCTCGTCGCTGGCGTTGGGATCGATGCCTAAAACACTGTACGGATCATTCATAGGTCGTTTCTCCTATGTCTCTTTTGATGCTCCCGCCATTGGCCGGAGAAAACCAGCGTCTCTACGCCGGGAAGTCCGCTGTATACGATGTTTTCCACTGTCGGGCTCCAGACGTTCCGCTCCAAAAGCTGAAAGGCCGCGCCCATCAGATTCAGAGATTGGTCCAGCAGCTGCCGCAAATAGGTTTTGTCCTCCTCACTCCACTGGGGAAACCGGGCCAGGACCGGGCTATAGCGCCCCGATTGCCTGTCCTCCTCCAGATCATCCACAGCGTCGATCAGATAGATCCAGCGGCCCAAATGGTAAAGCAGCTGCTCCAGGGGCCGGTCCCGCTCCTGTTTCCCAATGGCAGGGGCCGCCGCCCGTAAAAGCCGGGCAAAACAGTCTGCCACTTGATCCAGCTGTGAGCAGTTCTCTTTCTCCAAGTCGTCCAATTCTTTCAAAAGGGCGGAAACCTGACGGTCAAAGTCCGGATAGGCCCGGCGGGCCTTTTGGTACCCCCGCCTTAAAAGCAAACGTGCGAACCGGGCGGAAAGCCCGGCGAAAAAACCGCTGTCGGCAACGGTGTCCCACAGCTTCCAGTAGGTTAGGATCACGCTCTCCCCCGCCGCTCTCTCCAGCCAGGGCCCCGTTTCACAGGCTGTCTTTCCCTCAATGGGATGTCTGGGACACTTGGGACAGCCGGTCTCCCCCTGTTCATCCGGGGAGGCCAGCAGCATAGCCAGCAGAGCGAAGTCATAATTAAGAAACAGCCTGGAAAAGCCGCCGTAGCGCTTTCCCATGGTTTGGCACAGGCCGCAATAGACTGCCTCATACCGCGTCTTCGCTTCCTCCGGCAGGGTATCCGGGTTTGGCCTTACATAGCCAAACACGCTCAGCCCTCAATGGAGGCGACCTTAAAGATCACAGGATCGTGGTTCCGGCGGTACCGGTCCAAGGCCATGGCTGCCAAAAGCCCCAACGCAAAGCCTACGCCGCCAAGGCCGATGGCGGGTCCCTCGGCAAGCCCCAAAGAACCGCCCACCAGATACCCCAGGAAAAAGAGGACAAAGGGCACGATATACAAAAGCACCGCCGCCCCCAGCACGCTGGAGGTCGCGCTCTCTACCGTCACAGTATCCCCCACGGCGGCGCCCCAGGGGTCTTGGGCCACCACCACGATCTCCGGGGCGTTTTCCATCATGCTGCAATGGTCACAAGAGCCGCAATTGTGGGCGGCGGCACAGGCGGAGGTCCGCCGGACCCGCACCTCCACAAAGCCGGGCCTTACTTCCCGGATCACTTGCGCTGTCTGTTTCATAAGATCGATTTCTCCTTATTGCCTGGTAATGGATACCACGATGTTGTATTCTCCCACGACGCCCACATCGCTCCTGCCGTCCAGATAGACCTTGACAGGGACCGTCTGGGTCCCGGTGGCGGCCACCGCATTACCCAGATCGGCCACGATCCTAAGTTGGGAAGCCGTCACAGCGGCCACCGCCTCCTCGGAGCCCCGGATCTGGATCTGCCGTTTCTCAGTGACCTTATGGGGCTCATAACCCGCGGGCACATTGATGAACTGGATGTTATCCACCTCCAAAGAGGCAGTGGTTAGACCGCTGACGCTGATCTTCACCGTAGCCTCGCTGACGCCGCTGACATTGGTCAGCTCAGCGGCCATGGGGATGGTGAAGGTCAGGGTATCGTTGCCCAGAACCTTGGCCAGGTCAATGTCACCCAGATAGATCTTTTGCAGCGGCTCCAAATCGGCGGCCGCGCCGGAGACCATGATCTTCTCTGGCTCTATCGTATATTTCACATCGTCCTCGGTGGCTCCGCCGCCGGGCAGGATATTTACCGACAGCTCCACTTCCTTGAGCTGGAAGATGGGCAGTACTGTCCGGACCAAAGACACGTCGGTCTCAAGACCGCTGCCGTCCAAAATATCTCCGGTAAAGCTCACAAAGGTATAGGGCAGGTCACCGCTGTAGGTAGCGGACATATCCTCCTGGTCCAGGGTCACCAGCAGATAATCGATCTGATTCACCAGAGACTCCTCACCCTGGACCTCAACGCTCTCCGGCGAGAAGCTGAACTCTCCTGCCTGATAGCCCTCGGCCAGGCTGCCGGTGACCGTGCCCCGGACAGGGATCACACGGGAGGCCCGGCGGACTACGGTATAGCTCACCGACTGGGGATAGCGGTCCGTAGTGGCCAAAGAGTTGCCGGAGACTGTGGCCGGCAGGTTGTAGGAAGGCTGATAATTGCTGGAATACTGCCCCGGCTGAGTGATGGAGGACACATCTACCGTGATAGACACCGTCTCCGCCGAAAGGCTCCGCAGGGCATCCCGTTTGCCGCTGACCCGAAGGGTCACGGTCTGCTCCGCCCCGGCGGAGATCATCAATCCCCGGCTTTCCAATACGTCGGTTCCCACAAAGGTGACGGGCAGGTTTCGGACCGTACCGGATTCGTCGGGGTTGGCCACGTCTCCCACATACATCCACATGGCAATGGCAATGAGGACGGAGAGGACCATATAGAGCCCCTTATTTTTCTTTGCGCTCTCCATCCTGCTTCCCCTCCTTTTTGCCCCGAACCAGGGCGGATAGCTTGGTGAAGGGAGTTTCCTCCTCCTTCTTCTCCGGCAGCAACTCGTTGCGGAGCAGCCGTTCCAGCGTCTCCGGAGCAAGATGCCGCTTCAGCATCCCGCCCACCGCCACAGAAATAGACCCCGTCTCCTCCGAGACGATGGCCACCACCGCGTCGGTCTGTTCGCTGGCTCCGATCCCCGCACGGTGCCGCATGCCCAGCTCCCGGGAAAGGTTCACGTTTCCGGACATGGGGAGCATACAGCCCGCGCCCACGATGCGTCCATTCCGCACAATGACCGCCCCGTCGTGGAGGGGGGCCTTGTTCCAGAAAATATTCTTTAAAAGCTCACTGTTTACCACCGTATCCAAAGCGGTGCCGGTGCGGATAGCCTCGTTGAGCATATTCTTGCGCTCAAAGACCATCAAAGCTCCCGTCTTGGTCTTGGACAGAGAGGTATATGCCTCCACAGTCTGGAGGATGGCCTTTTCCAGCTCGTCCGGAGTCCCCTGCCGCCCGGAGAAGACCTCCCCGATCCGGCTGCTGCCCACCTGCTCCAACAGCTTACGCAGTTCCGGTTGAAAGAGGATGATAAGGGCCAATAAACCAACCTCCAGCGCCCGGTTCAACAGCCAGTTTACCGTGTAGAGATGACACACCCCGGAAACCAGCAACGCCGCCACCAGCAGCACGATGCCCCGGGCCACCTTACCCGAATTGGTAGAGCGGACCAGGTCGATGAGCTTGTAGATAAGAACAGCCATAATGGCGATATCGATGATATCCGTAATGGAAATCAGGCCAAAATTGTTCAAAAGCCGCTCCGCCACCACCATGATCTGATCCATCCTGTTCCCTCCCGGCCCGGGTCTTTCCCCTTCCTTTTTTCAGCAAAGGGCAATTCTCCGCTATTATGAAGTCTATTATACTTGATTTCTCCGCTCTGCGCAAGGGCGAGAAAGATGAATTTTTCCTGAATTTATCCTTGTTTCCGCTCTTTAGCCTGTCCTTTTTTGCAAAAAAGAAAAAGGGCCCTTATTCAGGGTCCTCTTTCTCCTTATCGGGTCATTCCCCGCACTGCATCCACCAGCCGTTTTACGTCCGCAGACCGGTTGAATGCAGAAAAGCTGACCCGGACCGTTCCGGTCTCCAGTGTCCCGGCGCTTTGGTGGGCATAGGGAGCGCAATGGAGGCCCGCCCGGACGGCAATATCCATCCGTCCCAGCCGCTCCCCTACCTCTTCACAGTCCATGTTGGCCAGGTTGAAGGAAACTACGCCTCCCTGCCTTTCGGGGGCCTGGGCGGCATAGACCGTCACCCCTGGGACAGCAGAAAGGCCCTCCACCGTTTGGCGGACCAAAGCCCGTTCGTGACGGAGGATCTCCGCCTCCCCTTTGCGCTTCACAAACCGAAGCCCTTCCAGCAGCCCTGCGATGCCGGGGATATTGTGGGTCCCCGCCTCCAGCCGGTCGGGCAGGAAATCGGGCATCTCCTGCTTTGCAGAAAGGCTCCCCGTTCCCCCCTCCAGGAGGGTGGCGGTCTCCTGTCCCGCTCTGCAGAGGAGCAGGCCGGTCCCCTGGGGACCGTAAAGCCCCTTGTGGCCCGGCATCCCGGCGAAGGCGCAGCCCAGCTCATCCATGTGAATGGGCAGCGTTCCGGCTGACTGGGAGGCATCCAGAATAAACGGCACTCCCCGTCGCCGGCACAGCTCCGCGATCTCCTCCACCGGCAGGATAAACCCAAATACATTAGACACATGGGTGCAGATCACGCAGGAGACCTCCGGGGTCACCTGGGTATCAAAGGCCGCCAGGGTCGCCTGAGAAGCAAATAGGGGTCCCCGGGCCACTTTCACCTGGCATCCCAGCGCCGCCAGGGGCCGTGTGACCGCATTGTGCTCGTAACCCGACACCACCACGGTATCCCCAGGCTTTACCACCGACTTGATGGCCAGGTTCAGGGCATGGGTGGCGTTGAGGGTAAAGACCACATTTTCCGGGTCCTCCAGGTGAAAAAGCTCCGCCGCGGCCTCCCGGCAGGCAAAGGCGGTCTCGGCCGCCAGCATGGCGGGCTTGTGCCCCCCTCTGCCCGGGCTGGCCATGCGGCCCATGGCGGAGAAAACCGCCTGAGCCACGGCTGTCGGCTTTTGAAGCGTCGTGGCCGCGCTGTCCAGATAGGTCATCACAGCAGGACCTCCTTGTAGCTTCCGTCGCTGGCCATAATGAACACCCGCTTGGGACTAAGGCCCGCCCGGGCCAGCACTACCAGTGCGGGTGCCAGGTTCCGCTCAGACACCTTTACCGAGTGGCTGCACCCCTCGCTGTCGATAACCTTTGGGGAACGCATGATGTGGGCGGTGATCCCCGCCCGGTCCAGCGCCAGCTCGGTCCGCTGGGCATAGGTGAGGGACCGGCAGACGATCAGATAATAAACCATTGAATGACCATTCCTTTCCGAAGCTTGAGAGAAATGGCCTCCCATCGGGAGAGGCAAAAACGCTCCTCTCACCGCATGATATGCGGCACAGGAGCGTTTGGTCCCTTTTTTCTTATTCGCCTCCAGGCCTTAGTCTCCAAAACCCTTCACCAGGCACACCGCCTGGGCCGCGATCCCCTCTCCCCTACCGGTAAAGCCCAGCCGCTCCTGGGTCGTGGCTTTTACGCTCACCCGGTCGATCTCCACCTTCAGCCTTTGGGCCAGGTTCCGGCGCATCTCCAATTCGTAGGGCGCCAGCTTCGGGGCTTGCGCAATGATGGTGGCGTCCACATTACCTATGGAGTACCCCTTGGCGTCCAGCAGCTCCACCACCGCCTCCAACAGCTTCAGACTGTCTGCTCCGGCATAGGCAGGGTCATTGTCCGGGAACAAATGCCCAATGTCCCCCAGGGCGCAGGCCCCCAGAAGAGCGTCCATCACCGCGTGGGTCAGCACATCGGCGTCAGAATGCCCCAAAAGCCCCTTCTCATAAGGCACCTCCACTCCGCCAAGGATGAGCTTGCGGCCCTCTACCAGCTTGTGCACATCGTATCCCTGTCCGATCTTCAAATAAGCCCCCACCTTTCCAGAATGGCTTCCGCCACCGTCAGATCCTCCGGGGTGGTCAGCTTGATGTTGTCATAGGACCCGGCGGTAAGATGGACCGGCATCCCAAGGCGCTCTACCGCGCTGCAGTCATCCGTAAGCTCTGCCCCGTCGGCCACCGCCTTCTCCAGGGCACCCAAAATAAGTCCATGCTCAAACACCTGGGGCGTTTGGACCGCATAGAGCTCCGAGCGGTCCGGGGTATTCAGGATCACGCCGTCCACCGCCCGCTTAATGGTATCCTTCACCGGGACCGCCGGGGCGGCGGCGCCGGTGCGGATCGCCTCTTCCACCACCTCGTTCAGCACTCCAAGGCTCACCAGCGGACGGGCGGCGTCATGGATGGCGATGAGCTCCGCCCCAGGGGCCGCCTCCCGAAGGCCCGCCAGCACCGACTGGGTCCGGGTGTCTCCTCCCACTACCACCTTGGATACCTTCTCCAAGGCGGCATCCTTGCACAGCTGTCCCAGGGGAACGATCAGGTCCTCTCTGGTCACCAGAATGATCTCCGTGATGTAGGGACACCCCTCAAGAGCCCGGAGCGTCCACAAGAGCACTGGCGTCTCCCCCAAGGGGAGCAGCAGCTTGTCCGCCCCCATCCGGGTGGACAGTCCCGCCGCGGGCACAATGGCGGTACAGCCCATGGCGCCGCTTCGCTTTTCTTTCCGCCGCAGACGGTCTAACAGCCCCATTCCGTCGCCTCCTCCCATGATGGAAAAAAGGAACCGGTCCGGTTCCTTTTTCTGTTTCTATCCTATTGCGCCAGCGCCTGCTTGATGCGTCCCTCCACTTCCTCATAGCTGGAGCTCTCGGACAAAACGATCTCTGAGATCAGGATCTGCTTGGCCGAGTGGAGCATTTTCCGCTCCCCGGTGGACAGGCCCTTCTCTCCGTCCCGGAGGATCAGACTCTTCATCACCCGGGCCACCTCTAACAGGTCCCCACTCTTCAGGCGCAGCATATTTTCCCGGTAGCGCCGGTTCCAGTTGGAGTCGGATTCCACCTCAATGGCGGGCAGGGCGTCAATGACCTTGTCCGCTTCCGCCGGCGCCACAATGGGGCGCACGCCGATCTCAGCGCAGTTTTCCGTGGGGATCATCACCAGCATCCCACCCACAGGCAGCTTCAGGATGTAATAATCCCGGACCACTCCGTTGACCTTTTTGGTCGTGATGCTGTCGATAACACCTGCGCCGTGCATGGGGTGAACGATTTTATCCCCAACCTGAAACATTTTGCACTCCCTTCTCCATTGCCAATTCCTACAAGTACCATTATAGCCTCTTTTTTGTATTCATGCAAGCAAAAAACACCTTTTTCCTCATAAACCCCGCCAAAAAAAGAAAGAGAGCACCATTCTCCGAAGAAAATGGCGCTCTCTTTGACGTTTTTTCTTAGCTTATTCGCCGTCAGCCAACTCGGCGGCCACCTCAGTGGTCTCGCCGTCGGCGCTGGCCACCACGGCGTCCTCGCCCTCCTCATCGCCGGTCCGCTGAGCGGCCTCCAGCAGAGCACGGATGGACAGAGACACCTTCTTGCGGTCGTAGTCGATATCGATGATCTTCACGTCCACCTTATCGCCCTCAGCCAGCACATCGCCGGGCTTGTCGATCCGGTGATCGGCGATCTGAGAGATGTGGATCAGGCCGTCCACGCCGGGGACGATCTCGGCAAAGGCGCCGAAGGTCATCAGCTTCACCACGCGGACATTGGCCACGTCGTCCACGTGATACTGCTCGGTAAACATCGCCCAGGGATCCTGGTCGTGGTCCTTCATACCCAGAGAGATCTTTTTCTTCTCGGGATCAAAGGAAATGACATACACATCCACCTCGTCACCGGGGTTCACCACCTCGGAGGGATGCTTGATACGGCTCCAGCTCAACTCGGAGATGTGGACCATACCGTCCACGCCGCCGATGTCCACAAAAGCGCCGTAAGAGGTCAGGGACTTCACCACGCCGTGATAGTGCTTCCCCTCCTCGATGGCGCCCCACACCTCTGCGGCCTTCTCAGCCCGCTCTGCGGCGGTCACGGCCCGGATGGAGCCGACCACACGACGGCGGGCACGGTTGACCTCAGTGATGCGCAGCTTCACCTTCTGCTTGAGCAGTTCAGTCATGGGCTTGTCCCGGGGAATACCGGTCTGAGAGGCGGGCACAAAGACCCGCACACCCTTGATACTGACCACAACGCCGCCCTTGTTTTCCTCGGTGACCACACCCTCGACCGTGGTATGATCCTCGCAGGCCTGCTCCACATCGTCCCAGCTCTTCACAGAGTCCAGACGCTTCTTGGACAGGGTAACGACGCCTTCAACGTCATTGACCCGCATAACGTAGGTCTCGATCTCGTCGCCCACGTGGACCAGGTCCTCCACTTTGACAGTGGGGTCGTCGGTCAGCTCAGCCACCGGTATGTAACCGGCGTGCTTGGTCCCAAGGTCCACATAGATCTCGGTGGGCGTGATGTCAGTGACAACGCCCATGACTTTCTCCCCCGTATGCAAAGTTTTGATCGATTTCTCCAGCAGTTCGGCAAAGGATTCCTCGATCTCCATGTTTTCTTCGCTCATTTTGTCAAATACCTCCTTTATGATCCACGCAGGTGTCGATGCGCCCGCAGTGATTGCCACACAAGCCCTCCCCTGAAACCAGGCTGGGTCCAGTTCCTCCGGCCGTTCGATCCAGCAGGTACCGGGGCAAAGCGCTGCGCACAGCTCATAGAGCCGCCGCGTATTGGCGCTGTCCCGCCCTCCGATCACGACCACGGCGTCGTTTTGAGCGGCCAGCCGCTGGGCCTCGGATTGCCGGGCACAGGTAGCATTACATATTGTATCAAAAATTTTGATATTTGTACACAGTTTTTTTGCATTTTCCACGCAAAAATTCCACACCCGTTGTGTGGAGGTGGTTTGAGACACCATGGTGAAAGGCTTTGCGGCCTCTTCCGGGTGTTCGGAAAAATATTGGTTCAGCATTGTTCCATCCCGAAAAATCAAGGGCTCCCAGCACCAACCGGCGATGGCCCGCACCTCCGGGTGGCCCTCCGCCCCCACGATAATGACCCGCCGCCCGGCCTCCTGGGCCTCCCGCACCAGCTTGTGGATGCGGGAGACATTGGGACAGGTGGTATCCACCACCCGGTTCCCTCTCTGTTTCAAAAGGTCAAAAACCGCCTGTGACTCCCCATGGGACCGGAGGATCACCGCCGCCCCCTGCGGAGCCTGTTCCGGCCTTTCCACCATTCTCACACCCTGCCGCTTCAACTGGTCGATCACCATTTGGTTGTGGATCACCGACCCCAGCATCACGCAGGGCTCCCCGCTTTCGGCAGCCTTCCGGGCCAATTCCACCGCCCGGCGGACCCCGTAGCAAAAGCCGGCATTTTTCGCCACAGTGATCCTCATTGGGCCTGCTCCTCCAATGCCGCGATCCGTGCCATCAGGTCCTTGGCAATGGCCTTATATTCCTCCGAGGAGCCCCGGCGGCTCTCTGTTTTCGGATAATAGGGTTCTCCAAAGACCACCGGCGTCCGGCCGAACCATTTCTTTTTCGCCGGGATATAGATGGGCAAAAGCGGCACTCCCGTGCGGACCGACAACAGCGCCGCTCCCGTCTTTCCCTCGTCATCCATCTTTCCGTTCTGATGGCGGGTACCCTCGGGAAACATCAACAGCTTTTCCCCATTTTTCAGGCACTTCATAGCATGCTTGATGGCCCCCACGTCCGACTTGCCCCGGTCTACTGCAAAAACGCCGGCCTTCTTCAGCAGCCAGCCAATGACAGGCACCCGCATCAACTCCGCCTTGGCCATGACCCAGGGCTGGATATGGCGTCCCAGGGCAAAGACCACAAAAAACGGATCGGACATCCGGGTATGGTTGGGGCAGAGGATCACCGCCCCCTCGGGAACATTTTCCCGGTTCACAGGGCGGCAGGGATGCACCAAATTAAAAAAGGGATAGACGATCCAATAAATCACACTGTAGGCAAGCCTCATATAAACCGCTCCTGAATGATCCGGAGGAGCAATTGGAAGCTCTCCTCCAGAGTTTTTCCCGTGGTGTCCACCCGGATCGCGTCTTCCGCCTGGCACAGGGGAGCCGCAGCCCGGCTGGAATCCCGCCGGTCACGCTCTATGATGTCAGCCAGGACCGTCTGGTAATCAGTGGCATTCCCCCGCTCTATCAATTCCAGATACCGGCGGTTTGCCCGGTCTTCGGCCGTGGCCGTCAAAAAGATCTTTACATCAGCCTGGGGCAGCACCACGGTCCCAATGTCCCGGCCGTCCATGATCACATCATTCTTCCGGGCCATATCCCGTTGCATCTCCAGCAAAAAAGCCCGCACCTCAGGGATCGCGGAGATTTCCGAGGCCGCCGCAGATACCTCCGGCCGGCGGATGGTCTCTGTCACGTCCTCTTCCCCCAAATGCATATGTTGCAATCCGTCTTCCCCATAGGCCATTCGAATGGAGACCTTCGGCAGCAAAGGCAACACCGCCTCCCGCTCCCCCGGCGCAGCCCCCTGCTCCAACGCAAAAAGGCCCAGGGTACGGTATATCGCCCCGGTATCTACATAAAGGAACCCCAAGGCGGCCGCCAGCTTTTTGGCCAATGTGCTCTTCCCCGCCCCAGAAGGGCCGTCGATGGCAATGCTTCGATGGTTCATTCCGCTTCCTCCCGACAAAACCTGGCGGCTCCCAATCCCGCAGCCCGGCCTGTCGCCCAGGCGATCTGCAGGTTGAAGCCACCGGTATATGCGTCCACATCCAAAAGTTCGCCCGCAAGGTATAATCCCTTACAGACTTTAGAGCTCATATCTTTGGGCGACACTTCCTTTACCGTCACCCCGCCAGCTGTGACGATAGCCTCCTCCACCGGGCGGGGGCCCGTAATGGGGATATTCAGCCCTTTTATGGTCTCCAAAAGGCGGCGGCGTTGGGCCCTGGTGACTCCATTGGCCTTCGTGTCACCGCCGATCTCCGCCTGCTCCAATAAAAACAAGATCAGGGATCTCGGCTCTAACCGCTCCAATACATGGCGCAGATCCTTATTGGCCCCTTCGCTGAACTCCCGCAGCAAACGGCGATCCAAAGTCTCCTCATCCAGCGCCGGCTTTAAGTCTATGACTGCCCGATAGCTCTCATGCTCAAAATCCCGCATATGAGCGCTTGCACTCAACACCAAAGGCCCGGATAGACCGAAATGGGTAAAAAGGAGTTCCCCTTGCTCCCGAAAGAGGCTCTTGCCTTTGTCGGTTTTGATCTCCAACTCCACATTGCGCAGGGACAGGCCCTGCATAGGGGCGCAGCCCTCCGCTTTTAAGGGGACCAATGACCCTTTGGGTTCTTGGATCGTATGTCCCACGGTCTTCGCCATGGCATATCCATCCCCGGTGGAACCGGTGGCAGGATATGATACTCCTCCCGTCGCAAGGATAACAGCTTTACAGGGATACTGCTGTCCCTTTTCTCCTTTTACCCCTGTGACGGCTCCCTTTTCCGTTTGTATGGCCGCCGCCCGTTCTTCAACGATATCCACCCCGGCCCGGTGAAGGACCCGGAACAGAGCGTCGATCACATCAGCCGCCTTATCAGAGCGCGGAAATACCCGATTGCCCCGTTCCACCTTTAGCGGAACGCCCAGCTCCTCAAAAAAGGCCATAACCTCCTCCGGCGGAAACTGCGTCAACGCGCTAGTCAGAAACCTGCCGTTGTGGGGGGTATTTGCGATACAGTCCTGGACGGTAGAATGGTTGGTCAGATTGCAGCGTCCCTTTCCAGTGATATAGAGCTTCCGCCCTAGTTTCGGGTTCCGCTCCAAAAGGGTGACTCTTGCCCCCCGCTCCGCCGCAGCCAAGGCCGCCATGCAGCCGGCGGCGCCGCCGCCGATCACAACAATATCCGTCCGGGGCATTTGCCGCCCTCCTCAATCCTCTGTCTTTTCGTAGGTCTCGTATTCGTCCCAGATCTGCTCCAGCTTGCCAAAGGTCCCAGCCAGCTCCTCGCTACGCTGACGGCTCACCGCCACGATCAGGGCATTGACCAGAGACAGCGGCGCCACCAGGGAGTCCACAAAGGAGACCATATCGCTCTTTGCCAGCAGAGCGTGATCCGCGATCTCCACCAGAGGCGAGACCTCGCTATCCGTGATGGCGATCACGGTGGCCCCCCGGTCTTTGGCATAGTGCATGGCCTTCACCGTCCGCTTGGAGTACCGGGGGAAACTGATCCCGATGATCACATCCCCCTCCCCGATCCGTAGGATCTGCTCAAACAGTTCGCTGGAGGAGTTGGTGTGGACCAGGGTCACGTTTTCAAACATCATATTGAAATAAAAGCCCAAAAAGCTGGACAGCGCAAAGGCAGAGCGGACTCCCATCACATAGATCCGCCGGGCAGACAGAATGGCCTGAACAGCCCGGTCAAACTCGCCCCGGTCCACCTCTTCCAGGGTCTGGCGGATATTCTCCGCATCGGTGTGCATCACCATGGGCAGGATGTCGTGGTTGCCGATCCGGTCGTTTGAGACCTCCATCCGCTGCACAGCGGTCAGCTTGTTGCGGATCATCTCCTGCAGGGCCTTTTGCATGGCAGGGTACCCGTCATAGCCCAGCTCTGCGGCAAAGCGGACCACGGTGGATTCGCTGACATTTACCGTTTTGCCCAGCTTGCTGGCTGTCATAAAAGCGGCCTTGTCATAGGAGTTCAGGATGTAATTTGCGATCAGCTTCTGCCCCTTGGAAAAGGTGCTCATTTCATTTTTGATAGACGCCAAAATATCTCGATTCATAGAAATTCCTCGCCTCTCTCCCTTTTTCGGGAAGCGTTCGTCCTTCTATGATATCCAAAATTCGCCGGAAAAGCAACTGTTTTTTGCAAGATTTCTTCCTCCCATCCTGCAATTTTTCAAAAAAGTAGCTTTCTCCGCTCCTCCGGTGTCAAAAACCGCCAGGTCCCGGGCCTCAGCTTGCCCAGCCGCAGGCTTCCCTCCCGGACCCGAAGCAGCCGGATGACCTCCAGTCCCGCCAGCGCGCACATTCGCCGCACCTGCCGGTTCTTCCCCTCGTGGATGGTCACCGACAGCACCCCTCCTCCCGGCAGCTGCCGCAGAAGGCAGATGGCCGCCGGAGCCAAGGGGACTCCGTCCAACTCCATGTGCCCCGCCAAAAGGGGAATGGCGGCGTTCAGGTCTCCGCGAACTGTCACTTGATATTCCTTCTCCACCTCATGGCTGGGGTGAAGGAGCCGGTTCGTCCCCTCTCCGTCATTGGTAAACAGGAGCAAGCCCTCCGAATCCATATCCAGCCGGCCCACCGGCCAGACCCGGCTGCCGCAGCCGGCTACCAGGGCCCCCGCCGTTTTTCTTCCCCTCTCATCGTCCAAAGTGGTCACATAGCCCCGGGGCTTATGGAGCATGAGCCAGACCCGCGCCCCCTGTTGAGGCAAAGGCTTTCCGTCCACTGTTATCCGGTCGGATACCGGGTCGGCCTTGTCCCCCAACTGGGCTATGGCCCCATTTACCTTCACACGTCCCGCCGTTATGTACTCCTCTGCAGCCCGGCGGGAGCACACCCCCGCCGCGGAGAGGAGCTTTTGCAGCCTTTCTGTCACGGCGACTCACCTCCATTCAGGAAAAAAGCGGCCAGGGAAGCGCTGTCTTCCCCGCCGCTCAGGAACCGGCCCACCCACTGGAACAAGGTAAGCCTGGGCTTATTTTCCGGGATATCCTCCCCATACAGCAGGTATGTCTCCCCCACTGTTTCCTCCCCCACTAAAAAGGTCAGGCTGCCCGCCACGGCCCCTTTGCGGATCGGCGCCTCCACCCGGTCCGCAAGCCTGATGCGCACCCGCACCTGCTCCGTCTCCTTCAGTGGATAGACCAGGTCGTCTGCCATCTCCACCTCTACCTGGGGCAGCAGGCTCCCAGTAACGGCGACCCTGCGGAACACCTTTCCCTTCCGGGCCAGAAAATAAGTGCTCCAATTTTCAAAGCCGTAATCGAAAAGGGCCGCATGGTCCTCCCAATCCTTCGGGTCCTTCAGCGTCACGCAGATCAGGGTCTGGTTTCCCCGGCTGGCGCAGGACACCAGCGTCCGGCCCGCTGCGTCGGTATAGCCCGTCTTCATGCCGCTGCAGCCCTCATAGCGCCAGAGCAACTTGTTGTGGTTGGTGAGCGCCCTCCCCGCCACACTGGCCGAGCGGGTGGAAACGATCTCCGCCAGCACCTCGTTTTCCAGTACCGCCCTGGCCAGAAGGGCCATATCGTAGGCCGTAGAATAATGTTCTTCGTCGTCCAGCCCGTTGGGGTTGGCAAAGTGGGTATCCTCCATGCCCAGGTCGGCGGCACGGCGGTTCATCCACTCCACAAAGGTCTCCACCTCTCCAGCGCAGCCCCCCGCAATGACCAAGGCTGCATCGTTTCCCGAGGCCAGTAGCAACCCATAGAGGAGGTCCCGTAGCGTGACCTCCTCTCCAAACTTCAGGTACATGGAGGAGCCCTCTGCCTGGTATTTGGGCTCCATGGTAAATACTGCCTCCAGGTCCGGGGTGGATTCCACCGCCACCAGGGCCGTCATCAGCTTGGTGGTGCTCGCAATGAGTCGCTGGGTATGGGCGTCCTTCTCATAGAGCACCCGGCCGCTCCCCGCATCCACCAGAATGGCGGATGCGGCAGAGATCGCAGGCACTTCCTCTGCGGCCCGGCACACCGGACACAAAAGAGTCATGACGGCCAAGGCCGCCAGAAATCGCTTCATATGACATTACCTCGCTATGGTGAGATAATGTCATTATGCGCCTTAGAAGTCTGCGTTATCCTTCTTTTCCTGCTGTTTTTCCACGAAGGCCGTGATCTTGTCCACCAGCTCAGGGACCATGTCGATGGCCCGGTCTACCGCCCCACCAGGAGCCGGCATCACCGGCAGCAGCTTCACATTGTCCCCCCGGACGATCAGGAAAGCAATGGGGTCGATCTTCACCCCAGCGCCGCTTCCGCCGCCGAAGGAATTTTCCGCCGCCGGCTTTTGGTTTTTGGTTGCAAAGTCGCTACCCCCGGAGGCAAAGCCAAAGCTGGCCCGGGATACCGGCAGGATGGTGACCTCTCCCGCCTGGATGGGCGTACCCACCACGGTATCAACGTCCACCATGGCCTTGATCTTCTCCATGGTGGCGCTCATCAGGTCGTTCAAAGGATGCTCTTTCATGTCAGACCGCCTCTTTCTGTGTTATGATACGCCCCTTGGGAGCGCTTTTTGCTGCCATATAGGCCCGTAACAGCTTCCAGCCATACCGGACCGCAAAGCTCACGAGCTGGCCCAGCTTCATAGACAGCGCCGCAACGATATGGATCGTAGGACTGTCCGCCTGAAAGCCTACCGCCATCCGAAACCGGTGCTCTTTCACCACAAAGTTTTGCTCGAAAACGGGCCATATCATACCCATGGCCATGTTGGAGTATCCAAAGGCAAGGGCCGCGTCGGCGGCGTCGGCGGCCGCCGCAATAAAGTCGATCTCCAATCGGTCGATCCGGATCTTTCGCCTCAACTCCCCCGCCGCCTCTCCGATGATTGGAAGACACCTCTTTACCAATTCAAAGGAGCCTCCGGAAGGATATTGGGGCTCGGCGGCTTGCTTTGTTTTCCGGGGCGGCCTTTTTTCTTTCTTTTTTTTCAGGGGATATACCGGAAACCAAAAGGCCCCTATCCTCAGCCGGATAAAAAGCCCTTCCACGCCGTATTCCACGCATCCTCCCAGCCGCATCTGACTCAGCAGGAACAATACCAAAAGCACTCCCGC
This sequence comes from uncultured Eubacteriales bacterium, assembly GCA_949744075.1. Classification (GTDB taxonomy): domain Bacteria; phylum Bacillota; class Clostridia; order Oscillospirales; family Oscillospiraceae; genus Vermiculatibacterium. The sequence continues at coordinate 9,774 of CATJWI010000068.1, read as the reverse complement.
CAGTATTTTGATGCCGGTCATAACTCAAGCTCCACGGCAGGAGGCGTTTCTTCTTCCTGCCCTTCCTCCCGCTCTGCCAGCTCCCGGGCGGCCGCCTCCAGCTCCTCGTCGGTGATGGGGGGCTCCTCCCCATTCTCCACCCTCTCCTCCTGGAAGCGTTTCTGCTCTTCCGCCTCCTGAAGGCGGGTAATGTTCTCCTGCATGTCCAGGGTCAACTGCTCATCCTCCGCCGATGCGTTGGGCAGGTCGGGCAGCTCCTCCAAGCTGGATAGCCCAAAGGACCGCAGGAAATTCTGCGTCGTCCGGTAGAGGATCGGCCGCCCCGGCACCGCCAAACGGCCGCACTCCTCAATGAGCTCCCGTTCCGTCAGCAGCCCCACAGTGTAGGAGCTGTCCACCCCCCGGATCTGGTCTACATAGGCCTTGGTGGTGGGCTGATAATAGGCGATGATGGCCAGCACCTCCAGGGCAGGCTGGCTGAGCCGGGCCGGCTTCCGGCTCTCAAAGGCTTTACGGATGTAGTCGGCAAACTCCGGAGCGGAGCAAAGCTGATAGCAGTTGTCCAGCCGCACCAGCCGCAGGCCCCGGCGCTCGTAGCTGTAATAATCGGCCAACCGCTGGCATACCGCGTCGGCGGTGGCCCGGTCGATATCCAGGGTCATGCACAGCCGCTCTACCCCCACCGGCTCACCCGCCGCAAAGAGGATCCCCTCAATGGCGGACTCTACCTCTTTCAATTCCATAGACGGTTCCCCTCCTTTCAGTAAGCGTCGGCAGAGAATTCAAATTCCTCGTCCCCACCGCCGATGCTGGTGACCGTACAATCAGTCTCCGTTCCCGCCAGGCGAAGCCGCCGGGCCTTGCACAGCTCCAGCACCGCCAGAAACGTGGCCACGATCTCAGACCGGCTCCGGTTGCCGTGAAACAGAGCATGGAACCGGGTCACCCCAAAGCGGCGCAGCCGCTCCAGGATCTCCCCCGCCTTGTCGCTTACCGGATAGGGCTCCCGGCCCACAATACCCTCAAAGGCAGCCATGGGAGGCGGCAAATGGTTGTCCACCCGCTCCAGAGCGGAAGTGATGGCGTGAAGCAGGTCCTCCGGCTTATGCCGGTAGCGGTAGACCTTATTGACCGGCAAATGCTCGGGCACCTTGGTGATATAATCCCGGCAGACAGCATAGCGGTCGGAAAGCTGAGGGATCACCGCCTGGACCCGGGCATAGTTCTCGTGGCGCTGATGCTCCTCCAGGGAAGCAATCAGCTGGTCCAGCTCAGACATAGCCTCCTCGTCGTGGATGGACAGGAGCATCCGGGTCTTGATAAACATGAGCTGGGAGGCCATGGTGATAAACTCGCTGGCCACCTCCAGGTCCAGGGCTCGGCGCTTTTCGATCCAAGCCATATACTGGTCCAGGATCAGGGAAATTTGGATGTCCTGGATCTCCATCTTATTTTTGGCCAACAGGCTCAAGATCAGATCCAGAGGACCGGTGAAGTCCTCCATATCGTCGGCACGGGCGCGAACCACCTTTTCCAGATGATAGATGGGGCTGTCCAAGTCCTCTCCCTCCCCTAAAAGCCAAAATAGTATTGCAGCAAAACAAAGGGAAACCGGGTCAGAGCACACAGGGCCTGCAGCACTCCGCCGATGCAGACGTCCAGCGGTCCGGAAAAGGCCCCCAGCCAGGCCAGGGCTACCACAACCAGCATGAGGTAGCGCTCATAACGCAGATACCGATAATAGATCTGACCCGGCAGGATCACAGAGAGGACTTTCGAACCGTCCAGGGGCGGGATCGGGATCAGATTGAACAGGCCCAGACCCACGCTGAGCACCGCCGTATAGCACAAAAACAGGAGAATATAGACTGTGACCTGGTTCTCCGGGCCAAAATAAAACACCAGCGACCCGAGGGCCAGAATAACCGCAGCCAAAATAAAGTTGGAGGCCGGTCCGGCCAAAGCCGTGAGGACCATTCCCTTCTTTGGGTTTTTGAAATACCGGATATCCACCGGCACCGGCTTTGCCCACCCCACATGGGCCACCAGCATCACCACAAGGCCGATGATGTCGATGTGCTTTAATGGATTCAGGGTCAACCGCCCGGCATTTTTCGCCGTGGGATCTCCCAGCCGGTAGGCCGCATAGCCATGGGACAGCTCATGGACCGTGATGCACAGCAGAGAGGCCGCCGCGGAAATCGCCAGCATCAAAAGCCCCTGCCAATCCATATTTCTCAGGATATTTCCCACGCCGTCCCCTCCTTCTTTTACAGATTATGATATTATATCAAATTTTTCCGTTTTGCACAAGCGGGAGAATCTCATCTTTCCCCCCGGCAAAAGGAATCATTTGACTTTGCCCGGCAAATAAGATAGAATGAATTCCGCAAGCAAGCTGGGCAGCCGCGTCTCGGGATCGAAAGGCCCCGGGATGAGGAAAGTCCGGGCTCCGCAGGGCAAGGATAACGGGTAACACCCGCCGGGGGCGACCCCAGGAAAAGGGCAACAGAAATAGACTACCCGCCCATTGGGCGGGCAAAGGTGGAAAGGTGAGGTAAGAGCTCACCCGACGGCGTGGAAGCGTCCGTCGCTGTAAACTCTATCCGGAGCAACACCGTGGAGGGACACATGGCCGGCCCGGCCGTCCCGTGGAGGTGGCTGGAGCGCACCGGCAACGGCGCGTCGAGATAGATGGCTGTCTTAAAGGACAGAACCCGGCTTACAGGCTTACTTGCACATATGGAAAGACGCCGCTTGTTCAGCGGCGTCTTTTCTTCTTTTCTTTTTCCCTATTATTCCTGGTCCCAGTTATGCCAGACATTCTGCACGTCGTCATTGTCCTCCAGGCTGTCGATGAGCTTTTCCATATTCTTGATGTCCTCCTCAGACTCCAGCTTTACGTAGTTCTGAGGGACCATCTCCACCGCGGCGCTGACAAAAGAGTAACCCTTGGCCTCCAGAGCCGCCGCCACTGCGGGGAATGCGTCGGGGGCGGTGGTGATCTCAAAGACCTCGTCCTCCACGCTCATGTCGTCCGCGCCGGCGTCCAGGGCGTCCATCATCATAGTGTCCTCGTCCAGGTCTTCCTTCTCGATGACGATAACGCCCTTTTGGTCGAAGGACCAGGACACACAACCGGTGGCGCCCAAACCCTTGCCGAACTTGTCCAGCAGGTGACGGACCTCGGGGGCGGTCCGCTGGCGGTTGTCCGTGAGGGCATCCACGATGACGGCCACGCCAGAAGGGCCATATCCCTCATAGGTGACGCTCTCATAGCTGTCCGTGTTGCCCGAGCCAAGGGCGCGCTCAATAGTGCGCTTGATATTGTCGTTGGGCATATTGGCTGCCCGAGCCTTGGCAATGACGGTAGCCAGGCGGGAGTTGTTGGCGGGATCGCCGCTGCCGCCGGTCTTCACCGCCACGATCATTTCCTTGGCAATCTTGGTAAAGGCGGCGGAACGCTTGGCGTCCTGCGCTCCCTTCGTTTTCTGGATATTATGCCATTTGGAGTGTCCAGACATAGAGTATCTATCCCTTCTTGAAAAATTGCTTATATAGTTTAGCACACTCTCTTTTCTTTTGCAACGGTTATAGACAAGAAAATACCTCTTTGTGCCGCCGGGACCGCAGGACCTCCACCTCCGGAAAGCCCTCCCTCAGCCATTTTTCCAGCACGGGGCAGACCACGTTCTCGGTGGAAAAGTGTCCCGCGTCGATCAGATTGATGTTCATAGCCCGGGCGTCCAGGAAAACGTTGTACTTCACGTCGGCGGTGACAAAGGTGTCGCAGCCCAGGGCCACCACATCCTCCAACATATCGCCGCAGGCGCCGCCGCCCACCGCCACCTTCTGGACCGGCCGCCCCGCGTCCTCCAGGCGAAGACCATAGGCCCCCAAGGTCTCCCGAACAAAAAGGGCAAACCGGGACAGGTTGGCATAGCCCTCCACCGTCCCCACCCGTCCAATGCCATAGGGGCGGCCCGCAGGGTCCAGCCCGTCCTGGTGGAGCTGCTGGATATCCGAAAGGCCCAGCCTCTCAGCCAAGGCGTCGTTGACTCCCCCGGCCACCGCGTCCAGATTGGTGTGGGCACAGATGGCCGCTATCCCGTTCTCCGCCAGTGCCAGCAAACAGCGGCCCGTGGGGTCTGTATCCGTAATGCTGCGGGCCGGGTGGAAAATGATGGGGTGGTGGGTCACAAGCAGTTGACACTCCGCCTCCCGCGCCTCCTGTATGACCTCCTCAGTGATATCCAGGGAGACCATCAGCCGGTTCACCTCAGCCTCTTCTCGTCCCACCAGAAAGCCGGCGTTATCAAAGGACATTTGCAGAGAAAACGGGGCCAGGGTATCCAAATACCGATAAATATCTATGACCTTTGCCATTGCTCCCACTCCTTCCTGATCCGGGCCACCTCATTGGCCACCTGCTGAAAATAGGCCCTCTTTTCCAGATCCTCCGGCCGCTGCGATTTCCTTAAACCCTCAACGGCTCGGCAGAGCTTCCTCCACTCCTGATCCAAGTAAAGTGACCGAAGGGGGCTTTCCCAGTCCCGCGCCTGCCGCCCCACCCAGATCTCCCCCTGGGTAAGGGGCTCCGTTTTGCCGGGCCGGGCCACATGAATCACATATAAGGTATCTCCCTCCTTTACATACAGCTCCCGGAGGATCACGAAGCCGCACTCCGACAGATACCGCCGCAGACCGTCCTGACCACTCATGGCCTGGAGGATGTATAAATGCCCCTCTTCTCCGGTCCAGGGAGATGCCTCCAGGATAGAGGCGATGGTCTCTCCCCCCATGCCGGTGATAGTGACCACCTCCGCCTCCTCAGGCTGGATGTCCGCCAGGCCGTCGCAGAGCCGGAAGGAGATCTTCCCTCCGATCCCCCACCTCTCCGCTAAGGCCTTGCCCCGGCTCAGGGGCCCCGCTCTCAGATCAGAGGCCACCGCCTGGGACACTTTTCCGTGTTGGATCAGCCAAACCGGGAGCCGTCCGTGGTCTGTGCCAACATCGGCCAGCCTGGCCCCCTGGGGCACCAGATCGGCCACAGCCTTCAGCCGGGGAGAAAGAGAAAAGGATCTTCCCATTGCCGCGTCTCCTTTCAGTATATTGAGGGATAGAGAAAAGGAGCGGCATCACGCCGCTCCTTCCCGGTTTTGTTTACTGCGCGGCAGGGACCAGCTTGTTGATGGCTTCCAGCAGCGCGTTCACATCCACGCCGTGGACCATGCAGGCCTGCTCCACAGTCTCGCCCCGGGAAGCGGGGCAGCCCAGGCAGTGCATGCCGATGGACATAAACACAGGCGCGGTCTGAGGGGCGATGTCCAGGATATCGCCGATAATGGTATCTTTGGTGATCTGAGCCATGATGGAATACCTCCATATTTTGTTGAAAATTGGTGCCGGATTTATTATATCCGAGATAGATCGATTTTTCAACAGGAAAATGAAAACGGGCCTCCCTTTTTCCTGGGAGGTCCGTTCTATCCCTCACGTACGCGGATGGGCCTTGTTGTACACGTCCTTCAATTTTTGATTGATGACCTGGGTGTACACCTGAGTGGAGGAAATATCGGCATGGCCCAGCATTTCCTGGATCGACCGGAGGTCCGCGCCATTTTCCAGCAGGTGGGCAGCGAAGGAGTGCCTCAGAGTGTGGGGCGTTATGTCCTTCTCGATCCCCGCCAGATCCTGGTAATGCTTGATGATCTTCCAAAAGCCCTGCCGGGACATCCGGGAACCGTTCATGTTGACGAAAAGGGCCCGCTCATCGGGCTGCTCGATCAGTTGAGGCCGCACATGCTCCATATAATCCGCCATGGCCCGGACAGCTGTGGGATACAAGGGGATGATCCGCTCCTTTTTCCGGGTCACGCACCGCAGGAAGCCGGCGCTCAGGTTGATATGCTCCACATTCAGGTTGATCAGTTCGCTGACCCGGATCCCGGTAGCATAGAGGAGCTCCAGCATGGCCTTGTCCCGGCAACCCTTGGCGTCCCTTCCGTCAGGCTGCTCCAGGAACAGCTCCACTTCCTTGCTGGTCAGGATCTGGGGCAGCTTCCGCTCCACCTTCTCCAGGGCCAGTCCCTTGGCTGGGTTCACTGTAACAATGTGCTCTCCCAGCAAATAGGAATAAAAGGATTTCAGGGAGGCTAAAGACCGGGTCACGGTAGACACCGTCTTTCCCAGACTCAATAGATATTTTGTATAGCGGTCCACATCAGACTGAGCGGCATTCTCGGCGGAGAGGCCCTCGCTGGCAAGCCACTGGAAATATTGCGTTACGTCCCGGAGATAGGAGCTGACAGTATTGTCAGATGCCTGCTTCTCCTCCACCAGGAATCTCTGGTAGCCGGCCAACTGGTCCATCCTCTCACCCTCTTCCTTTGCCAAGATGCCCCTCTATCGGATCAACGCACCCGCAGCCCCCGTCAGCAGAACGGGGACCAGATAACGCTCTAAAAGGAGGCTCAAACAAACTCCAACGCCACACACACCGCAGCGAAAAAAGTAGTCTTGATGATAGGGCCATTCCCGCCGTCCCTGCCCCCCCGCCCGGCCCGCCAAGGAGGCCGCCGCGGAAAAGCTTTGGGTGGACAAGACCAGGAAGGCCGGAATGGCCGCAAGGCCCGGCAGCCCCAAAAGCAAAAAAGCCACTGCCAGACCGCCGCGCCCATAGGCACAGCCAAAGGCCGCGATCGAAAAAGCAAGGAAAAAACCCCGCAGGGTATTCAGCAAAGGAAGTCCCAGCACGCCCAAGGCCGAGAAGCCAAAAAGAAACGCCGCCAGAGGCCAGCGCAGAGCTCGCCAAAAAAGGCTGGGCAAGGCCGGCTGTTCCAGGCCGCCCGCCTGGGCCACAGTCAAAAACTGCTCTAAATAAGCGCCCATGGCCTCCGCGCCGCTGCCCGCCGTTCGGAGGGCTGCCAGACATCCCAGCAGGCCCCCAAGCGTAAAAAAGGTAGCCGTCACGACAAGAGCGGAGTTTCCCTCCGTCGTTGGCGACCACCAGAATCCGGCGATTGTTCTTCGCATCTTCTCACCCCCACGGCACACTGTATGCCGACAGGGACAAGTCCATGCCTATTGGTTCACACTGGAAGGTAGTTCTATTTTAATCTACTTTTTCCAATAGTGCAACCCCTTTTTGCAAAAAATTTTATTATGTCTAAATTTTATGTAAATTTTATTATGTAAACCGCAGAAATGACTCTCATTTTTTATGAGTTCCAGAATAGCTTGCCCCGCAAGGAAATCACAATATCTTGCGTCAAATCTCGCTTTTACCCCAACATCTTCTGCTTTATTTTTATGTCACCGTTGACAAACATCGTTTTGTCAACCTCCATCCGTATTGTCAACCCCTCTTTTTCGCCCGGTGTTTTTTCCCTTTGGCCACCCCTTTCTTTCCGTTTCTCCCCAAAATTCCGGCGGCTGCCCCGCCGCAAAGAGCGCCGAACAGGAGCCCCACTCCCCCGCTTTCCAGCGCCAAGGTATCATAGAGCAAAAGACCGATGGTCAGCTGAAGGAGGAACAGGACCCCGCCCACTGCCAGGCCCACCAAAAGTCCCCGGGCTGGGCAGCGGCGAACTGCGGTCAAGCCGCCGAAAAAGCTCCCTGCCACACAGCTCACTATGGCCAGCTGGGTCTGCAGCTCCCCGCTCAGTAGCCCCCGGGAGATTCCCACCGCCGCCAGCAACAATACCAGCAGGCTGACGGCCAGGGCCAGCCCCCCACCCAGCAGCACCGCCTTTCCATATCGCAGAACCATCATGCTTTGATCTTCTTCGCTTTTATGCATAAAAACGCCCTCCCCACAAGGATTTTCGTTCTATCCTACGCAGGGAGGGCGTTTTGTATGTCTTTTTCGCTTTGGCGCTTAGTTGTTGCTGTCGGTGGTCTGGGCGCCCTTGCTGGAGACAGCCCACTTGGAAAACTCGATGCGGACCCGGTCGGCGCCGGTCTCGATCACGATGGCATTCTCCTTCACGGCACAGATGGTCCCCACGATGCCGCCAATGGTGGTGATCACATCCCCCACCGCCAACTCAGAACGCATCTTCTCCGTCTCTTTCTTTCTCTTGTTCTCCGGCCGGATGAGCATGAAATAAAAGATCGCGATCATGGCCACCAGCATAACGAGAGTCATAGGATCCAAAGTAATTCCCTCCAAAAATCAAAAATGTCGAACAGAATGTATATGGTAGTATATCGTAAACCCAGGCATTTTGCAAGGCTTCTTGGAAAATTAAATCTTTCTTCCCAGCTTTTCGCTGTATTCCGCCCGAAATTGGGCAAATTCCCCGGCGTCCAGGGCCGCTCGGATCCGCTCCATCAGATGGTTATAAAAATAGAGGTTGTGCAGCACCGCCAGGCGCATGGCCAGCATCTCCCCTGCCACGAATAGGTGGCGCAGGTAGGCCCGGGAGAAGTGCCGGCAGACCGGGCAATGGCACTCTGGATCGACGGGAGAGGCGTCCAGCTTGTATTTCTCGTTCTTGATGTTGATGGAGCCCTCCCAGGTATACAGCCTTCCGTGTCGGGCGTTCCGGGCAGGCATAACGCAGTCGAAGAAGTCCACCCCCCGGGTCACCGCCTCGATGATATTGGAGGGCGTCCCCACCCCCATGAGGTAGCGGGGCTTGTCCACGGGCATGTGGGGTTCCACTGCATCGATGATCTCATACATCACCTCGGTAGGCTCCCCCACCGCAAGGCCCCCGATGGCGTAGCCGTCACACTCGATCTTTTTGATCTCCTCCATATGCCACACCCGCAATTCCGGGAAAGTGGCCCCCTGGTTGATGCCAAACAGCATCTGCCGGGGATTCACCGTATCCGGTAAGCTATTTAGCTTGTCATGCTCTGTCTTGCAGCGCTCCAGCCACCGGACCGTTCGCTCACAGGAGTCCTTGGCATACTCATAGGCCGCCGGGTTCTCCACGCACTCATCAAAGGCCATGGCCACGTCGCTACCCAGATGGGACTGGATCTGCATGGACTCCTCCGGCCCCATAAAGATCTTTTTGCCGTCGATATGGGAGGAAAAATAGACCCCCTCTTCCTTAATTTTTCGCAGTCCCGCAAGGGAAAACACTTGAAAGCCTCCCGAGTCGGTGAGGATGGGGCCGCTCCAGTCCATAAACCTGTGGAGCCCCCCCATCTCCCGCACCACATCGTCCCCCGGACGCAGATGGAGATGATAGGTGTTGCTCAACTCGATCTGGCAGCCGATCTCCTCCAGGTCATGGGCAGACACCGCGCCTTTGATAGCCCCTTGGGTGCCAACGTTCATAAATACAGGGGTCTGGACCTGACCGTGAGCGCAGGTAAAAACGCCCCGCCGGGCCCGCCCTTCCATTTTTATCACTTCAAACACAGGGATACTCCTTTACTTGTGAGAATCAAAAAACGCCTTTAGCTCCGCTTTTCGCGCCGACGGCAGCTCCTTCTTCGGAACGCCTGCCGCCGCTCCTGCCAAGGCTTGGAGCTGATGAAAACAGGCTCCGCTGTCCACCTGGCTGCGGATAGCCAGCCAGGCCCCCTCCGCCCCCATTTTTTGCAGGTCCTCCGGGGTCCTCACTCCGATCTTCTCCAGGTTCCCCGCCAACACCGGCCCGATATTGGGCAGCTCCGTCAGTTTCATAAACGCCCTCCTATGAGATAAACATCGCGTCCCCAATGCTCACGGGAAGCCTGATTTTTAACCCGGCAAAACATTTTCGGGATTTTGGTACTGGAGGTCGGCCATGCCTTTTGCATACCCTTCTGAGT
>CATJWI010000067.1 GCA_949744075.1 uncultured Eubacteriales bacterium | reverse complement strand
GGACAAGATGGTGAAGGGGGCCAAGCGGGAGAACAAGACGGTGATGGACATCGCCAAGTTCTATACCGACGCCTTTTTTGCCGACTTCGCCAAGCTCAACTGCCGCTACCCCGACGTGGTCCAGCCGGCCACCGGCATGATCCCGGAGTATATCACGGTCATCACCAAGCTGATCGACACAGGCTACGCCTACCTGGCAGGGGGCAACGTGTACTTTGACACCTCCAAGCTGGCCAAATATTACGTCTTCAACGACCACGACGCCGAGGACCTGGCCACCGGCGTCCGGGAAGGGGTAGAGGAGGACGAGAACAAGAGGAACAAGAACGATTTCGTCCTCTGGTTTACCAAGAGCAAGTTTGAGGACCAGGCTCTGAAATGGGACTCCCCCTGGGGCGTGGGCTATCCCGGCTGGCACATCGAGTGCTCCTGTATCTCCATGAAGTACCTGGGGGAGTACCTGGACCTTCACTGCGGCGGCGTCGACAACGCTTTCCCCCACCACACCAACGAGATCGCCCAGTCGGAGAGCTACCTGGGCCACCCCTGGTGCGGCCACTGGTTCCATGTCCACCACCTGAACACCGCCACAGGCAAGATGAGCAAGTCCAAGGGGGAGTTTCTCACGGTGTCCCTGTTGGAGGAGAAGGGGTACGATCCCCTGATCTACCGGCTGTTCTGCCTCCAGAGTCACTACCGCAAGGCCCTGACCTTCTCCTGGGAGAACCTGGACAACGCCAAGGCCACCTACGAGAAGCTGGTGGCCCGGATCGCCGCCCTCTCCGGAGACGGGATGGTGGATATAGCAGTGGCCGAGCGGTATAAGAACCAGTTCAGGGAGGCGCTGGACAGCGACCTGAACACCTCCCTGGCGGTCACCGCCCTCTACGACGTGCTGAAGGCCGATACCAACGACGCCACCAAGCGCTCTCTCATCACCAGTTTCGACAAGGTGCTGGGGCTGTCCCTGCTGGAGCACGCCGAAGCCCTGAAGGAGAAGCAGGCCGCCCCTGCAGAGGGGGCCGGAGAGATCGAGGCCCTCATCGCCCAGCGGGCCCAGGCCAAGGCGGAGAAGAACTGGGCCGAGGCGGACCGGATCCGGGATGAGTTGAAGGCCCAGGGGATCGAACTGACCGACACCAAGGAAGGGACCACCTGGAAGAGAAGCTAAAGGGGAAAAAGGAAAAACGGGGCCGAAGGGGAAGCCGGGAAACGGCCCCCATGGTTTGCAGTTCATGTTCATGAACCGTATGTCCCTGTAGGGGCGGCCTTTGGCCACCCGGGGCGTATATGGATAGACAACGCACCGGGCGAGCACAGTTCGCCCCTACGGCGAAAAGGTGCCACACAGACAAAGAGCCGCCCCCGGACCGGGGGCGGCTCTTCCCTTACTTTTGTTCTTGGGGCTGGGGAACTTCCATTTGGGACAGGACCTCTAAGTAGCGCGCCTCGGCCTTTCTCCGGGCGCTCTTGTGGATCAGGGAGCCGCCCACGATGCCGGCCACCACCAGGGCCGCCAGGACCACGAGCTGGACCGGCCCCAGGACCCCGTCCATGAGACAGGCGATGCCGCCCAGGACACATATGAGGGAAAAGCCCTGGCAAAGGTCCCCCAGGAAGTTGAAAAAGCTGAGCCCCGCCATGGTTTTTCCCTTGGGGTCCTTGAATACGGTGATGCTTACCTTGTAGCGTGCCATCTCCAACACCTCCTTTCCGTGAAAGCTGTGCGCCGTAGGCATGAAAAGTCCTTCCGCCGCTTTTCACCGCACCGGTCCCGGGGGCCTTGCGGCCCCCAGGCGGCGGGTGAAAAACAAAAACGCCGTGCAGGAAAGGTCCTACACAGCGTAAGAAGAAACCTTCTCATGCACACAAGCGCAGGGCAACGATGCGAAAACCACCCTTGCAAGAAGGGCCCGGCTATCGTATAATATACCATGCGGTGCGGCCATAAGGCCGTTGTGTAGGTGGTGCTTCACCTGCGCAGGTCCGCGGGTGGTCGGACACCCGCGGGCTGCCGCATTTTTGTTTTTCAGGTCAATTATAGCAGGAATGGGGCAAGGAAGCAAGAGCGGAAAGGAAATTTCCCCCTCTCTGGCGGAGAGGGCCGGCCTATGGTGGCGGAGGCGTACAGGGCGGGTTTTTTTCCCGCCCTCTTTTTGTGAAAAAAGCCCCTTTCCATCCGCCCCCGGCCGTGCTACAATAGGCCCTTGGAAAAACAGAACAACGAGGTGTATCCATGGAACCCAAGGCAAAAACACAGCCTCTTTTTACCCGCCAGGCCTTGACGCGGCTGCTGGTGCCCCTGATCGTGGAGCAGCTGCTGCTGATGACGGTGGGCATGGCCGACACCATGATGGTCACCACCGCCGGGGAGGCGGTAGTCTCCGGGGTGTCTCTGGTGGACAACATCAATATTTTGATCATCAACATCTTTTCTGCCCTGTCCACCGGCGGTGCGGTGGTGGTGTCCCAGTACCTGGGCCGGCAGGAGCCGGAGAACGCCCGGTCGGCGGCCAAGCAGCTGCTCTACGTCAATTTCCTGCTGGGAGCCGCCCTGATGGCGGTGGCCCTGCTGTTCCGGGAGCACATCCTGCGGCTGGTCTTCGGCCGGATCTCCCAGGAGATCATGGACTCCGCCCTCATCTATTTCCTGCTGACGGCGGCGGCCTATCCCTTCATCGCCGTCTACAATGCGGGGGCGGCCCTGTTCCGGGCCATGGGCAACAGCAAGGTGTCCATGGTCAACTCCCTCATCGTCAACGTCATCAATATCACGGTGAACGCCATCCTGATCTACGGCTTTTCCATGGGCTCCGCCGGGGCGGGCGTGGGCACCCTGGTGTCCCGGATCGCGGCGGCGGTCATCATCGGGGTCATGGTGGTCCGGCCCACCCACGTGGTGTATATCGAGCATCTGCTCCGGCCGGAGTTGCGGTGGACCATGGTGAAGCGGATCCTGGGCATTGGCATCCCCGCCGGGGTGGAGAACAGCATGTTCCAGATCGGTAAGCTGCTGGTGCTGAACCTGATCACCTCCTTCGACATGGGGGTGGACCTGCTGGTGAAGGGCTCGGCGGTGGCGGCCAACGCCATTGCCAGTTCCATCGCCGGGGTGGTCTGCGTCCCCGGCCAGGGCACCGGCCTTGGGATGGTCACCGTGGTAGGCCAGTGTATGGGGGCTGGGGACCACGACCAGGCCACAGGGTACGCAAAAAAGCTGCTTTTGGTGTCCTATGTCTCCACCTGGATCATGTCGGCGGGGCTGTTCTTTGGTTCGCCCTACCTGGTGCCCCTGTTCAACCTGACCCCGGCCACGGCGGCCATGGCGGTCCAGATATTGCAGCTCCACGCCGTCTTCGGCTGCCTGGTCTGGCCCGCCTCCTTCACCCTGCCCAACGCCCTCCGGGCGGCGGGGGACGCCAAATTCACCATGGTGACGGCCATGCTCTCCATGTGGATCTGCCGCATCGGATGCAGCTATCTGCTGGGTTCCGCCTGGGGATTAGACCTGGGCCTGTTGGGGGTCTGGCTGGCCATGTTCGCCGACTGGGTGGTCCGGGCGGGGGTATTTAGCTTCCGGTTCCTCCGGGGGAAGTGGAAAAACCACCAAGTCATTTAAAAAGCAAAGGAAGACCGCGCTGTGGATCCGCTTGACCGTAGGGGTGACCCTTGTGGTCGACCGCGAAGAAGGAAAAAGAAAAAGGCCATCTCTCTGTTAACAGAGAGATGGCCTTTTCCCATTTTCTCAGCCCTTTTCTTCCACCGGGTCGCTCTCCCGGAACAGCAGGGAAATACACCACACGGCGGCCAGCCCCACCAGAGTGTATACCACCCGGCTCAGGGCGCTGTTGGCTCCGCCAAAGAGAAACGCCACGATGTCGAAGCCAAAGATGCCGATGCTGCCCCAGTTCAGCCCGCCGATGATGGCTAGGAACAAGGCGATCTTATCCAGAATCATAGTCGAAAGGACCTCCTCAAAATAGATTCCCGAAAAAAGGATACCCCAAAGGAGGCTTTTTATACCGAAACAGCAAAGAAAAGCGGCCTTAGCGCTCCTCTCTTAGCTGCCGCCGGGCCAGGGCCACCAGGGGCAGGCAGGCGACGAAGCCCAGAAGGGGAGCCAGCCAGGGGGGCAGCCGGTCCAGCAGTATCCCATAGAGCCCCTGGCCCAGGGGCATGGCGCAGGTGGCCACCGCCGTCACAAAGGAGCCCACCTTGCCCAGAAGGGCGGGGGGCGTCACCGTCTGGAAGTAGCTCTGGGCCAGGATGGAGAACATTCCGGCGGCGGTCATTCCAAAGAGGGAGGCAAAGAGCAGCACGGCCCAGGAGACCAGCGGCAACCCCCGAAAGGCCACCGCCGGGGCCATGAAGGCCGAAGACAGGCACCCCAGCAGCAGATACTGCCAGGACCGGGAGAATCGCAGCCGCTGCCCCAGAGCGCCCACCAGAACGGAGCCCAGGATAGTCCCCAGCCCCATAGCCGCCTCCACCAGGGAGTAGAGTTGACTGGACAGGCCCAGAGTGACCTTCACGAAATAGGGAAGCCCCACCAAATAGAGGGAGGACAGGCACAGGTTGAGTCCTGCCACCACCCCCAGCAGAGGGAGCAGGCCTGCCCCGGCCAGGAACCGTCCCGCTTCCCGCAGGTCGGTCCCAGCGGCTTTGATCCCTTTCCCCGCAGCGGGAAGGAAGGGGATGCGCAAAAAGCACTCCATCACCGCCGAGGCCAGCAGGCACCCGGCGCTGACCAGGCACAGGCTCCGCATTCCGGCAAAGCCGTAAAGCATCCCGCCCGCCACTGGCCCTAGCAGGGTGGACAGAGCAGACACCTGGGCCACCAATGCGTTGCCCCGGGTCAGCTCCTCCCGGGGGACCAGCAGGGGCACCGAGGAGAGTACCGAGGGCTGATAGAGGGCCTGGATGGCGGACAGCCCCAGCAGCAATGCCACTGGGGGCAGGAGGGAGCCGCCCAGACCGAAAAGGGCAAAGTTCCAGACGGCCAGGGCGGTGAGGAAGTCCAGCACATACATGATCCTCTGCCGGGGCGCCCGGTCGGCCATCACACCCCCGACGGGGGAGAGGAGAATGGTGGGGACCATGGAGGCGGCCAGCACCCCGCCGAACAGGGCGCCGGAGCCCGTCAGGTCCAGCACATAGAGGGACAGGGCAAAGCGCAGGACCGCGTTGCCGAAAATGGATACGATCTGCCCCAGTAGCATCAGGGTAAAGTCCTGGGAAAAGAGTTTTCGGTTCATAGGATGACCTCCTGACAGAAAAATATAGATACCGACGGTTGGTATGTATCAAAAAAAGAAAAACCGCCCCACCCCGGGGGCGGTATTTTGGCGCTCCAATGGCAGTACGTTTCTCAGGTTCCGGCCAACTTGTGGGCCACTCTGGCGTAGTAGGCCTCCAAGGTATCCATCAGAGCCTGGTCAAAGACGGGGATGCCCAGCCCATCCGCAATGACCTTCAAAAAGCGGAACTTGGTCATAAATTCCTCCTGGGTGTGGGAGAAAATGCCTGCCCACAGGTTCAGCAGCACCATAAAGCTCTCGGCCGCCTCCTTCGGGTAGGGGGTGGAGAGGGAGCCGTCGGCGTTGCCCTCCTCCAGCAGCCGCTGGATAATGGGGGCGGCGTTCCGGACGGAGGTGGTGAGGAGAAGCTGGATGAGCTGAGGGTTATTTTCAAAGGAGATGGTGATGTCGTCGATCTCCAGCTTCCCCGGGTCGGCCAACTGCCGCCGCAATAGCTCCCGCAGCCTCTCCAGCCCCGAGCGGGAGGGGTCCTCCAGCACGTCGAACATTTTGGAGTCCACATAGTACCGGTCATAGAGGTGGTCCAAAATGTCCTCCTTGCTCTTGAAATGGTGGTACACCGCCCCCTTGCTCATGCCCAGCTCGTCCACGATATCCTGAATGGTAGTGTGGTCGTACCCCTTCTTGGAGAAAAGGCGAAAGGCGATATCCAATATCTTTCGCTCCGTCTCCTCCGGGTATTTATTCCGCGCCATAGCAGGATCTCCCTTCAATATACATACCGACGGTATGTATATAAGATACCAGATGTTCCGGAAAAAGTCAAGGAGGCAAAAACGGAAAAAGCAGAAAACACGCAACGCGAGACCGTTGCCCCCATCAGCATCCCTCCGCATCTCATCAGGACCGCCCCCGGTCCTTGTAGGGGCGGATAGTATCTGCCCGGGGCGTTTCAACTGTGGGATCCCTTTTCTTCGGAGAAGGGGCGGCAGATTGCTGCCCCTACAGTTAAACGGTACAACGTGGTTCGTAGTCCAGGCACCTCTGCCTAAAGAAGAACAAGCAAAAGCGGAGTTGAGGCAACGAAGTTTCTTTAGTGTTCCACCCCACCAGCGAGCGGAGGAGCAAGCAGGCAAAAGGAATCACCAAATCGAAAAAATGCTCTGAGCCGACAGTTACCTATCCCCATTGCCAGGAATGGCAGGATAAAAAGGGATAGCTTAACAAGGATAGGCTTTCAAGACCTACCCCGCAGCCACCTTCAACGCCCACACCAAAGCGGTACAGCCCAATTGCCTACACAATAGAAGTCACGCATAAAAAAGACGGCGCTGTACCCCCGCACAGCGCCGCCCAGCTTTTCCCTTAATTCAAACTCTTAGGCCCAAACCCATAGGGCAGCAGCTCCGACAGCTTCAACTTGGTAAAGCTCCGGTCCCCCTTCCCCACCAGCAACTCCAGCTCCGGAGCGAACTCATAGAGCATCTGCCGGCAGGCCCCGCAGGGCCAGCAGTAGTCGGCGCTGTCCCCCACCACCGCCAGGCGGAGAAAGTCGTCCCGGTGTCCCTCGCTCACCGCTTTCACCAGTGCGGTGCGCTCAGCGCAGATGGTGGAGCCATAGGCGGCGTTCTCCACGTTGCAGCCGGTGAACACCGTGCCGTCGGCGCAGAGAAGGGCGGCCCCCACGGGGAACTTGGAGTAGGGGACGTAGGAGCGCTCCAGCATCCCATAGGCCAGATCGGCCAGCTCACGGTCAGTCATAGAAAGTCCTCCTTTTGGTTACCAGGTGACCCCCAGGTCGGGGCGCACCTTCAAGTCGATGATCTCCCGGGCGTCATAGAACTGGCTGTACCACCCCAGGGCCTTGCCTCCGGGCCCGCCCCGGAGGGTGGTGCCGTCGGGGTGGAGCCGGTCGCAGATGACGGCGGAGATGTCCTGCTTCACATAGGAGAAGGAGTTGATGCCCACGCTGGCAAAGATGCGGAAGCCCTGGCTCTGGAGATACTGGAACTTGGGCCCCGTCTTGTGCCAGTCGTCCCCGTCGGGACGGGCCCCGTGGGGGTAGAAGAGGATGGTGGTGGGACCCACCAGGGAGCCCACTTCTTGCTCCCAGCGGACGGTGTCCCGCTTGACCCACTCCAGGTCCACCTTCTCACTGCCCAGGTTGATGTGCCCCCAGGTGTGGGAGCCGAAGTACCAGCCCGTCTCCTTCAGCCGCTGGATGATGGGCTTCACCGCCCGGCGCTCGCTCTCCCGGTTGGCATCGAAGGCGGGGCGGCGGGGGTCGTCAGCGGCGATGTCGATGTCGTTCTGGGTCCGGTAGCCCAAAATACCCTGATAGCCCGTGAGGGACAAACAGGCTTTTACCCCGTTGAGCGAAAAGTCTGGATGCTCCGCCACAAATTTGTCCAAAATAGTAATGGCATCCAGGTCCTGGGTCAGGAAGGTCTCCCCGGTATAGGGGTCTGTACACTCCGCCCACACGTTGCCGTCCTCCCCGATGACCAGCTTGGAGGTGAAGCCCTCCTCCAGCATATACTCGTAATAGTTGGTGTCGTCGTAGGACATGATGAGGGGCTTCTTCCCCTCGGGGATCATGAGGGTGTTGCGCTGCATCCGCCACTGGCCGTTTTCGTCCTGGACCTCGGACCAAACGTCGTTCATGCTCACCAGGATATAGCCCTTTTCATAGACGCTTTGAAGGATCTTGTTGAACTCCTCCACCGTCACCATCCAGTCGTCCAGCCCCTCCTTCTGGGACTTGGAGGAGGGGCAGTCGTGAAAGGCCCACTGGGGATAGGCGATCACCGGGTGGAAAAACAGGTGCTCCACCACCTGGTCAGGACCCCAGGCCACCAGGGGCACTGGAGGCGTGGTAGGTTCCGGCATGGGGGTGGGCTCCGGCGTAGGGGTGGCCTCAGGGGCGGGAGCGCTGCTCTCGGCGGTGGGCTGCTTGCCGCCGCAGCCGGCGGCAGAAGCGGCCAATAAAAGGGCGAGGCCAAGCGCTGCCGCCCGGTGGAGGATATGCTTCATAATGGGGTCCTTCTTTCTCTTATGTGTGTTTCTTCCTCTATTATACCGGAGCCCAGCAGAAAAACAACTACAAAACGCTTACAATTTTTTAAGATATGGAAACAAAGAAAGCCGGGCCCCTTCCTGCCGCTTTTTTTCTGTTGCAAATAAGTTGAGAATCTGGTAAAATGGTCAGAGATTATAATGCCCTTCCAGAAAGAGGAAGCGCTTTTCGGGAGATGTACAAATGGACAAGAACGCAAAGCAAGCGAAAGCGGCCAAGGCCAAGGCAGAGGAAGCCGCCCTCAACCGTATCCTGTGCTGGGTGGCGGGCGGCTCGGTGCTATGGTTCCTCCTGTTGCTGTTGGAGCGCTATTGGAGCCACTATACCGCCGGCCAGATCGAGTTCCGGGTGGCCCTGGGCACCGCGGTGAAGATCATCGCCGTGGCGGGACTGCTCTGCGCTGCCGCCGGAGCCTATTGGTGGTATAGCGCCCGAAAGTGCGGCAAGGGCACCAACCTGCCCGGCACCCTGTGCCTGTTTACGGTGGGAGTCTCGGTGAGTTGCTTTGCCGCCTGGTTTGGCTCGGGCACCGGACTCCAGCTGATGAGCTACACTGTGCCCGTGGTGGTGGTGCTGGCCCTGATCTTCTACCTCTACCCCCGGGAGTTTTTCCTCATCGCCTGCCAGAGCGTTCTGGCCGTCCTGGGGGTCTGGCTGTGCAGCAAGGGCCTGGGGGGCAGCTACAGCGTGATTTGCTACGCCTATGTGGCGGTGGCGGCGGTGCTCCTGCTGGCGCTGGCCGTCCTCTGCCGGAAGGCCCAGGAGAACCAGGGCAGCGTGGAGCGGAAGGGAAAAAATCCGCTGCGGCTCTTCGGGAGGGACGCCAACTACGCCCTTCTCTACCTGGGGGCGGTGATCACCCTGGTGGTGCTGATCGTGGCGGCCATCGGCCTGTCCCACATGATCCTCTACGGGGTGACGGTGGCTTGGCTGCTCATTATGGCGGTCTACTATACCGTGAAGCTGATGTGAACAAGAAAAAGAGCGGGGCGTTTGGATGCGCCCCGCCCTTTTTTTGTCCCAAAGCCCTGATGGCAACCTATTTTTGCGCTCTGATTGGTGGAGGCAACCGCTTTGCTGTGATAAGCTAAGGCAGGAAAGGAGGTGAACGGAATGGCAAATCTGTTTTTAATGCTGCCCATCCTTCTGGTAGAGGCAGCCATTTTGGGACTGCTGATCTATTTGCTCATCCTGCTCATCAAGGCCCTGCGAAAGTACCTGCGGAGCAAGGAGGTGCGGGAGGAGTCGGCGGCGGTGCGCCGGAGCCTGGGGGAGACCATCAAGGCCCAGCGCCTGAACTGCCAGATGACCCAGGAATTCGTAGCCGAGCGCCTGGGGGTGAGCCGCCAGGCGGTGAGCAAGTGGGAGAGCGGAGCCTCGGACCCCAGTACCTCCAACCTGCTGGCCTTGGCAAAGCTCTTCCAGGTGTCGCCGGAGGAGCTGCTGCGGGAGGTGGAGCCCAAAACGCCGCCGGCTTCGTAGAGATGTACTGTGTGTACCTGCTTGCGCGGCTTCCCCGGCCGGTATCATGGAAAAAGGGAAAACGGTTGACAGCTCCCTTGGGGGACTGATACAATCAATGTTTTCAGAAGAGTGACAGGAGAAGGGGATATGAACATGGTCCAGATTGTATTCAGCCCCACCGGAGGGACCCAACGGGTGGTGGACGCATTGACCGGCGGGTGGGAGTACCCGGTCCGGAGGGTGGACCTGACCGACGGGAAATGGGAAGCCGCCGGGATAGAATTGGAGCGGGAGGATCTGGCTGTGATCGCGGTGCCTTCCTATGGAGGCAGGGCGCCGGAGCTTGCCATGGAGAGACTCAGAAAAGTGCGCGGGAACGGGGCCCGGTGCGTGGTAGTCTGCGTATACGGCAACCGGGCCTATGAAGATACGCTCTTGGAACTGGCGGATGGCGTGGAGAAGCAGGGCTTCCGGGTGATGGCGGCGGTGGCAGGAGTGGCGGAGCACTCCATCATACACCAATACGGGGCGGGGCGGCCTGACCAGCAGGACCGGGAGGAATTGGGGGCCTTTGGGAAAAGGATCCTGGAAAAGATGGCAGGCGGAAGGGCGGAAACTCCCGCCACGCCGGGGGATCGGCCTTATAAGAAAGCGGGGAGCGTGGGCCTGGCGCCCCGGGCGGATAAGGGCTGTACCGGGTGTGGCCTGTGCGCTGAGAACTGCCCGGCCCAGGCCATCCGCCGAGATAAGTTGAGGCAGACGGACAGGGGAAAATGTATCTCCTGCATGCGCTGCGTGACCCAGTGTCCCCAATCGGCCCGCAGGGCAAACGGGATCATGATATCCTTGGCGGCCCTAGTCATCAAAAAAGCCTGTTCGGAAAGAAAGGGGAACGAGCTATACCTTTGATGGGAGGATCGCCATGCATATTTTTCACCCCTGGCGGCAAGATAGAGCCAAATAGGAGGCGAAAAAGATGGACATGACCAATCAGGAATACGGGAAATACGTCAATTCCAGATCCAAGCCCTCGCCCTGCTGGAAAAACAGCATCTGGGCTTTCTGTATGGGCGGGCTTATCTGCACCTTGGGCCAGGCCCTGTTGGAGTTTTACCAGTCCTCCTGGGGTCTGGAGAAGGACGACGCGGCTGCCGCCGTGTCGGTGACCTTGATCCTGCTTTCGGCGGTGCTCACCGGGCTGGGGATTTTCGACAAGCTCGCCAAGCACGCCGGGGCGGGCACTCTGGTGCCCATCACCGGCTTTGCCAACGCTGTGGTGTCCCCAGCCCTGGAGTTCAAAAGCGAGGGCCTGGTAATGGGCGTAGCGGCCAAGATGTTCGTCATTGCCGGCCCAGTGCTGGTGTTCGGGATCAGCGCCAGCGTGGTCTATGGACTGATCCTGATCCTGCTGGGAGCGGGGTAAGAAAAACAAGCCGGGCATAGCGGAGCAAAAAAAGAGCCGCCTCTTAAAAAGAGCCGCCTCTTAAAAAGAGGCGGCTCTTTATACGCGCTCAGAGCAGGTGGATCACACTGCCGTCGTCCTTGACCACGTCGATGTGGCAGTCCATGCCGAAGGTGGTAAGGGCGGCCAGGACCAGCGCCCAGAGGGGGGCGGCGACGCCGGCCACGATGCCCACGTTCAGGGGGAAGTTCACAATGACCTCCCCCTTGCGAATGACCTGGACCTTGGTGACATTTCCCTTGCGGACCAGCTCCTTCAGCTTTTCCACGATCTCCTCGGCGGCTTTTTTATCTTTCATATCTTCTACCATGAAAAGGACCTCCTTTCGATCTGCCTATAGTACTATTATGCCCCCAGAGGCCCTTTGGGTCAAGAAAGAAAGTCTTAATTTTTGAAAAAGACATCAGGGGACCCGGTCCCCCAGCCGCTCCTTCAGCAGTTGGGCCGCCAGGCCGGTAAAGCCGCCGGCGGGGATGCCCAGGGCCAGGAGGACGGGCAGATAATAGATGAGCTGGGGGGTCCGGGCAATGAGAATGGCCGCCCCCATTTGGCCCAGGTTGTGAAAAATGGCCCCCACCGCGCCGCAGACCCAGAGCTGCTTGGGGGAAAGAAACCTGCGGAGCAGGACCATGGACAGATAGCAGCACAGCCCCCCGGCCAGGGAGTAAAAGAGGGTAGACCCGCCGGCAAAGAGGCTGCCCAAAAGGATCCGGGAGAGGAGGATGAGGAACGTGTCCTTGGGCCCCAGAGCAAACATGGCATAGACCGTCACCACATTGGCAAGGCCCAGCTTCATCCCCGGCATGGGGAAGGGAAGGGGGATCTGGGCCTCGGCCACGAAGATGGTGAGGGCGATGGCGGTGAGAAGGGCGCAGGTGGTAAGCCGTTTCGTCGTCATTTCCTCACCTCACGAGCCCGTCCAACTGGCCGGGCTGGCCATCGGTGATCTTGATGGTCAGGCGGTTGGGCAGGCACACGATGGGAGCCACGCCCGTCTTGATCCACCCTTGGCGGACGCAGACCTGGTCGGGGCAGTCGGCCTCCCGGACCCGGACCCCGCCGGGGGCGAACTCCACCACATTGGTGATGCCCCCCTCCCCGGTGTAGGAGACGGTGTAGCCCTCGGTGAGGGTAGCCAGGTCCACCCGGCAGACCTCCCGGCCGTCCAAAGTGACCACCGCCGTGGTCCCGGCGGCGGTCCGGGTAAAGACCCAGAAGGCGATTGCCCCGGAGAGGACCATGAGGGCCCCCAGTAGCCACAGCCAAAAACGGTTGGAACGTTGTTTCATCTCAAGCCTCCGCAATGTGAAGGGTGTAGGTGCTCTCCCCGGCAGGGGTGAAGGCCTCGGAAAGTCCGGCGGTGATCCAAACCTCCCCGCTGTCCTCCACCAGCACCGCCTCGAAGCCCCCCTCCTGCCGCCAGAAGTCCAGGGCCTTCTCCCGGCCCATGACGAACAGGGCGGTGGACAGCCCGTCGCAGAGGGTGCCGCTGTCGGCCACGATGGTCACCGAGCTAAGGCCGCTCCGGGCGGGGGAGCCGGTGGAGGGGTCAATGATGTGCCAGTAGCGCACCCCTCCCTGCTCAAAATACCGCTGATAGCCCCCCGAGGTGACGGCGGCCTGGTCCACGATGGCCAGGGAGCCCAGCACCGCGTCGGGGTCATCGGGCCGGCTGGGGTCCTGAACGCCGATCATCCAGGGCTTGCCGTCAGGCCGGGCCCCGATGGTCTGGATGTTGCCCCCCAGCCGCAGCAGGGCGGAGGTAACGCCCGAGTCCCGCAGCAGGTCGGCGCAGACCTCCCCGGCATAGCCCTTGGCCAGTGCCCCAAAGTCCAGCTCTATGCCTTGGGGGAGGGTGACGGCAGCCCCATCCTCCCCCTCGATGAGGGAGACGGCGCTGTAGTCCACCCCCTCCAGCAGGGCGGAAAGGGTCTCCTCCCCGGGGACCTGGTGCTCGTCGGTGGTAAAGCCCCAGGCTTTGACTACGGGGTAAAGGGTCACGTCTAAGGCCCCGGAGGTCTTTTCCCCCAGCTCCAGGGCGGCCTTCAGCAGCGCGGCGGTGTCGGAGCTGACTTCCACAGGGTTGCCGTCTGCGTGGTTTAAGGCCCAGACCTCGCTCTCAGGCCGGGTCACCGACAGCTCCCGGTCCAACTGGTTGATGAGGGCGGTGGCCGCCTTCACGTCCTCCCGGGCGTGGGGGCTGTGGACGGTGAGGGTCATAAAGGTGTTCATGGCAAAGATCTGGGCCTCGCTGCTCTGAGTGCCGCAACCGGTGAGGAGCAGGGCCAGGGCCAGACCCCCAAAAAGGGCGCGTTTCAAAAGACCGCCTCCTTGTGGGTGGATTGGTATTTTTCTATTGTACCTTAAAATCCGGGGAAAGGCAATCCCCGGGAAAAAGGTGGGGAGCGCACGGGTGCTTTCGCCCAAAAAATCCCGGGGAAATCCCGTACCCTTGGCCACCTTTTCTATTGTATCAATTTCCCTTCAATGATACAATAGAGACACCATAACCCCCTCAAAGGAGGCAAATAGACTGTGAAAACCGACATTGAGATCGCCCAGAGCGTCCAGGCCTGCCCCATCTCTGAGATCGCCGCCAAGCTGGGACTGACGGAAAAGGACCTGATCCCCTACGGCCACGACAAGGCCAAGGTGGACCCTGCCGCCTACAAGGACAAGCCCCGAAAGGCCAAGCTGATCCTGGTCACCGCCATCAACCCCACCCCCGCTGGGGAGGGCAAGACCACCACCAGCGTGGGCCTGGCCGACGGCCTCAGCCGCCTGGGCAAGAAGACCTGCCTTGCCCTGCGGGAGCCCTCTCTGGGTCCCGTCTTTGGGGTGAAGGGGGGCGCCGCCGGCGGCGGCTATGCCCAGGTCATCCCCATGGAGGACATCAACCTCCACTTCACCGGGGACTTTCACGCCATCGGCGCGGCTAACAACCTGCTGGCGGCGATGCTGGACAACCACATCCAGCAGGGCAACGCCCTGGACATCGACGTGAAGAACATCACCTGGAAGCGCTGCGTGGACATGAATGACCGGCAGCTGCGCAATGTCATTGACGGCCTGGGGGGCCGGATGCAGGGGGTCCCCCGGGAGGACGGCTTTGATATCACCGTGGCCAGCGAGGTCATGGCGGTGTTTTGTCTGGCCTCTGACCTTGCGGACCT
>CATJWI010000066.1 GCA_949744075.1 uncultured Eubacteriales bacterium | reverse complement strand
TCTACGTGGCCCAGGTGGCCATGGGCGCCAACCCCAACCAGACCCTCACCGCCATCCGTGAGGCCGAGGCTTACCACGGCCCCTCCCTGGTCATCGGCTACTCCCCCTGCGAGATGCACTCCATCAAGGGCGGCATGCTCCACTGCCAGGACGAGATGAAGAAGGCTGTGGAGTGCGGCTATTGGAACCTGTTCCGCTTCAACCCCGACGCCAAGAAGGACGGCAAGAGCCCCTTCACCCTGGACTCCAAGGAGCCCAAGGGCGGCTATCAGGACTTCCTGATGAACGAGGCCCGCTACTCCGCCTTGACCCGCTCCTTCCCCGACCGCGCCAAGGAGCTCTTCGCCAAGAACGAGGAGAGCGCCAAGGCCCGGTACGAGCACCTGCTCAAGCTGGTGGAGCTCTACAAGTAAGATAAGCCACAAAAAAGGACCTGACGTTTTTACGTCAGGTCCTTTTTTTGCTCCCCTTCTGCCCTTGCCGCCAGATAGCCCTGGTAAAAGTAATGCAGGCAGTTGAACCGCTCGACCTCATAGTAGGAATCCAGGAACTCCATTAGAAGTTTGTGGGCCTCAGAGCCAAAGGTGGCTTCCATTACCCTTTCCAGCCTCAGGTTAACAGAGATACTGCGGTCATATTCCGGAGTTTGGTACAATTCTCCCTCGTCAAAGGGTTGGGCGTCCTCAAATAGTTCTTCGATATGCTTGTCCATTTTTACTCCCCCAATAAGTGATATATCACTATTTTACCACATTTCCTCAAATTAGTGAAGTATCACTAACGTAGAAAATGCAAATCCTCTAAGATGGTGATATATCACTTGGGGGAGGGCCGCTTATGGATACTCGTGACGTCATTGCGGCCCGCATCATTCAACTGTGCGAAGCCCGGCACATCACGCCTAACGGCTTGAGCAACATAGCCGCCGTTCCGCAATCCACCATCAAAAGTATTCTGAATGGCGAAAGTAAAAATCCCGGGACGGTCACCATCAAAAAACTATGCGATGGCCTTGAGATCACTCTGGGAGAATTTTTCTCCACCCCCGAATTTGACGAATTGGAACAGGAGATCAAATAACGCCCGGTGGCTTATGACCACCGGGCGTTCTATTTTTCCATCAGGGAAGTAGATTTTCGTAGGGTACATCCAAAATCTCCCGTAGGACCCGCAGCTCAAACAGGTAAATATGCCGCTGGCCCGCCTCGATCTTTGCCAGCGCGCTGCGGGTAATATCGCAGTCATGGGTCTGGAGCCGGGCGGCAAGCTTTTCCTGGGTCAGGCCCCGCCGCTCCCGGACCGCTCGAACCCGTTGGCCAACCTCCCGATCATAGGAATAGTCCACGCCGCCACCTCCCCGCTGCGCCTGTACAGGTGCAAATCTAAGTTGATAGTAGCGTAATTTTGTGCTATTATTGCACTTGTATAAGTGCAAAGAGAAAATGGAGGGATTTTTTTGGAGTGGACACAGCAGAAATTGCATCAATATTTGGGAAGGGTGCGGACGGTCGTCGAGTTTGAGGGCATCACC
Organism: uncultured Eubacteriales bacterium; assembly: GCA_949744075.1. Lineage (GTDB taxonomy): Bacteria > Bacillota > Clostridia > Oscillospirales > Oscillospiraceae > Vermiculatibacterium. Next base: position 3,285 of record CATJWI010000066.1, on the reverse strand, counting down.
GGAGAGGAGCTGCACCAGGTTTTCAGAGAGGAGGCCATGGGGCGGCTTCAGGCGATCGAAGATATTGTAAAAAATAGGGACCTGACCAACGGGGAAAAGGTAGCATTGATATCAGGGCTCCTGTCATAAGGGGAACAGGAGCCGGATCTCCCCGGCATAATCCCGGGCATATTTGTCCATACTTTCCATACAATGGAACAAACCCCATTGCACAGAAAGGAAGGTGTGGCACATGCTGAAATTGCCCTGGTCCCCCCGGGAGACCCGGTCCCCGGAGGTGGTGGAATTGGAGGAGGCTTTGGAGCAGACCCGGGTGCTCATCGCCCAGGCCTACGCCGGCTTCAACGCCGCCGCCGACGGGGAGCTGGTGGAGTCCTACGTCTATGAGATCCAGGCCCTTCAAGCCCGGTACTCCTACCTCCTCCGCCGCCGGAAGGCCCTGGAGCCCCCTGTTCCCCAGGCCCTGGAGCAGAGCGCTCCGGCGGCCCTGCCGGTGGCCTGATGGCCGCCCTCTGGTCGAACGCCGCCCTGCCCTGGGTCCTGGGCAGCCTGGCGGCGGTGATGGCCCTGGCGCTGCTCCGCCGGCCTGTGGGGGCCCTGCTGCGCCTGGCCGGGCGCACGGGGGCGGGGCTGTGCTTCCTGGCCCTCTTTGCCCCGGTGGGCCAGCTGCTGGGGGCGGGGCTGGGGGTGAACCTCTTCAACGCGCTGGTGCTGGGATTTTTGGGCATCCCCGGCTTTGGGCTGCTGCTCATGCTCCGCTGGGTCTTACATTAAAAAGGGGAGAGGTCCCGCCGGGGCCTCTCCTCTTTTTATCTGACCCCTTAAAATTCATAAAATCTGATTCTTTCTAACGGGTCAGCTTTCTGCTATAATGGACCCAGGAAAGGAAGGATGCCCCATGAAAAAGACCATGTCCGTTCACAAGCTGGCCCTGCTGGGAATGATGGCGGCGCTGGTGTTCGCCGGGAACTTTGCCCGGATCACCATGCCCCTGGCCATTGCGGGCCAGACCTCTTTTACTCTGGCCAACATCATCTGCTGTCTGTCGGGGCTGATCCTGGGGCCTGTGGGCGGCCTGGCCGCCGGGCTGGGCTCCGCCCTCTTTGACTTTACCGATCCCCGGTTTGCCGCCGAGTTTTGGATCACCTTTATCAACAAGGGCCTTATGGGCCTGGTGGTGGGCTTGGCGGCCCAGCGGGGCCTGAGGGCGGGGGAACTGACCTACCGCCGGGCCACGGTGGCCTCGGTTCTGGGGTGTACAGTCTACTACATCCTCTACTTTACCAAGAGCTTTTTCTACAGCGGCCTCCTGGTCCAGGGACTGGAGCCCGCCGTGGCGGCGGCCACCCTGCCGCTGAAGATCCCCGCCTCGGTATTCAATGGGGCGGTGGCCATCATCGCCGCGCCGCCCTTGGCCTTGGCCATATGGAAGGCGCTGCGGCGCAGCGGGTTGGAAGTGGGATAAAAGGAAAGAAAAAAGGGCCACGCCGCATTTGCGGCGTGGCCCCGGTCTTATTTGTGGCTTATTTCCCCTCCACCACGTGGGCGCAGCGGTCGCACAGCTCGGCGTGGTGGCCGGCGGTGCCGATGTGCTTATCGTGGTTCCAGCAGCGGGGGCACTTCTCCCCGGCGGCGGGGGAGACCTTTACGGTGAGGCCCTCGAAGGCCTCGCCCTGGTAGCCCTCTCCCTGGCCCTGGGCCACGGTGACGGCCGAGACGATGCAGATGGCGGCCAGGTTGGCCTCGTCCATGTGGAGGGCCTCAAACTCCTTCCAGCCCTCGGCGGTGAAGGTGAGGGCCAGGTCGGCGTCCTGGTTCTTCTTGACCCCCTGCTCGCTCCGGGCCAGTTCCAGGGCCTTGTTCACGTCGTCCCGAAGGGCCATGACCTTGGCCCAGCGCTCCTCCTCGGCCTCCGAGAGGGCCAGGGCGGGGTCGAAATCGGGCATGTCGTTGAGCAGCACGCTCTCGGCGTTGTCCCCCTTGGCGTGGGGCATGGCGGCCCAGATCTCGTCGCTGGTGAAGGCCAGGATGGGGGCGATGAGCCGGGTCAGGCCGTCCAGCAGGGTATAGAGGGCGGTCTGGGCGGAGGCCCGGCGGTTGTCGTCCCCGCAGTAGAGCCGGTCTTTGATAATGTCCAGGTAGAAGTTGGACATCTCGACGACGCAGAAGTTATAGATGGCCCGGTAGGCGATGTGGAAGTCGTAGCTGTTGTACGCCTCCCGGCAGGTGCGGGCCAGCTTGCCCAGCTGGGCCACCGCCCAGCGGTCCAGGTCCAGCATGTCCTTGTGGGCCACCTGCTTGTCGGGATCGAAGCCCGAGAGGTTGCCCATCATGTACCGGGCGGTGTTCCGGATCTTCAGATAGGCCTGGCTCAGCTGCTTGAGGATCTCGGGGGAGATGCGCATGTCCTGGGTGTACTCGGCAGAGGCCACCCACAGCCGGAGGATATCCGCGCCGTACTGGCTGAGCACGTCGTCAGGGGAGACGGCGTTGCCCAGGGATTTGTGCATCACCTTGCCCTCGCCGTCCACCGTCCAGCCGTGGGTGACGATCTGCTTGTAGGGGGCTACACCGTTGCAGGCGATGGAGGTCAGCATGGAGGACTGGAACCAGCCCCGGTACTGGTCGCCGCCCTCCAGGTAGAGGTCGGCGGGGTACTTCAGATACTCCCGCTCGTCGGCCACGGCGGCCCAGGTGGAGCCGGAGTCGAACCAGACATCCATGATGTCGGTCTCCTTGGTGAAGTGGGTCTTGCCGCACTTGGGGCAGACAAAGCCCTGGGGGAGGAGGTCGGCGGGGTCCTTCTCAAACCAGATGTTGCTGCCGTGCTTCCGGAAGAGGCTGGACACGTTGGCAATGGTCTCGGGGGTCACGATGTCGGCGCCGCAGTCGTCGCAGTAGAAGATGGGGATGGGAACGCCCCACACCCGCTGGCGGGAGATACACCAGTCGTTGCGCTCCGAGATCATGGAAATCATCCGATCCTTGCCCCAGGCAGGGTGCCACTGGATACCGTCGCAGGAGTCCACGGCGGCCTTCTTGATGGCGTCTACTGAGCAGAACCACTGCTCGGTGGCCCGGTAGATGATGGGGTGCTTGCACCGCCAGCAGTGGGGGTAGGAGTGGGTGATGTTCTCCTTGCACAGGAGGAAGCCCGCCTTCTCCAGATCCTCCACCACCAGGTCGTTGGCCTTGGCGTAGTACTGGCCGTTGTACTTCTCGTCGGTCATGACGCCCTTGGCGTTCACCGGGACGGGAACCCCGATGTTGGTGAGGCCCGCCTTG
>CATJWI010000065.1 GCA_949744075.1 uncultured Eubacteriales bacterium | reverse complement strand
AGCCTGATGAAGGACCTGAAGGAGACCTACGGGACCTCTATGATCATGATCACCCACGACCTAGGTATCGTGTCCGAGGTCTGCGATAAGGTGGCCATCGTCTACGCCGGCGAGGTCGTAGAGTACGGCAGTCTGGAGCACATCTACCGCAACCCCCAGCACCCCTATACCAACGGTCTTTTCGGCTCCCTACCCGACATCAGCAAGGATACGGAGTTCCTCTCCCCCATCGAGGGGGTAATGCCCGATCCCGCCGACCTGCCCAAGGGCTGCAAATTCAACCCCCGGTGCAAGTATGCCTGTCCCCTGTGCTCTCAGCAGGAGCCGGCCTTTACCGAGACTGAGCCGGGACATTTTGTGCGCTGTCTGATCTATGAGGATGCGCTGCCGGTAAAGGAGGTCGCCAAATATGAGTAACGACCTGATCCGCGTCAGCGGTTTGAAAAAGACCTTTTCTGTCCCCGCCGGCGAGCTCCATGCCGTGGACGGCGTGGATTTTACCGTTCCCCGGGGCGGCACCATCGGCGTGGTGGGCGAGTCCGGCTGCGGGAAGTCCACCCTGGGCCGTCTGCTGTCCATGCTGCTGGACGCCACCGAGGGCGAGATCTGGTTTGACGGCGAGAATATCACCCAAAGGCTCCCAAAAAAGCAGGCTATGGCGTACAAAAAGCGGATCCAGATGGTCTTTCAGGACCCCTTTTCCTCCCTCAATCCCCGAATGACCACCTTTGATACCATCATCGAACCGCTAAATATCCACAAGGTGGGCACACTCAAGGAGCGGGAAGAAAAGGTCTACCGACTGATGGAGACGGTGGGCCTATCCGAGCGTTTTGTGAACTCTTATCCCCACGAGCTGGACGGCGGACGCCGCCAGCGCATCGGCATTGCCCGGGCCCTGGCCCTGGACCCCGAATTCGTTGTCTGCGACGAGCCGGTCTCCGCCCTGGACGTTTCCATCCAGGCACAGATCTTGAACCTGCTCAAACGGCTCCAGCAGCGGCACAATTATACCTATCTTTTCATCACCCATGACCTGGCGGTGGTCAAGCACATCTCCAATGAGGTGCTGGTCATGTACCTGGGCCAGATGGTGGAAAAGGCTCCCACTGACGAGCTGTTTCGGAACCCCCGCCACCCCTACACCCAGGCTCTGCTCTCTGCCATCCCCATCCCCAGTCTGGATGAGAAAAAGCCCCGGGTCCTGCTGAAGGGGGAGCTGACCAGCCCCATCGATCCCAAGCCGGAGTGCCGCTTTGCCCCCCGCTGCCCCTACGCCCAGGAGGACTGCCACTGCAGCGTGCCTGAGATCACCGACCTGGGCGGCGGCCACACCATCCGCTGCTTCCATCCCCTGGGATAAAGGAGGAACCATCTATGAACTATTTGACCGACAAGGTATTCCACACATACTTTTCCGGCGTGCCCAACGGGACCATCTGCTTCCGGGAAAAGGGCCCTGTCATGTGCGCCGTCGACCGCCGCACCCGGGTCCAGTTGAAGGAGGCCCCCATTCTTCCCCGGGACCCCGGCCGCGCCATTGCGGAAACCATGATCGACTATGAGAAGATCTACCGGGAGCTGGCCGCCTATGTGGACTGCCCCTGGGACCAGGATGAGCTGACCCTCTCCAACGGGGCCGTCTACAGCCGCCACATCACCTATACCGGCCTGGTGGAGGGCAAGGAAGTCACCGCCCAGCTCTGGTGTCAGCGCAAAAGCCACGGCTGCATCGATATCCTTACCGTGGACGGCCAGGTCATCGGCTTTATCAATCCCGGCCGCATTTGCTCAGAGGTCACCGTGCTGGCAGGCTATGAGGCCGTCTCTCCCCTGCCCCGCTTTGACGACCCCCTTCTCTCCAAGATAGAGTATGGGGTCAATCCCCTGGGCAACATTATGGTCCCCTGCAAGGACGGCGTGAAGCTGGCCACCGAGGTCTTCCTTCCCGAGCCTCTCGCCCCCGGCCAGAAGGTCCCCGCCATTGTCATCCGCACCTGCTACGGAAAGGCCCGCGACATCGACCGGAGCTGGCATTGGGTCACCCGGGGCTACGCCTTTGTCATCCAGGACGTCCGGGGCCGCAGCGACTCCGACGGCACGCTGGAGGCCTTCCAGCATGAACGGGAGGATGCCGACGATCTCTTTAACTGGATCGCGCAGCAGCCGTGGTCGGACGGAAACATCGGCATGTGGGGCGCCAGCTATCTGGGCTACACCACCACCTCTGCGTGCACCTCCGGCAATCCCCATTTGAAGACCGCCGTCAGCGAGGTCAACGTGGGCTCCCCCTTCTACGACACCGTCCGCAAAGGCGGCACCATCTGTTCCTGGCCCCTACTGTGCTGGACACTGGCCCAAAGCGTCTCCAACCGGGTGGATATGGATGTTTTTCAGGGCGTCAGCATCGACCCTCTGGAGGCCGTCCGTACCCGCCCCATCACCGCCATTCCGGAAAAGATCATCGGTTGCCGCTCCAGCAGCTGGGATATGTGGGCAAAGCACTATCACTATGATGACTTTTGGCGTCACAGCGACAACACCGTTCATTCCGGCAATATCAAAGTCCCCATGCTCATCCTGTCCGGCTGGTACGACGGCGACGCCTTGGGCGTGCAGGAGACCTGGCGTTTCCTCTCCAAGAGCCCTGTCCCCGGCCACCGTATCGTCCTGGGCCCTTGGCCCCATGGGCTGAACGCCTGGCGCGACAGCCTGGACCTGGCCTTCGGCAATAATGCCGTGGACTATGATTTCGACACCCGCATCATCCGCTGGTTTGACCACTATCTGAAAGGGGTAGAGAACGGCGAGGACAAGAAGCCGAAAGCCACTTACTATGTCAACGGTGAGAACCAGTGGCGCACCAGCGACGCATGGATGCCCTCCGAGGCCAGGCTGGTGAACCTGTATCTGGACAGCGACGGCCACGCCAACTCCTTCAACGGCGACGGCCGGGTGGTCCTGGCCCCCGCCGACACCAAGTCGGACAGCTATGTCTATGACCCCGAGTTCCCCTGCGGCGGTGAGGACGAGGCCTTTGACGACGGGCTGGTCTCCCCTTACAAGTGCAACTCCCGCCAGATCCGCAGCGACGTACTGGTCTATGACTCCCCTGTGCTGGAGCAGGATGTGGCCATTGCCGGCCCCCTTTATGCCGAGCTGTATGCCGCCTCCAGCGCCGTAGATACCGACTTTATCGTTCGCGTCAGCGATGTGGACGAAGAGGGAGTGGCCCGAAACGTCAGCTTCAACATCATCCGGGCCGAGTTCCGGAAGGGCTGGGACAAGCCCGAGCTCCTGGTTCCCGGCAAGGTGGAGAAGTATGAAATGGAGATGTATTTCTACGGCATGGTCTTCAAAAAAGGCCATAAGATCCGGATCGATGTGTCCTCCAGCGAGCTGATGGAGGCCTTCCCCAACACCAACACGGGTATCGACCCCTACACCGATCCGGAGCCGGTCAAAGCCACCCAGACCATTTATCACGGAAAGGACTATCCCTCTCACGTGAAGCTCCCGGTGCTCTACGGTCTGTAAGGCAGCCTCCAGAACGCTTCCCCTCCCAATGCAAGTAAAAGGATCCGAGCCCTCCACCGGGGCTCGGATCCTTTTTTATCCTACTTTGTCAGGCGGTCCCTTCCGGTAGCGCATCTCCCAGTCCGGCCGCCGTCTCTGCCATCGCCCGAAGTCCAGGATGATAAATCCCCCAAAAGAGTCCCTCTTCCCTTCCTTTTCCGCACCCTTTTTCCCGTTCCGGCGTAGAATGACTTGACGCGGGCGGGGAGGGGTCACCTATGGGAGAACAGGTACAGCTGCGGCAGGACTTGGGGAAGCTGAACGTCTCCCTGGTCTTTCTTCTGCTCATCATCCTGGCCGTCCTGCTCTCTCTGTGGTCGGCCCTGATCCAGCGCTGCCAGCTGCAGCTGGCTCTGAAGGGGGAGGACTCCAACCAGGTCCCCTCGGTCTACCCCATCCGGCAGGCCGGCTCCGCCATCACGGTGGGCAGTCTGGGCTTTTTCCTCTGCCTGGCCCTGGGGACCCGGGCGGAGGCCCAGACCCAGGGGGATCCAGCAGCGGCGCGGTCGGCCCAGGTGAACGTGACCGCCTCCCTTCTGGTCCTGCTGGCCGCCATTCTGCGTTTGGTGGACCTTCAGACCGTGGAGCGGGAGCGGCAGTCCGCCCTGTTGGAGGAGACCACCTTTCCGGAATGACCGCGGACAAAGGAGTGAGACAATGGCATATTCCGACTTGGAGCTGCTGGCCCGCATCATCAAGTGCGAGGCCGGCGGCGAGGGAGAAAACGGCATGAAGGCGGTGGCCAGCGTCGTGATGAACCGGGTCAACGTGACCTACGGCGAGTACGCCCGGTACAAGACGGTCCGGGAGGTGGTCTTCCAGCCCCGGCAGTTCGTCTGCGCCATGGAGACCGTAGGGGGAGAATATAACGCCCAGAACATCTACAACATGTCCCTGGAGCAGATCCACTGGGACATCGCGGAGTGGGCCATGGCGGGCCACCGGCTTACCAACCTGGGTACCGCCCTGTGGTTCTTCAACCCATACAGCCCCGAGTGCCGCCCCAATTTCCCTACCGCCGTAGGCGTTTTCGTCATCCGCATCGGGGACCACTGCTTCTATAATCCCACCGACGCCTACGCGGACACCTGAGCAACATCAGCTTTTAGGAGGCAAACTACTATGGCAAGACTTTATCCCAATCCTGCCCAGCCTGTTACATACAGCGCCGCCGACATGGCCGCCGCTCCCCGGAGCGACGAGGGCATCAACACCCCGCCCCCCCAGAATTTTGACACCCCCGCCATGGAGGGCTCTATGCAGCAGTTCCTGGCCGACAACCTGGGGGAGTACGTCATCATCGAATTTCTGGTGGGCACCCAGACCCTGACCCAGAAGGCGGGGGTCCTCTACGCCGTGGGCTCCAGCGTGGTGACCCTCTATGAGGAAGCCAGCCAGACCTTCGTGACCTGCGACATCTTCTCGGTGAAATTCGTCACCTTCTTCCTCCCCGGCCACCGGCCCTGGCAGGCCAGCCACCCCCTCTTCCCCACCAACGGGATGCGGGGCGTGGCGGCCATGCCCGGCACCGCCCCCGGCTGCACCGGGGCGGGGTGCGGCGGGTACTGACCCTTCGGTCAAAAGGGAAGGGCCTCACCAAAAGGTGAGGCCCTTCCTTTTTAATCCTCCAGCGGCACCTTGTCATAGCGCGCCAAGGCCATCAGGACCTGCATCATACATTCCTGGTCCTCCAGCTCCGTCTTTTCTGTCATAGCATGCATCTCTGCCAGCATCTCCTTGGTTCGGACCAGGACTTCGTTGGAATAGTCCTCCGCTTCCAGATTTTTTACGATGGTCCTGATCAGCATCTTTATAAACAGCTTGGTGCTGTCCTTTTTGTCCATCATTTTCCCTCCTTGGTCATTTATTGACCCAATTATATCTCATCCTCCACATATAATCAACCAAAAAGTCAAAAAATGACCATTTGGTGGTGATGAAATGCCCCATTTGCGAACTAAGGATGGCAAAAGGAATCTCTCTGGTCCCCGGGTCCGTTTCCTTCGGGAAAAGGCAGGGCTCTCTCAAGAGCAGCTCATGGCTCAGCTTCAGTTGTTAGGCATGGATGCTGAGCGCGGGGTCATCAAACGCATCGAAAACGGAAGTCGATCTGTCAGCGATCTGGAACTGCGGCTTTTGTCTCAATTTTTTCATGTCTCTTACCAATACCTCATTGACGGGGAAGAATAGTGGCCGCCTTTCCGGGGAGGCCTTTAACAAAATTGGTCATAACCCTCCGAAGAGAAATTTCTCTTCGGAGGGTTTTTTATCAATGCGCCGACAGTCCCGTGTCGGCAGGGCGCGCCGGGGCGTCGCGCCCTACGGTGGCCTGTCCGGGTATACGTAGGGCGGGGGCTTGCCCCCGCCGCCCGGTATGGGACCACGTTTCGGCAAGGCCGCCCGTCTCTCCGCGGGAAATCTGGCCCCTTAAAATATATCTGTTTTGGCACTTTTCTTGTGTCCAGTTTTCTTATATACTGACCTTAGAAACCGTGGGACGCCCATTATTTTTGGAAAGAGGGTCGGGCAATGAAAAAACAGGTAAAACAGATCGTAATGACGGCTCTGTTTATGGCGCTTTGCTGCGTGGCCACTATGGTCATCCAGGTCCCCTCTCCCACCCAAGGCTATGTGAATCTGGGAGACTGCATGGTGCTGCTGGCTGGGTGGCTGCTGGGACCCTGGTACGGCATGGTGGCCGCCGGGGTTGGTTCAGCCATGGCCGACGTGTTGCTTTCCTACGCCCACTACTTCCCCGGGACCCTCCTCATCAAGGGGGCCATGGGGCTGCTGTGCGGGCTCATGACCTCCCAGAGGAACGCCGCTCTGCCCCGGCTGTTCAGTGGGGTATTGTCCGAGGTCTGGATGGTCGCGGGCTACTTCTGCTACTCCAGCCTCCTGCTGGGCAAGGGCTGGGCGGCGGCAGCCAGCATCCCGGGAAACGCGGTCCAGGGGACGGTTTGCCTGGTGGCGGCCCTGGCTCTCTGCGAGGCGCTGGAGCGCACACATGTTCTGTCCGGCCTTGAACTGCGGAAAGCGAGGTCCTGACTATGACGATCCAGGAACAGGCCGCCCTGGCGGCGGAGGAGCTGTGCGAAAAGGCCCGGCTGGGGCCGGGGAGCATTTTGGTGGTGGGCTGCTCCACCAGCGAGGTCCGGGGCAGCAAGATCGGTACCGACTCGGCCCCCGACACCGGAAAGGACCTGGTGGAGGCCATCTTGGGAGTACTGGAGCCCAAGGGGATCTATTTGGCCGCCCAGTGCTGTGAGCACCTGAACCGCTGCCTCATCGTGGAGCGCAAGGCGGTGCCCCAGCTGGAGCCGGTGAACGTGGTGCCCCAGCCCAAGGCCGGGGGCTCCTTTGCCACGGCGGCTTACGGCCGTTTCCAGGATCCGGTGGCGGTAGAGCACATCCGGGCCGACGCCGGGCTGGACATCGGCGGCACTCTCATCGGAATGCACCTGAAGGAGGTGGCGGTGCCGGTGCGGCTGTCCCTCCGGGCCATCGGGGAGGCTCCCCTTCTGGCCGCCCGGGTCCGGCCCAAGTTCATTGGCGGTGTACGGGCCAAATATGATGAATCCCTGCTGTGAACAAGCAAAAAAGCTGCCGCCGGCCAAGGCCGGCGGCAGCTTTCTTCTATTTTTTCCTTAGCCGGCAGTAGACTTCCGTCAGCCGCCGCAGCCTCTCTGCGGTGGCCTCGTCAAAGGTCCCCGGCAAGGCCCGCCACTGCCAGTTGCCCCCCAGGGTCGAGGGGGTGTTCATCCGTCCCTCGCTGCCCAGGCCCAGCAGGTCCTGGGCCTGGACCACCGCCAGCTCCGCCGGGGAGGCCCAGGCCCCCCGGATAAGACCCCAGTGGTAGCCCTCTTCCGGGGTCAGATGCAGGTACTCGATGGCGTAGGCCCGGTCCGCCGGGTCCGCCGTGTCCAGCCAGCCCAGGGCGGTATCGTTGTCGTGGGTGCCCACATAGACCACGCAATGCTTGTCATAGTTGTGGGGCAGGTAGTCGCTCTCCTCCCGGCTGTCAAAGGCAAATTCCAGCACCTTCATGCCGGGAAAGCCCGAATCCCGCAGCAGCTGCCGTACCGAATCGGTGAGAAAGCCCAGGTCCTCGGCGATGATGGCCTGCCTGCCCAGGGCGCACTCCACCGCCCGGAACAGCTTCATTCCCGGGCCCTGCCGCCAGCGGCCCTCCCGGGCGGTCTCCGCCCCGAAGGGGATGGCGTAATAGCTGTCGAAGCCCCGGAAATGGTCGATCCGCAGCACATCGTAAAAGCCCCGCTGCCGCCGGATCCGCTCGATCCACCAGCCGTAGCCCTGGGCCTCCATCCGGCACCAATCGAAGAGGGGGTTGCCCCAGAGCTGGCCATCGGCGGTGAAGGCGTCGGGGGGACAGCCGGCCACCTCGGTGGGACGCAGGTCCTCTCCCAGCTGGAATTGGTCGGGCCGGGCCCACACGTCGGCCGAGTCTAGGGCCACATAGATGGGCAAGTCTCCGATAAAAGAGACCCCTCTACCGTTGGCATAGGTCTTCAGGGCCCGCCACTGGTGGAAAAAGAGGTATTGGACCCCCTGATAGAAGGTCACCTGGTCCTCCAGCTCCTGCCGGGCCCGGCGGAGGGCGCTGCCCTCCCGGAGCCGCAGGGCTTGGGGCCACTCCCACCAGGGTGCGCCTCTGTTTTGGTCCTTCAGAGCCATGAACAGGGCATAATCGGGCAGCCAGGCACCGTTCTCCGCCAAAAAGAGGGTATAGTCCTCCGGCGGGGCGGCCAAAAGCCGCTCCACCGCCTTGCGGAGGATGGGGTAGCGCTGTTCATGTAAAAGGCCATAGTCCACCCGTCCCGGGTCCTCCCCCCAGTTCAGGCCGGCATACTCCCCCCGCTCCAGAAGCCCCGCCTTTTCCAGATCCTCCAGGTCGATGAGGTAAGGGTTTCCGGCAAAGGTGGAAAAGCTCTGGTAGGGGGAGTCTCCATAGCTGGTAGGGCCCATGGGCAGGATCTGCCAATAGCTCTGGCCCGCCCGGGTCAGGAAGTCCACAAAATCCCGTGCTTCCTTCCCCATGGTCCCTACTCCACAGGGAGAAGGGAGGCTGGTCAGATGCATCAATACGCCACTGCTTCTCAAATGATATCAGCCCCTCAAACGGAATACCGCTTCAGCTCTTCTGCCAGAGCGGGTCCCGGCTCCCCCATCAGTTCCAGCTCCAGAGGCTGGGACAGCTCGAGGCTGAAGATGCCCAGGATGGATTTGGCGTCCACCGTATACCGGCCCGAGGACAGGTCGGCGTCGCCCTCGAAATGGAGGATGGTGCTCACAAACCCCTTCACCTTATCGATGGTGTCCAGGCGGATAGTCATTTTCACAGAAAGCTTCCCCTTTCATCGGTTGGTATGCGCTTCAAGTCTCTCTCATCATACCCCACCCGGCCCATAAAGGCAAGGTCATTTGTTCGAAAGACATATTTTTGTTCCGCTCCGCCGCCCCTTTTCTCCGGGATTTTCGGGATTGACGATGGGAAAGAACTATGGTAAAATAAATGTCTGTAAGTTCCAACGCTGATGTGGCTCAATGGTAGAGCATCTCATTCGTAATGAGAAGGTCAGTGGCTGTCCGTAAGGGGACATTCTTTCCCTCCCCACAAATTCGCACAATTTCATATGCTACTGTGGCTCAGTTGGTAGAGCAGCTGATTCGTAATCAGCAGGTCGCCGGTTCAAGTCCGGCCAGTAGCTCCAAAAAAGGTTCTCAGAAACGCCGTTTCTGAAAACCTTTTTGTTTATATTCGCTTTCCCAAAAAATATCTCGTCTTTTACTCATGTGTCTGTTCGTCCTAACCGTTTGTAGGTGCGAGAGCCATAATAGGACCATCAGATTTTATATTTAGTCTGCAAATGTGGAAGCTTGACCAAATTTTGACTTTCCCTTTATATGATGAAAAAGGCTGGAGGTGTCCCCATGACATACAGAATTTTAATCGTTGAGGATGAACCGATCCTGACCAAATTGCTTTCAACCTATTTGCAGAATCATGACTATGCAGTTTCCGTAGCTTATGGTGGAATGCTATTACCAGAGTCAAGCACATAATTCAACGCAATATTCCAATACTCTCCCAAAATTGATAGCGAATACTCGGATATTGCATTGAAGGAAAAAGAGGTACAAGCATCCAGAAGAATGCTTGTACCTCTTTTGGAGGCAGTCATTGCTCCACTGAGAGTAATAAATCATTTGCAATACGCTCACTAATGGCAGAATATTTCGTGTTGCCCCTCAATAACCTATTTTACTTTTTTATATTGCCTTCAACATAATTAGAGTATCGAATGAACAGTGTTGCCATTTCTGCTCGAGTAACTTTGCCCGCTGGATCGATCCCACCCCAGTCAGTTCCGGTAATCAACCCCACCGCCTTAGCCCAGGCCATGGGGGCCTCTGCGTAGGCACTGAGCTGCCCCCGGTCGATAAACCCGGACAGGTCGGCCTGGGCAGTCACATCGTATCCCTTCTGCTGGGCGTAGCGGTAGAGGATCGTCACCAGCTGTTCCCGGGTGATGGCCTCTTCTGGCCGGAAGGTTCCATCCCCAAAGCCCTGGACGATGCCGGTGGAGGATGCCCAGGCCACCCCGTTTGCATACCACCGCTCAGTGGGCACGTCCCGGAATAGACTGCCGGTGTCGACGGGCTCCCCTTCCATGCGGTGTAGAACGGTGACGATAGCGCCCCGAGTGGTGACGGCGTCAGGGGTAAAGCTGGTCTCGTCCATACCCCGCATTAGGCCCTGGTCGACTACATACTGGACTGCATCCAAAAACCAGTCGTCCTCTTTCACATCGGTGAAACGCTCGGTGACAGGAAGCGGCTCTGGGGCCTTGCTCTCCTCCGGAGGCGCCACGACCGGCTCCTCCTTCACAAAGGTCGCAGTCACAGTCACTTTTGTGGCGGGCATAGTGAAGGTAAAAACTCCCTGACCCTTGTCGGTGACGGACAGTTCCTTTTTCCTTGCGTCGATGACGGTCAGCTTGTCCAGCCGATAGCCCTTCTCGGGCGTGACCGTTACTGTTATGGCGATACCTTTCTCCGCCTTTTTCTCCGAAAGCAGGACCTTCCCGTTCTCGGTTGCAGTAAGTGCAATATCATAGGTGACCGGGGCAGCGATCCCGCCACCGCCTCCTCCGCCGCCACCACCGGTGGCAGGGATGGACTCGGTACGGTTCTTGGCGCAGACCGTACAGGTGTAGGTCTTGATCCCCGGACTGGATGCGGTGGGCGCAGTAGTCACCGTACCGGCGTTCCAAATGTGAGCGGCCTTATCCAGCATCTCTCCGCAAATGGAGCAGGTATGCCAATGGTCCTTCTCATCGCCGGCCCATGCGGCGGAGGGTGTGTGCCCCTTCGGGTCGATGGTCAGCTGCAGCTGGAGGACTTTTTCGCAAATGGAGCAGTGACTGCCCTCCGTTTTACCCGGGGTGGTGCAGGTGGCGGGCACCGCCGGGTCAACGACTATAGCATGGGCGGCAAGGTCGGCCTTTTCTCCACAATCGCACTGGTGCCAATGATTTGTGTCGTTACTGACCCAAACATTCGGATACTGGTGGATATGCGGAGGAGGCCCTTCCTCCACAATAGCAGTCCGCTCTGCGGTGGCGATGTGGCCAGCGTGATCGGTGACAGAGTAGGTTACCGTATAGCTGCCCGGAGTATTGATATCTACCGCTGAGGCATCGATTTGAAGTTTACCCTCAATATCGGGGTCCAGGTTGTCCGAAGCAACAGCACCCAATTCGATGTAAGAAGAGCCTTGTTGGATCTGCTGCGGGTTTTCCCCGTTTAGTGTAATCTCAGGCGGGGTGTTGTCTACATAGATTTTTTCCGAAGTAACAGGAAGCGAATCCTTACCGTTGTATTGGATCGCCCCGCCGGGCAAGTCTAACCACACCTCTCCATCTCCGCCAAAATATGCGTCATAGGTCACCGTTATTGGATTTTTGGTTGGATCAAAAGTTATTCCAGCGGCATTTGCCGTTTCAGATTCATAACACATGAGCAATCGATCATAATACTTTTTAATTGTATCAACCGGGACCAATTCATCTCCTGCGGTGATCGTCATTGTGATAACTGTCTCAACTCCAGTTTTTATAACTTTGACCGATGGTTCAGATATTGTAATGACTGGTGCTGGGTTAAGATTCGGCTCCCGAAACCCTGCTCGCAAAACCGCCTTCTCCGGCGTGACCTGTTCCACCTTCAGATACGCGCCCGTATAAGTTCCGTCATAAAAGCCGCTGTCCGGCGTTGAGTCAGAAGAGAACTCATCCCCAACAACATAAATGTCTTTTACTCCGTATTCTCTACTACCGCTTTTATAAACCGATTTTAGGTAATCTTTTCTGTAGAAATAGGTATTATCT
>CATJWI010000064.1 GCA_949744075.1 uncultured Eubacteriales bacterium | reverse complement strand
CGGGAAGAACGGGATCTTCCCGGTGGATGATCAGACGAGGAAGTACTTGAAGGGGCGGGTGACCCGGCCCTGGGAGACGGTAGAGGCGGACGCTGACGCCGAGTACGACCAGGAGGTGGTCATTGACCTTTCCGCCCTGCGGCCCACGGTGTCTATGCCCCACCTGCCCTCCAATACCAAGACGGTGGACGAGGTAGCGGGGCTTCCCATCCAGCAGGTGGTCATCGGCTCCTGCACCAACGGGCGCATCAAGGACCTGGCCGAGGCCGCCGCCATCCTGAAGGGCAAACAGGTGGCGGACGGGGTCCGCTGTATCGTGATCCCTGCCACTCAGCAGGTCTATCTGGAGGCCATGCAGAAGGGATATCTGGAGACCTTTATCAATGCCGGCTGCGCCGTGTCCACCCCCACCTGCGGTCCCTGCCTGGGCGGCCATATGGGGATCCTGGCGGAGGGAGAGCGGGCGGTATCCACCACCAACCGGAACTTTGTAGGCCGTATGGGGCATACCAGCTCGGAGGTCATTCTGGCTTCTCCCGCCGTGGCGGCGGCATCCGCCATCGCCGGGTGCGTCGCGGACCCGGGTAAGATTTGATGGAGGTGCAGAAAAATGAAGATTTATAAGTATGGCGACAACGTGGATACTGACGTTATCATTCCGGCCCGGCATCTCAACGACCCGGACCCCAAGGCCTTGGCCTCCCACTGCATGGAGGATATCGACACCGACTTTGCCAAGACGGTGGAGCAGGGAGATATTATGGTGGCCGGAGCCAACTTTGGCTGCGGCTCCTCCCGGGAGCACGCCCCCCTGGCCATCAAGGTCAGTGGCATCCAATGCGTCATCGCCGAGAGTTATGCCCGCATCTTTTACCGCAACGCTATCAACATCGGCCTACCTATCCTGGAGTGCCCCGAGGCGGCCCGGAACATCAAGTCCGGAGATAAGGTGAGTGTGGACTTTGCCACTGGCTCCATTACCGACGAGACCCAGGGGAGGACCTGGCAGGCGGCGCCCTTCCCGGAGTTCATCGACGGCATCATCAAAAACGGTGGGCTACTCAAGTCCCTGAAAGCGCGGGGAGTGGCAAAATAAGTTGGATGGAGTCGGATATGTCCAGCTCGTGCTAGATTTTGCGGAGGAAATGAATAGGCTTCAGAGGAGGTGTTTTCCGCTGCTCCAAGAGGGGAATAGGGCAGAAGTATTGGAGCGGTATCGCAGGGAAGCCAATGGGATCTACGCCCGCTATTTGAGCAGGCGGAGAAGGACCTGCTATTATGGACTCGCCACCCCGCCGCAATTTGCTGCCATCACAAACGGCTGTTCCTGCGAAACGCTGGAGGAGACGCCCCGCCGGGTGCTGGTGACGGTATACACCGGAGAGGGGAGGGTCGACTTTCAGTTCCGCCTGGTTTTTCAGGAGGAAAACTGGAGGATAGACAGCTACCGCCAGAGATACCACTCCAAAGACCGGGAAAAGATACAGCGGTGGAGCTATGGGAGCTTTTGACAGACAAAAAAGCGTGAAAGGACGAAAAGGTATATGAACTATAAAATCGCGCTCATCCGCGGCGACGGCATCGGCCCTGAGGTGGTCAATGAGGCCGTGGGCGTTTTGGACGCTGTGGCCGGGAAATTCGGACATACGATGGAATATGTGGATGTGCTGTTGGGCGGCTGCGCCACAGACGCGGTGGGGAAGAGCTATCCCGACGGGGCAGCGGAAAAGTGCAGGGCTTGCGACGCGATCCTGCTGGGGGCGGTGGGGGGACCCAAGTGGGGGCCAGACAAGCCCGCGGAGCAGCGGCCGGAGACCGCTCTGTTGGCGTTGCGGAAGGACCTGGCGCTCTATGCCAACCTCCGTCCCGCCACCCTGCGGCCCGCCATGGCGGATTCCAGTCCACTGCGGCGGGAGACTGCGGAGAAGGGCATCGACTTGATGATGGTCCGGGAACTCACTGGGGGGGTGTACTTCGGAAAGCGGGATAAGTATCAGACGGAGGACCGGGGGATAGAGGCCACCGATCTGATGGCCTACTCGGAAATGGAGATCGAACGGGTGGGCCGCCGTGCCTTTGAGCTGGCGCGGCTGCGCCGCAAAAAGGTCTCCAGCGTGGATAAGGCCAATGTGCTGGAGACCTCCCGTTTGTGGCGGACCGTGATGCACCGGCTGGCCCGGGAATATCCCGACGTGGCCTATGAAGACGTGCTGGTAGACAACTGCGCCATGCAGATCGTCCGGGATCCGGGGCAGTTCGACGTGGTGGTCACCGAGAATATGTTCGGCGATATCCTGTCCGACGAAGCCAGCATGGTCACCGGCTCCATCGGTCTGCTGCCCTCGGCCTCGATCGGAGACAGCGCTCCCGGCCTCTACGAGCCCATCCACGGCTCTGCCCCCGATATTGCGGGGCAGGACAAGGCCAACCCCACAGCCACCATTTTGTCGGTGGCCATGATGTTCCGCTACTCCTTCCAGCGTCCGGAGGAGGCCGACACCATTGAGAAGGCGGTAGACGCCGTCCTGGCAGAGGGCTGGCGCACTGCCGATATCGCCAAGCCGGGGGAGAAGACGGTGGGGACCAAGGAGATGGGCCGCCTGATCCGGGAAAAGCTGCTGACCCTTTGAGACGGCCTAAATTGCATAAAGGGAAGGCGGTTGCCGGCCCCTCTCCTTTGCTATTTGGCACAAAGATTTTTTCCGGGTCCGAAAAGCCTTGACAAGACCCCGGAAACCTCTTATACTCAAGCTATCAGTTGAGAACGAAGGCGTTCCGACCCAGAGGGGCGGAGCGCCTTCTTTTCGATAGTGCGTTTTAACATAGGAAAGGGGAGTTCAGAGCCATGGGCTATACCAAGGAAGATATTATCCGTATCGTAAAGGAAGAGGAAATCGAGTTCATCCGGATGCAGTTTACCGATATTTTCGGCCAGCTGAAAAATGTGGCCATCACGGCCTCTCAGGTCGAGAAGGCGGTCAACAACAAGATCATGTTGGACGGTTCCTCCATTGAGGGCTTTGTCCGTATCAACGAATCCGACCAATACCTTTATCCGGATTTGGACACCTTCACGATCTTTCCCTGGCGTCCCCAGCACGGCAAGGTGGCCCGGCTGATCTGCGATGTCTATAACCCCGATGGGACCCCCTTTGTAGGCGACCCCAGGGGAGTGCTGAAAAAGGTCCTGAAGCGGGCGGAGGAGATGGGCTACGACGTGTTCAATGTGGGGCCTGAGGCGGAGTTTTTTCTGTTCCAGACCGACGAGGACGGTAAGCCCACCACTAAAACCAACGACGAGGCCGGCTACTTTGACCTGGGCCCTCTGGACCACGGGGAGGGCACCCGGCGGGAAATCTGCCTAGCCTTGGAGCAGATGGGCTTCGAGATCGAGGCCAGTCACCACGAGGTGGCCCAGGGCCAGCACGAGATCGACTTTAAGTACGCCGACGCCCTGCGGGCGGCCGACAATATCATGACCTTCAAGCTGGCCGTAAAGACCTTGGCCCAAAAGAACGGCCTCCACGCCACCTTTATGCCCAAGCCCATTTTCGGCATCAACGGCTCCGGCATGCATACCAATATGTCCCTGTTTAAAGACGGAAAGAATATTTTTGACGATCCCCAAGGAGAAAAGGGGCTGTCCAAGGAGTGCTATTCCTTCATTGCCGGGCTGCTGGCCCATGTGAAGGGCATGTCCGCTATCACAAATCCATTGGTCAACTCCTATAAGCGGCTGGTGCCCGGGTACGAGGCGCCCTGCTACTTGGCTTGGTCTGCCTCCAACCGCTCCGCCCTGATCCGTATCCCCGCCAGCCGGGGCATGGGCACCCGGGTGGAGCTGCGCAGCCCTGACCCTTGCTGCAACCCCTATTTGGAACTGGCGGTCCTTCTGGCGGCAGGTCTGGACGGCATTGAGAAGGGGATGACCCCGCCGCCCGAGATCACGGAGAATATTTTTAAGATGGACGGCGAGACCCGGAAGGCCCACGGCATCGAAAGCCTCCCCGGTTCTCTGGAGGAGGCCATCGTGGCTATGCGGCAGGACCAACTGGTGCTGGATACCCTGGGAGAACATGTGGCGGAAAACTACATCGAGGGTAAGATGAAGGAGTGGGACGAGTATCGGACCCGGGTGTCTTCCTGGGAGCGGGAGAAGTATATCGTCATCTATTGATACCCACGTAAGCTCCTCATAGGGAAGGAGTGATGGAGTGTGGAAAAGGTGATCCTGGCCTTTGAAGGGGCCAAGACCAGCGCCAGGGTCCGGGATATCCTGGAGGGAGCCGGTGTGGCCGACTGTGTTTTCTGCCATTCGGCGGCGGAGGTAAAGCGGCTGGTCCATAAGCAGCATATTACCACCGTCCTCTGCGGATACAAGCTGATGGACGAGACGGCGGAGTCCCTGTGTGAGGACCTGCCGCCCACCACCTCGGTCTTGGTGATCGCGGTGCAGACTATGCTGGATATGATCGAAAACGACGACCTTTTTAAACTGGCGGCACCGGTATCCCGAAGCGATCTGCTGGCCTCGGTGCAGATGCTGATCCAGGTTGGGCACAGGATGGAAAAATTCGTCCGGCCCCAGCGCAGCGAGGAGGAGAAGGCGCTGATCCAGGCGGCTAAACGGGTGCTGATGGACCGGCACGATATGACAGAGGAGCAGGCCCACCGTTTCTTGCAGAAGAAGAGCATGGATTCCGGGGCGAGGCTGGTCCAGACGGCCCAAATGGTATTGGATGGCACTTGGAGCGATTGAAAAACCGGACCGAAAAGACAATGCGATCTTTCCGCGGCGGCAGCCAGACCGGTCTGACTGCCGCCCTTTTTTCATAAAACACTCAAAGGGGAGTGATAAAATGCGTTTTACCAAGATGCAGGGCATTGGAAACGACTATGTCTATGTGGACTGCACCCAAGGTGAGCCCAAGGACCTTGCGGAGCTGGCGGTGCGGGTATCCGACCGCCACTTTGGCATCGGCGGCGATGGGCTCATCTGCATATGCGCCTCAGAGAGGGCGGACTTTCGGATGCGGATGTTCAATGCCGACGGCTCCGAGGGGGAGATGTGCGGCAACGGGATCCGGTGCGTGGGTAAGTTCGTCTACGACAAAGGGCTGACCCATAAGACTGAGCTCACCATAGAAACCCTGGCGGGGATCAAGTCCCTGAAGCTGGTCGTGGAGGGGGGCAAGGTCTCCGCCGCGGCGGTGGACATGGGGATCCCGCAGTTGGGGGAGGTCCGCGCCGTGACCTTCCAAGGCAAGGAATACCGGGGGAGGCCGGTCTCCATGGGGAATCCCCACTTTGTGATCCCCACAAAGGACGTAAAGAAGTTTGACTTGCGGATCCACGCGCCCCTTTCCATCCCCAATCCTGTCTTTCCCGATGGGGTCAATGTGGAGATCGCAGAGGTGCTGGCTCCTGACCATGTGCTGATGCGGGTGTGGGAGCGGGGGAGCGGCGAGACCCTGGCCTGCGGCACGGGAGCTTGCGCCACGGTGGCAGCCTTTGTCAGCCAGGGGCTGACGGAGCGGGAGGTCACCGTGACGCTGCTGGGCGGTGACCTCCATATCCGCTGGGACGAGGAGAGCGGGCACATATACATGACCGGTCCCGCTGTCACGGTATTTGAGGGCGAGTGGCCGGAGGAATAAGGAAAAACACGTTATTTTTGGAGGAGGACCCAAGATGGCCCATATCAATCAGAATTATCTCAAGCTTCCCGGCGGGTATTTGTTTCCGGAAATCGGACGGCGGGTCCGGGCCTATTCGGCCGAAAACCCTACAAAGGACCTGGTACGCCTGGGCATCGGCGATGTGACCCAACCCCTGGCACCTGCGGTCATCGAGGCCATGCACAAGGCCGTAGAGGAGATGGGGCACAAGGAGACCTTCCGGGGCTACTGCGAGGAGACTTGCTGTGCTTACGACTTCCTGCGCTTTGCCATCCGGGACTCCTACAAAGATGTGGGAGTGGAGGTGGCTGACGATGAGATCTTTGTCTCTGACGGCGCCAAGACAGACTGCGGCAGCATCGGGGATATTTTTGAGCTGAACAATGTGGTGGCCGTCTGCGACCCGGTGTATCCTGTCTATGTGGACACCAACGCGATGGCGGGCCGGGCGGGGGATTACGACGGAGAGAAATGGACAGATCTGATCTACCTGCCGTGTACGGCGGAGAACGGCTTTTTCCCGGTCCTGCCCCGGGGAAGGGTGGCGGACCTTATCTATATCTGCTCCCCCAATAACCCCACCGGCGCGGCGGCCACAAGGGAACAGCTGAAGCAGTGGGTGGATTACGCCAACGCCCATGACAGCGTAATTCTCTATGATTCCGCCTATGAGGCCTTTATCACAGAGCCGGGGCCCCCCCACAGTATTTTTGAGATCGAGGGGGCCAAGACCTGTGCGATTGAGTTTCGCTCCTTCTCCAAAACGGCGGGCTTTACCGGTACCCGGTGTGCCTATACGGTGATCCCCAAGGCTTTGGTCCGGGACGGCTCCAGTCTTAACGCCTTATGGAACCGGCGGCAGGGCAGCAAATTTAATGGAGTCTCCTATGTGATCCAGCGGGCAGCTGAGGCGACCTTTAGCCCAGAGGGAAAAAAACAGATCAAGGAGACTATCGCCTTTTATTTGAATAACGCCCGGATCATCAAGGAAGGGCTCAGCGCGGCGGGGCTTGCCGTGTACGGCGGAGTCAACGCGCCCTACATTTGGCTCAAGACGCCGGACGGAGTGGGCTCCTGGGACTTTTTTGACCGGCTGCTGCGCCAGGCCAATGTGGTCACCACACCCGGGGCGGGCTTCGGTCCCAGCGGGGAAGGCTATATCCGCCTCACTGCCTTTGGGAACCTGGAGGCGACACAGGAGGCTGTGCGGCGGATCAAAAGCATTTTGTAAGGAGAGGTTGGCAGGAAGGGGGAAGGCGCTATACGGATCATTCTGTCACCGGCAAAAAGAATGAAGGTGGATGCAGACAGCCTGCCCTGCCGCAGCTTGCCCCTCTTTCTCCCAATGACAGAACAACTGCTGAAGCGGCTCCGGGGCATGTCGGAGGAGGAGCTGAAACAGCTTTGGAAGTGTAACGATCAAATTGCGGCCACGAACATTGAGCGGCTGAAACAGATGGACCTGCAGCGAAATTTGACTCCGGCCATTCTGTCTTACGTGGGGATACAATATCAATATATGGCACCTGGGGTGTTTACCTGTAAGGAATATGATTATGTGGAGGAGCACCTTCGCATTTTATCTGGGTTTTATGGGCTCCTGCGGCCCTTCGACGGGGTGACCCCGTACAGACTGGAAATGGGCGCCAAGCTTTCTGTCGGAAAAGGAAAAGACCTTTACGAGTATTGGAACAACAGGATTGCAGAGGCCTTGTTTCAAGAGACGGACTGCATTGTTGATTTGGCATCTCGGGAATATAGCCGCTGTATTTCCGCCTATCTCCGGCCAGGGGTCCGGCTTTTGACCTGTGTGTTTGGAGAGCGAAAGGGCGATAAGATCATAGAAAAGGGAACGCTGTGCAAGATGGCCAGAGGCGAAATGGTCCGCTGGATAGCCAGGGAACAGGCGGAAAACATTGAAAGGCTAAAAGACTTTACAGGCCTTGGATATCAATTTAGTGAGCTGGATTCCGGCGAAGATTTCTGGACCTTTATCAAGGAATAAATAGAAACAACATCCCCGGCGCCGCCAAAAAGCGGGCCGGGGATGTTGTTTCTTGATATGGGTCAATTTTTGGGAGGCGCGGTATCAAAGGCGGGGTTGACGAAATAGATATTCTTCTGATCCATCCGCTCCTTGGCCAAGCGAATGGCCTCGCCAAAGCGCTGGAAGTGGACGATCTCCCGCTCCCGGAGGAAGCGGATCACGTCGTTCACGTCGGGGTCGTCGGACAGGCGAAGGATATTGTCGTAGGTGAGCCGGGCCTTCTGCTCGGCGGCCAGGTCCTCCGTCAGGTCGGCGATCACGTCGCCGGTGGACTGCATGGTGGAGGCGGACCAGGGATAGCCGGAGGCAAACTGAGGATAGATGCCGGTGGTGTGGTCCACGAAATAAGTGTCGAAGCCGGCGGTCTTGATCTGCTCGTCGCTGAGGTTCCGGGTGAGCTGATGGACGATGGTAGCCACCATCTCCATGTGACCCAGCTCCTCGGTGCCGATGTCGGTGAGCAGTGCCTTCAGCTCGGGGTAGGGCATGGCGTAGCGCTGGGACAGATAGCGCAGGGAGGCGCCCAGCTCTCCGTCCGGGCCGCCATACTGGCTGATGATGACCGAGGCCAGCCTGGGGCTGGGCGTCTTGATCTTGACCGGGTATTGCAGTTTTTTCTCATAGACAAACATGGCTTACTTGCTGCCTCCTTCCATGTAGTCCCAGGGCCAGGGGTTCTTGATCCAGACGGAAAAATCCTTCTGGTTGGCCACGGAGGTTTTGATCACCGGGCCATGAGCGGCTTCATATTTCTCGCGCCCGGCTTTTTCCAGAGCGGCGTATTGCTGATAAAGGGCAAAGGCCTCACTGTCGGCCTGATGGGTGTCAAGGTAGAGGCCCAGCTCCAGGAGAACGAACTCCAGGGCCTGGAGTTCGCCCAGAGGGCCGGTCACCGCATTAGGGGCGTCTTTTTTCAGGTGGAAGGGCAGGTTCAGGCCGGGGAAGAGGGTGCCGTTGCTGAGGGCTTCCGCCTGGTTGTAGCGCTTGGGACCGGTCTGCTGGAAGGGAACATAGGGGACGGCCAGCGGGGCGCACTCGGGAAGCGTACCGCAGCCGTCAGGACACAGGCCCGTTTCAGGAGTGGCGGGCTTGTTGGTATCGGTGTCAGGATACAATGCTTGTTCCTCCTTTGTTATGGATGAGAGGAGTGTCAAATTCCTCCTGGCTATCCTATGCTGCCCAATGGATCCCGGGACGAGAGAGGGGGTGGAGACGCTGCATAATCTCCGGTGATGGGCCATAAATTGGTTGGGGAGGAGATGGAATATGCGGAAAAAAAGCTGGAAAAAAAGTTGCGGTTTGATATTGGCGGGAGTCTTGGCGTTTACTGCAGTGACGGTAAACTTCGTCGCAGGAAAGGGGGAAGAGGCCGCTTTTTCTCCGGTCCGCTTTCCCGGGTATCAGCTGATCCTGGATGCGGGGCACGGCGGGGAGGACGGGGGAGCGGTGTCCCTGACCGGAGTGCCGGAGAGCAACATCAATTTGGCTGTGGTATTAAAGCTGGACCAGTTGCTGGGGTTTTTCGGGCAGGCGCCCATCCTGCTGCGGGACAGCGATATCTCCATCTATGACCCCGGATGTGAGACTCTGCGGCAAAAGAAGGTATCGGACCTTCATAACCGGGTGGCGGCCATTGAGGGAACAGAGAATGCCGTGGTCATCAGTATCCATCAAAATACCTTTCCGAACTCGGCCTACCACGGAGCCCAGGTCTTTTTTCGGGCGGGAGAGGAGAGCAAAGCACTGGCTATGCTGGTGCAAAATGCCTTGCGGGAGGGACTTGACCGGGAGAACAAGCGGACGCCGGCCCAGATTCCCGACTCGGTGTATCTGATGAAGCACATCACCTGCCCGGCTGTTTTGGTCGAGTGCGGCTTCCTTTCCAATCCCACAGAGGAGGCCCGGTTGCGGGAGAGTGGTTATCAGATCAAGCTGGCCCTCTGTATTGCAGCGGCATGGCTGCAGGGCGGGGAAATCCAGGGTGGCAATGGGGCGGAAGCTGTGCTATAATATCAGAAAAAGGAAACAAAACGTCACCGGAGGAGAGGGCTATGGCAAAAGAGAAAACCGTTTTTTATTGTACGGACTGCGGAAATGAAGTTTTGCGCTGGCAGGGACAGTGCCCGCCCGGGGGCGCGTGGAATTCTATTGTGGAGGGGCCCGCCGCTCCGAAGAGCAAGGCCCCCAAGTCCGCCAGCGGCCGCAGGGAAGCGGCGGTGGGATTTAACCGCCCCAGAGCGCTCAAGGAGGTAGAGACCACCAATGAACTGCGGTTTGAGACCGGGATGAGCGAATTGGACCGGGTGCTGGGGGGGGGAGCGGTAAAAGGGTCCCTGGTGCTGGTAGGCGGCGCGCCCGGCATCGGAAAGTCCACCTTAATGCTACAGATTTGTGACAGCCTGTGCCGTTTTGCGGATGTCCTATATGTATCAGGAGAGGAGTCGGAGCGTCAGATCAAGCTTCGGGCAGAGCGGCTCAAGGTCAGGGGAGAGGGGCTATATCTGCTGGCGGAGACCAACCTGGAGAACATCTTGGAGTCGGTGGAGGAATTGAAACCCAACGTTCTTATCGTAGATTCCATTCAAACGCTGTATAACGGCGATCTGACCACCTCACCGGGCAGTGTGGGCCAGGTGAAGGACTGCACCCTGGCCTTGATGAATGTGGCCAAGGGGATGGGGATCACGGTCTTTGTGATCGGCCACGTCAATAAGGAAGGCTCTATCGCCGGGCCGAAGGTGCTGGAGCACATGGTGGATTGCGTCCTTTATTTTGAGGGGGAGCAGCAGACCACCTACCGTATCCTGCGGGCGGCCAAAAACCGTTTTGGGGCCACCAATGAGATCGGCGTTTTTGAAATGGCGGACACGGGCCTGACCGAGGTACCCAACCCTTCGGAAATGCTCCTGGAGGGCCGGCCCACCGATACGCCGGGTACCTGCGTCACCTGCGCGATGGAGGGGAACCGCCCGGTATTGGCGGAGATCCAGGCCTTGCTGACGCCCACCAGCTCAGACAGGCCCCGGCGAATGGTCTCCGGGGTGGACTTTAACCGCACGATGCTTATGCTGGCAGTGCTGGAGAAGCGGGGAGGGTTGCTGCTCCATTCCTGTGACGCCTATGTGAACGTGGTTGGCGGTCTAGAGCTGGAGGAGCCGGCGGTGGATCTGGCGGCCATTATGGCATTGGCTTCCAGTTTTCGGGACAAGCCCGTACCCGGGGACCTGGCAGCCATTGGCGAGGTCGGCCTGACTGGTGAGCTGCGTTCGGTGAATGCGCTGAATCAGCGGCTGTCCGAAGTGCATCGCCTGGGCTTCACAAAATGTCTGATCCCCGCCAGAGGCAGTAAGGTGGCAGTGCTGGACGGCCTGCAGCTCATCCGGGTAAAAAATATTCGGGAGGCATTGACTGCGATCTTATAAACTCATGTATCAAAGCAAAGGAAGAAACCGAAAGGAAAGGAGCGGACTGGGATAGACACAAAAGTAAACAAAATAAAAATTTTGTTTACTTCGGAGGAGGGAGAAATGGGCCGTATGGCGGTTAGGGGCCCCATCCTGTGCCAACGGACGGCTTTCCCGGTCTTTTGAGCGGATATGGACTATCGTACAGATGCGCCACCTATTTTGCGGGATTTCCTGACATACCACGAAGCCATTCAGGGACACTCGAAAAAAACGGTGGATGAGTATTTTTTGGATTTGCGGAATTTCTTTCGTTTTATCAAAATCGAAAAAAATAAAGTTTCGCGCTCTGCTGAATTTGACTCTATCGATATCAGTGACGTGGATCTGGAGCTTGTGGGCTCTGTCACCCTTTCAGACGTCTATTCCTATATGAACTATCTCAGCCGTGACCGGGCCCAGCACCCAAACAGCGACCAAACGGATTTTGGCCTTATGGCGTCTACGCGGGCCCGCAAGGCGGCATCTATCCGTTCCTTTTATAAATATTTGACCAATAAAGCAAAACTGCTGTCCGAGAATCCTTTGCAGGACTTGGATTCCCCCAAAACAAGGAAATCTCTGCCCAGATATTTGGACCTGGAGGGCAGCATTCAATTACTGGAAAGTGTGGACGGACCAAATCAGGAGCGTGATCGATGCATTTTGACCCTGTTTTTAAATTGTGGGCTTCGAATCTCTGAGCTGATCGGCCTGAATATCACCGATGTCCGCGGCGATCAGCTCAGAGTGCTGGGAAAAGGTAATAAAGAACGCATTTTATACCTAAATGATGCCTGTATGGAAGAAATTCAGAACTATTTGACCGTGCGAAATGCTCAAACTGTCATTGACCGAAATGCGCTTTTCTTAAGTAACCGCCGCACTCGGATCTCCAAGGCGGCGGTAGAAAAGCTGGTCAAAAAGTATCTGTTAAAGGCCGGTCTGGATAGTACCCAATATTCTCCTCATAAGCTACGTCACACTGCGGCGACCCTGATGCTGCAAAACGGCGTGGATGTGCGGACCCTGCAGGAGGTCTTGGGCCATGAGCATTTGAATACCACACAGATCTATACCCATGTGGACAACGAGAATCTTCGCATGGCGGCCAAAGCCAATCCCTTGGGGCGGGTCAAGACCGGTCGGAAGAAGCCGACTCCTCCCCCGCCTCAGAGCGAATAGTTGGCTTGGGCGGGTTTGCACCTAAGATATGGAGATAGCGAATGGACTGATAGGTGTAAGTACTCAGCGGCCTATAATCGGCATCGTAGGAATGGGCGGCCAACAGAGTATTTTCCGGCGTAGCGGGGCTCCCGATCCGCACAACGATGGGGGTGTGGGAATAGATCTCGCCCTTGAAGTTGAATTGGATGAAATCCCCGGGAAGCAGGTCCTGAAGGGAGCCCTCTTGGGCGAAGGGTCCCGGCGAGGACTGGGGACGCAATAGGAAATTCCGAAAATACTCTACCCCGGTCCAGGCCGGCGCTTTTTCATTGGAATTGATGTAGTACCAGCCGTAGGTAGGGGTAAAATTCATTACTCCGGTGCCGGCATAGAGACACTGGGAGGCAAAATTGGTACAGTCGCCGCCCAATTCCTCATAGTCGTAAAAACGGGGATTCCGGCCATAGGCCCAACGGTGGGCATAGGCAACAGCGGCGGTACGGTCATAGGGGATCACAAGGGGCATAGGACCACCCTCCTTTCCAATCATCCTATGCCCAAAGAAGAAAAAAAGAAACCACTGACGAATTATTTCGTCAGTGGTTTTTGTATGGCAAATTCCCTTTACAGCCTTTGGCTATCCAAGCCATTCATAGCATCCTTTGCCGTATTCCCATCCACGGCTCCAACGGCAGTGAGACTATCTAGGAGAAGCGTACCGTCAGCCCGTTTGGCAGAGAGGGCAAAATAGGACAGGTATGCCACCTGGGCCCGGAGGAAAGGCTGATCGGTCAAAAGGGCAGCCTCCCCATCGGTAAGGACCTTCAAATTTTGGGCGTCCGCCACTGCGGTGAGCCACTGAAAGTCTGCGGTCTCATGATACCCCAGGGCCCGGAGCAAAAAGGTTACATAGTCTCTGGGAGCCAAAGGATCCTGCGTTCCAAAGACCACCTGCCACTTGTCGTCGATTTCCTGACCTTTGGTATAGCCCTTGTCATAGGCATAGGCCACGTAGGGCAAGGCCCACTCAGGCACATCGGCAAAGGTGATACCACTGCCGGGATAAGCCAAGGCGGCTTTTTCCTCCCCTAAGAGCCGCAGGAACATGATAAGGCCCTGAATACGGGTGGGCGCGGCCTCCAACTCATAGCCGGAGCCGTAGGGCACGTCACTGCCCTGAAAAAGCCCCATGGTCTTGAGAGCGTCGGCCAAAGCGTTGTAATCCGTCTCGCCGCTGGGGCTGAAGCGGTACTGCCCGGTGAGCCGGACAACGGCGGTATCGGAGGTCACGGAAAAGGCGGCGCGGGTCTCCTCTGCGGCCAGATAGCGATGGTCGGTGGCAACGTTGCCTGAGGTTGCAGGCAGCTCCTTCCCTGCCGTTACGTCCACTATGGTCCCGGTGGATACCGCAACCTCCAGCCCACCGGCCAAGGGGGTCAGGCTGGAGCCGTTTTCCATCCAGAGCACGTCTCCCCGCTTTACCCGAAGCTCTGTTCCAGAGGCCCCGGCGGAGAGAAGCTGCTGGGTCAGGTCATTGAACTCCTGGTCTACACGATCGTTGGAATCGGATACCGTGTTGGGGATGAAGGTGTTTTTCAGCCAGTTCAGCGCAATGAGCGGGTCACCGGCAGAGCCGGCCTCAGAGGCGCCCACAGTGACCACACCGGACAGGAGCGCGCCGACCAGCAACAGCGCCACAGGTTCTTTGTGTTTCATGGTTCCTCCGAAATCAGGTAGCTGAGGGTCAGCAGGCTGTCGGCAAAATGCACGTTTTCCACAATGACCCCAGAACCGGAATTTTCCACGTGAAGGTCCGAGTTGGTAAAGTTCCAAATTCCCTTGACACCGCCCCGGATGAGCCGCTCGGACATGGCCGCTGCGGCCGACTGAGGCACGGTAAGGACGCCTACACTGGTGGGATGGTCCTGCAAATATTGGTCCAACTCAGCAATGGAATAGACCTGGATACCGGATATCTGGGTCCCGATCAACTCTGGAGCTACGTCAAAAGCAGCAGTAAGCTCAAAGCCGCCGTTGGCAAAGCTGAAATTTTCAATCAGTGCACGCCCCAAGTTGCCCACGCCCAAGATCACAATGGTGTGGGACCGGGACATGCCCAATATTTCTGCCACTTCGTCCCGAAGGGACTCCACGTTATAGCCGTAGCCCTGCTGACCGAACTCGCCGAAGCAAGACAGATCCTGGCGGATCTGTGAGGCGGTCAAATTCATGGATTTCCCCAGTGCGCTGGAGGAAATCCGAACCACACCAGCCTGGGAAAGGTCGGTCAGATGGCGGTAATAACGCGGAAGGCGGCGAATGACGGCGCTGGAAACCTTTTGCTTTTTCATTCGTTTCCTCCGTTCTACACGGGCATAGAATATCGATCTTGATTCTTCTAAAGAGTAGTCTAACCCATCTTTTAAAGCTTGTCAACGGTTCAAATACCTGTTTTCTCCGAAAAAAGAGGCTTTTTACCCGTTCTCATCCAAAAGAGCCACCAGGCCCACCTCATCCAAAACAGGGATCCCCAGCTCCTGTGCTTTCCGCAGTTTGGACCCAGCGGCCTCCCCTGCTATCACATAGGATGTCTTCTTGGAGACAGAGCCGGAAACCTTGCCGCCCAAAGCCTGTATTCTCTCCCCTGCCTCTTTTCGAGTGAAGCTGGAGAGTTCGCCGGTAAGAACAAACGTAAGGCCGGCCAGCTTGTCCCCTACGGGCTCGGCATAGCTTTCCATATTTACCCCGGCGGCCTTCAATGTCTCGATGAGGTGCTGGGACTGGGGATCGGAAAACCAAGCGGCGAGGCTTTGCGCCGTGATGTCCCCGATATCTGGGACGGCGGTAAGGGCCTCCTCCCCTGCCGCGGCCAGCGCGTCCAGGGTACCGAACTGCCGTGCCAGGACCTGGGCCGCCTTCTGACCGACCTGGCGGATACCGAAGGCTGTGAGTAACTTGGAAAGGTCGTTTTTCTTGGAGTTCTCAATGGCGTCAATGAGATTTTGGGCCGACTTTTTCCCCATGTGGTCCAGCTTGGCTACATCTGTAGCCTGAAGGCTGTAAAGGTCGCCGGGGGTCTTTATCAGCCCTGCATGCACAAGGCTTTCCACGTTGGCGGGGCCCAGGCCTTCGATATCCATAGCGTCCCGGGAGGCAAAGTGGACCAGATGCCGAATAAGCTGTGCAGGGCACTCGGCGCCGGTACAGCGCAACGCCGCTCCATCCTCATCCCGAACCACTGCCGCGCCGCAAACCGGACAGCGCTCCGGCAGCTGGTAGGGCACAGTCCCTTCCGGCCGCTTTTCCGGCAGGACAGAGACGATTTCCGGGATGATCTCCCCGGCCTTTTGGATCAATACCGTGTCCCCGATGCGGACGTCCTTCTCCGTAATAAAATCCTGGTTGTGCAAGGTGGCGTTGGTGACAGTGGTACCCGCCAAACGAACGGGCTCTACCACCGCCTTTGGAGTGAGGACGCCGGTACGTCCTACCTGGACCACGATATCCACGATCGTGGAGGGCTTTTGCTCCGGCGGATACTTGTAGGCCGCGGCCCACCGGGGGAATTTTGCCGTACTGCCCAAGACTTCTCGATCTGCCAAGGAATTTACCTTTACAACCGCTCCGTCAATGTCAAAATCAAAGGCTTCCCGCCCGTCTCCGATGGCCTCAATGCGTTTGGCACAGTCCTCAATGGTGGCGCAGGAAGTGTGGGGAATGACGCGGAAATGCTGACTTTCCAAATACTCCAAGGTATCTGTGTGGGTAGAAAAGGTTTTGCCGTCGGCATACTGGATGTTGAAAACCAGGATATCCAAACGGCGCTCTGCGGCAATCTTGGGATCCAGCTGGCGCAGAGAGCCGGCGGCGGCGTTCCGCGGGTTGGCAAAAAGCGGCTTGCCGGCCAGCTCCCGCTCTTCATTCAGCTTCTGAAACACCGATTTTGGCATAAAGACCTCGCCGCGGACAATGAGCCGGGGCAGGTTGTCTGGCAGGCGCAGAGGGATCGTGCGGATGGTCTTTAGGTTTTGAGTCACATCCTCCCCTACCCTGCCATCCCCCCGGGTAGCCCCTCGGATAAAGACGCCATTTTCATATTCCAGAGCTACAGAGAGTCCGTCTACCTTGGGTTCTACGTCGTATTCTGCATCCTCCGCGGCCTCGTGGACCCGTTGGCCAAATTCGGCCAGCTCTTCCATGGAAAATACATCCTGGAGGCTCTCCAGAGGGACCTGGTGAACGACCTCGGAAAAGCCCTCGGCGACCTTGCCCCCTACCCTCTGGGTGGGAGAATCGGGGGTCACCAGTTCGGGGTGTTCCGCCTCCAACTCCTCCAGACGGCGGAGCATATGGTCAAAGTCGTAGTCGGACATTGTGGGGGCATCCAGCATGTAATACTCATAGTTGGCCTGCTCCAACTGGTCTCTAAGCCGCTGGAGCTCTTGCTGTATCTCCATTTCAGGCACATCCCTTCCGTTGCTTGGCGCACCGCTGAACAAAGCCGGGAGCCAACCTGTTTATCAGCAGGAAGACCCCATGGCCCATAAGGCCGCCGATCGTGTTTAAGATCAGGTCGTCTACATCGGTCCCGCGAGAGACAAAGAGCTGGAACACTTCAATAAAAAGGGAGACAAAAAAGGTGGTAAGAGCGCTTTTCCACCACCGGGGCTTGTCCGACAAAAGGCCGAAAAAAAGGCCAATGGGCAAAAACATCAGAATATTGCCCGGGAAATTGATCCAGATCGCGCTCCACATATCATGCCGGAGGTAATATTGAAGCAGGGCCCAGCTTTCCCGCAGGGGAATGAAATTGACTCCGCCTTGGAATGGCTGCGGGATGGACGGAAAATGCCCATTCAACAAGGCCGGCCAAAAGCCTGCCGGGGTCAATGTGAGGGCCAGCAGGCCCGAGAGAAACATAAAACAGGCCAATAGCGCCCCCTCCCTGTAGGGTCCGGGATACATCTCCTTTCGGGAAAGAAGCAAGAACCGAAGCGGCCTGCTAAGTCCCCATAGTACAAACCCCAGCAGGGCGGGAAGGAGCATTTGGAGGAGATATGAGAAGATCGTGCGCACCGGGCCCTTCCCTCCTTTCCCGGCTATGGATTCCAATTCAAGTAGGTTTGCGGCACTTGGCCGATAATGACCGTCTCCGCAATGGGAACGTCAATGGAAAAAAGTGCTTCCACCACACCGCCGGGAAGCAGGAGCTTGGCGGTGAGAGTGACTTCCAACGTCAAGCGGTGCAGGGTTTGATTGATGCCCGCACTGATAAATTGATTTTGAAGCGTTCCCTCTGCCGAGGCTACAGAAGCGACCTGTACGGGAAGTTTCGGCCCGAAAGCAGCCAGCAGATCGGCGCCGGTGAGAGCACCCAAAGGGATCCCGAGGGAATGACTGTTAAGGGACTCCGCTTGCGAGACCACCTGCTCCAATATTTCGCTTTTCAGATGGTTGAGGCGGACCGTATCGGTAGACAGGGTAGAGATCGTCCCATCAGGCCCGGTCTCCAAATAGACCATATCGCGATAACTCAAGGCCTGCTCGGACAAGGCCTGAGAAACGGCCTGATCCGCAATGTGAGTTAATTGATTTCGGACCTGGGTCTCTGCCAAAGCGATCAGCTGAGGCCGAAGAGCCCCATCAAACCACCGCAAAAGAAGAAACGCGAGGGCAAGGCCAAGGAGCAAAGAAAAGAAAAGCTGCCTCTTCTCGTCGTGTTTGTCCCTACTCTTACGAAGCCAAAGACTTCGAAAACGTCTTCCAGGCATAGGCTCACCCCCTTCAGAAAGCCTATGCGGGAAACCGGATGTCCTACGACTGCAAAGACTCCACCGCCAATAGGATACCCAATTTGCCGGACTCATAGGTCAGGCCGCCCTGGAGGTACGCAGTATAGGGCTCACGCATAGGGGCATCGCAAGAAAGCTCAATGGAAGAGCCTTGAATAAAGGCGCCGGCCGCCATGATAACAGGAGTGTCATACCCGGGCATGTCCCAAGGCTCAGGGGTAACATAGGAGTCCACCGGGGCGCCAAGCTGGATCCCCTTACAGAATTTTTTTAAAGGCTCCGGGGCTCCAAAGTGGATCATTTGAATAATATCATGGCGAGTCTGTGTGGACAGCGGGTCGGTGCGATACCCCAGCAGCTCCATCATTCTGGCGGCAAAGAGGGCGGTCTTTACCGCCTGAGCGGTTACATGAGGGGCGAGGAAAAGTCCTTGATAGAGACTGCGGCTATTGCCTAAGGAAGCACCACATTCTTTTCCAATGCCGGGTACCGTAAGACGCATGGCGGCCCCTTCGATCAAATCATGGCGGCCGGCCAAATAGCCGCCCATCGGGGCTAGGCCTCCACCGGGATTTTTGATCAGGGAGCCCATGACCAGATCGGCCCCTACTTCGGTAGGCTCAAGGAGTTCAACAAACTCGCCATAGCAGTTGTCTACAAGAATAGACACGTCGTGGCGCACACTGTGGACAGCATCACAGATGGCTCCGATCTCAGCTACCGAGAGGGACGCACGGGTAGCATATCCCCGGGAGCGCTGGATCACCACCGCTTTGACCTTCCTATCAGCTACCGCGGCCGCAATTGCAGGCAGATCAGGCTTTTCATCGGCGGTCAGCTCCACTTGTCGGTATCCGATCCCATAAGCTTTCAGAGAGCCGGGAGCATTACCAACGATCCCAATGGCACTTTGGATGGTGTCATAGGGCGCTCCAACGGCATACAACAAATCGTCTCCGGGCTTCAATGCGCCAAAAAGCGCGCATGTGATGGCATGGGTCCCATTGACAAATTGGAGGCGGACCAGAGCATCTTCTGAACGGAAAATATGGGCATAAATAGATTCGAGCTTGTCCCGTCCCATATCGTCATATCCGTAGCCTGTGGTCCCCACAAAGTCTCCCTCGGCTACCCGGTGGGTCTGAAAGGCATCCAAAACCTTCTCCGCATTCGCTTGAGCAATGGTGTCTACAGTAATAAACTGCTCTTTCAGATCTTCCTCGGCCTGTTGGGCCAAAGCCCGTGCTTTTTGGCTTATTTGTAAAGGCATATTCTTTTACATTCCTTTGTTTTACTTGCTTTCTATCAGAGAGACAACCAGTTTGACGCAGTTTTCCACATCAGAGAGGTCACAGATAGAGGTGGGGGTGTGCGAGTGTCG
This sequence comes from uncultured Eubacteriales bacterium, assembly GCA_949744075.1. Classification (GTDB taxonomy): domain Bacteria; phylum Bacillota; class Clostridia; order Oscillospirales; family Oscillospiraceae; genus Vermiculatibacterium. The sequence goes on along the minus strand of CATJWI010000064.1, from coordinate 7,194 downwards.
GCAAGGAATGGATATTCCGCCGGTGACCACCCCGCTCTTGTTCTGATGGATGGCTCCGGCATCGGTGCCGCCCCGGGTAAGCACATCCAGCTGCGCCTGGATCCCCAAGGCAGCAGCCAAGTCCGAGAGCCTTTTGACCATCTCCGGATGGCAGATTACAGAGGAATCCATGACCTTGATGGCGGCACCCCTTCCTAAAACGGCACTGCCCGCCTTGGGCGCACCCGGATAGTCGTAGGCTCCGGTCACATCGATAGCGATGCCGTAATCGGGGTCCACACCGTAAGCCGCAGTTTTAGCGCCTCTCAGACCAAGCTCCTCCTGAACAGTAAAGACCATATAGAGGTCATAAGCGGTCTTTTTCAGCCGCTCCAAGGCCAAGAGAAGGACGGCGCAGGAGACCCGGTTGTCCAGATAGGGAGAGATGACACGGTTTCCGGCCTTTGTGGCCGCCGTGGCATAGACAGCTGTATCCCCCAGCCAAACCATAGACTGGGCTTCTTCCCTGCTGCTTGCGCCGATGTCCAGATAGAGGTCATCGGTGGTCAGCTTGTCCTCATCAGCTTTGCCGTGGACCTTTACCGCCCCCGCGACGCCACTGGCAAAACGGACAGGGGCGTTACGGATCTCTTTGGGATCGATGCCGCCCAGTTTCCCGAAGCGGAGGCTTCCGTCCTCTTCAAAATAAGTGACCACGAGGCCAATGGAGTCCATATGAGCTGCAAACATCAGCTTAGGGCCGCTCCCCTTTTTATGGACGATGAGATTGCCTAAGGTATCGGTGGTGATCTCGTCGGCGTAGGGCCGCACCAGGTCGGAAATGACCTGGGCGATCCCCTCCTCTTGTCCGGCGGGGCCGAACACAGCAGTCAATCGGGAAATCAGTTCAAAGGTATCCATCATAGCTCAAGCCCTCCCTGCGGCGATCGCCTCAACAAAGCGAGACGCCAATGCTTCCATATTGGTAAAATCCCGGATCGAGGCCACGCTGGACGGAGAATGGAGATACCGTACCGCGGCGGAAATGGCGGCGACCCGTACGCCGGTTTTGGTCCTTTGGATGGCTCTGGCGTCGGTACCGCCCGAGACATATTCCTTGGTCTGCCAGGGGATATGCCCTTCCTCCGCCAGATCTCCAAGGAGTGCAAATAGCTTGCGGTCATAAACCGTTCCACCATCCATATAGGGGACCACAGGACCACGCCCTGGGTAGCAGACCCGACGATGGGTATCGGTGGTAGGGCTGTCAGAGGCGGTGGTGCCCTCCAGGATCAGGGCGATCTCCGGTGTGACGGAGAAAGCGGCCCCAAAGGCGCCCCGGGTCCCCACCTCCTCCTGAACGGTGAAGGCAAAGGTCACATCCATAGGAAGGTCTTTCTCCAGCAGTTCGATCATAACTGCGCAGCCAATGCGGTCATCGATGGCCTTGGCTTTCAGCATCTGATCGCCGTATTCGATGATACTGTCAGAGAATACCGCAAAATCCCCCAGATGGGTCAGCTTTTCCGCCTCTTCCCTGCTGGCGGCGCCAATGTCGATAAAGAACTCCTCCAGCTTGGGGACCTTTTTCCTCTCCTCGGCCGTGGTCAAGTGAATGGCTTTCAGGCCGATCACACCAGGGACCCGATCCTTTCCCAGAAAAACGGGCTTTCCAATGAGCACACGGCGGTCGATCCCACCCAGACAGGCAAATTTGAGATAGCCTTCATCGGTGATCCGCTTGATGATGAGCCCTACCTCATCCATGTGGGCACACAGCATCAGGCGGCCCGGAGCGGCTGTAGCGCCTTTTTTCTCACAGATCAGATTTCCCATCCCGTCCACCCGGCAAGCGGCTCCTGACGCCTGGGCACGGGCCTTCAGGTAGTCCCGGACGGGCCCTTCATAGCTGGAGGGCCCACTGAGAGCGCATAGGGTCTTTAGGGTATCCAGAAGCATTATACTCCCTCCTTTCCCAAATCGCGGGCAAAGGCAGCCAAAAGCCGGGCCATATGCTCCATGTCCTCCAAAGAGACCACTTCAATGGGACTGTGCATATATTTCAGCGGCAGGGAGACGACTGAGGTGGGGATGCCCTCCAAACAGATCTGCATATGCCAGCCGTTAGTACCGGTGTGACCCTCCATGATCTCCAGCTGATATGGGATGCTGTGGGCCTTTGCCTTAGCAACCATCCGGTCTGTGAGAGCCCAGGTCATGTTGGGACCGACCCCTATGGCAGGGCCGCCGTGGAGCTTGCTTGGCACCTGCTCCACCGATAGGCCGGGCGTGATGCCGAAGGTCACATCGGTAGCGACACACCAATCAGGGTTTACGGCATTGACACCCACAATGGAGCCGGTGCCGGCCACCTCTTCCCGGACGCTGCCCACAATATAGAGGTCTACATCTAAATCAGCATCCTGCAAAAGCTCGGCTGTCCGCAAAAGAACGGAAAAACAAGAGCGGTCATCCAAAGACTTTCCGCATACCTGATCCCCGGCCAGCTGGAAACAATTCTCCCGATAGACCATCGGCGTTCCGACCGGAATGGCCTTCTCCGCTTGCGCCTGAGTCATACCCACATCCACCCGCAGGTCCTCAATGGCCACGGACTTATCGTGGTCAGCGGCAGTCTGGACATGGGGCGGCAGACAGGCCACTACACCGAAAAGAGGCTCCGGCCGGGTGAGGATGGTCAACTCCCGGGCAGGCAGCATCCGGGGGTCCACTCCGCCGATAGGGGCAAAGCGTAGAAAACCCTCCTCGATCCCTGTGACGATCAGACCGATCTCATCCAGGTGGGCATCCATCAAAAGCCGCTTGGCGTTTGGCTTTCCACAGCGGCGGACTCCGATGACGCTGCCCAGCCGGTCTATTGAGACCTCATCCATCAGCGGTGTCAAGAGCTCCTTGGCTGTCTGGGCCACAGGGGCCTCGTAACCGGAAGGGCCGGCCTGGCCGCAGAGGCGTTTTAGTATATCGTAAAGCTCCATTCCTTCACATCCTCACTCTTCCAATTCCTGTACTATCTTTTTAAAGATATTTCCCCGCTCCATAAAGTTTTTGAATTTGTCAAAGGAGGCGCAGGCCGGGGACAGAAGGACCACATCTCCCGGCTGGGCCGCCTGATTCGCGGCCTTGACCGCCCCAACAAGGCTATCATATTCTTCGATGACAGGAGCACCGGTATGATAGTCGGGGGCAGCCTTTACTGCTGTTCGTATTTTTGCGGAGGTATCCCCTGTTAAGATAAGACGCTTTACATGCTTTGTAATGGCAGGGCCAAGCACATCAAAAGGAATATGTTTGTCGTAGCCTCCGGCAATGAGAATGACCTTTTCCGGAAAGCACTTGAGCCCCGCCATGGTCCGGGTCGGACTGGAGGCGATGGAATCATTGTAATAGCGCACCCCATTCAAAGTCCGGACCAGTTCGATACGGTGCTCCACTCCGCTGAATTTGGCGGCAAAGGCACGGATGGTCTCATCTTTTACCAAGCCATTGACTGCTGCGATGGCGGCCATATAGTTCTCCACATTGTGATCCCCGGGCAACAGGATGACCTTGCGGGGCAAAACCTCTCGTTCTTCTCCTCTGCTATCCCGGAACCAAATGGCCTGATCGCGCAGGAAAACAGCGTTTCCCGTGGGTTCCTCCCGGCGGCTAAAGAGCACAGCTTCGCCCGGCGCTTCAGAGAAAAAGGCGCGGGTGATCTCATTATCCGCATTGAGTATGACCCGGTCAGCAGCGCCCTGATGCAGAAAAAGGTTCTTTTTGGCTTGGATATACTCCTCCATGGACTTGTGGACGTCCAAGTGATTGGGCGCAAGGTTGGTCACCACGGCAATGTGGGGGCTCAGGTCCATGGTCATCAGCTGGAAGGAACTAAGTTCTACCACCGCAAAGTCGTCAGGCTTTATCTCTGCCGCCTCGGGCAAAAGGGGTTTGCCGATATTGCCGCCAAGATGGACCGTATATCCCTCGGCTTCCAGAAACTTGGCGATGATAGTGGTAGTGGTGGTTTTTCCGTCGCTTCCGGTAACACCAATAATGGGACAGGGGCAGACCTGGAAGAAGACCTCCATTTCCGAGGTGAGCACACTTCCGGACGATAAGGCAGCAGTGATTTGCGGCAGGTCCGGCCGAAGGCCCGGGGTGCGGAAGATCACATCCTGGCCATACAGGTGATTCAAATAGTCAGGACCCAGGTATACCTTGGCCCCCAGTGCTTCCAGTTCTTCTATCTGCCCCCCGAAATCCTCCCGGGAGCGCTTATCGCAGGCAGTGACCTTCGCCCCGGACCCCAATAGCATGTGGATCAGAGGTGTATTGGAGACGCCGATGCCCAATACGGCGACTTTTTTTCCTTTGAGAGTGTCCAGATATTCCTGAATGGTACATTTCATGACAGGACCCTCCTTGCTTAAAATTGCCAAAATATTATACCGCATTTGAACTGAAATTTCAACGAAAACAGGCCATCTGGTGGAAAGAAAGAAGAAAAGCATGGCAGCCTGAAAAGGCGCCATGCTTTTGCCTATTCGGCGACAGAGGCTGTTTTGGGATTGGTCTCCATATGGTCCAGGATGGCGCGCAATAAGTCCTCGCGGCCACTTCCCTTCTCGGCTGAAAAGGGAATTAGCTTTATATCTACCGGAAGCTCCAAGGTTTCCCGGATTAGGGCCATGTTGGGCTCGATCTCACTCTTTTTCAGCTTGTCCAGTTTGTTGGCCACAATGACATAGGGGCGTCCGGTGGCTTTGAAGTAATCAGCCATCACCTTGTCGTCAGCGGTGGGCTTATGACGGGCGTCTACGATCAGTACTCCAAGGCTCATCAGGGTGGGATCATCGAACCAGCTTTGGATCAGCTTTGCCCAGCGGGCTTTTTCCTGCTGGGATACCTTTGCGTAGCCATATCCCGGAAGGTCCACCAGATAGAGCTTTTCATCGATACGGAAGTAGTTGATATGGGTCGTCTTTCCGGGGGCGGCCCCCACCCGGGCAAAATTTTTGCGGTTCAAAAGCCGGTTGATGACAGAGGACTTCCCCACGTTGGACCGGCCGGCAAACGCTACCTGGGGCAGTGGGTCCCGCGGAAAATCCTTTGGACCTGCGGCAGAGCGGATAAATTCCGCTTTTTGGGTATTGAGCGGCATAGCGTCCAACCTCCTTGAAGGAAAAATGGGGCGGGGTCTCCCCCGCCCCAAGCTGTTTTCAGGCTTTTTAGGATGCGGTATCCCGCATGGGGACCCGGCCCTGGGAGGGCCTGGGCACTTCCCCGCCCAGCCGAGGACGGTCCGTTTTCTCCCGGTCGTGGACCAACTGGGGGGTCTCCCCCTTGGACACGCTTTCCGGAGTGATGATCACCTTGGAAATGGTGGGATCGGAGGGTACGTCGTACATGGTCTTGGTCATCACATCCTCCAGCACGGCCCGGAGGCCACGGGCGCCGATGCCACGCTCCAAGGCCTTGTCCGCGGCGGCGGCCAAGGCCTCGGGCTGGAATTCCAGAGTCACATCGTCATATTCCATCAGCTTTTGGTATTGCCGCACTAAGGCGTTTTTGGGCTCGGTGAGAATCTGCACCAGCTGGTCCCGGTCCAAGGAACTGAGGGCAGTAATGACAGGCAGACGGCCGATCAGTTCGGGGATGATGCCGAACTGCATCAGGTCGTGAGGCTGGACCTGGGCAAAGATGGCGCCGCTGTCCTGCTCCTGCTTACTCTTGATCTCAGCGCCAAAGCCGATGCTCTTCTTGTCCAGCCGCCGCTCAATGATCTTTTCCAGGCCGTCAAAGGCGCCGCCGCAGATAAAGAGGATATTCTTGGTATTGATCTGGATGAACTCCTGATGGGGGTGCTTCCGCCCCCCCTGGGGCGGGACATTGGCCACCGTTCCCTCCAGGATCTTCAGCAGGGCCTGCTGTACGCCCTCGCCGGATACATCCCGGGTGATGGAGGTGTTTTCGCTCTTTCGGGCAATTTTGTCCATCTCATCCAGGTAGATGATACCCCTCTCTGCCAGCTCCACATCGTAATCAGCGGCCTGGACCAGACGGAGGAGGATGTTTTCCACATCATCGCCCACATAGCCCGCCTCGGTAAGGGTGGTGGCGTCGGCAATGGCAAAAGGCACCCTCAACACCCGGGCCAGGGTCTGGGCAAAAAGGGTCTTGCCGCAGCCGGTGGGGCCGATCAGCAGAATGTTGCTCTTTTGCAGCTCTACATCGTCCCCACCGCCGAAATAGATGCGCTTGTAGTGGTTGTATACCGCCACGGAAAGGGCTACCTTAGCCTCCTCCTGGCCGATGATATACTGGTCCAGCACCTTGTGGATCTCCTTAGGAGTGGGGATGGCATCGGGGATAGAGGGGTCAAAGGAAGCCGTGCGCTCGTCGGCGTCCTCCAGGATGGACATGCACAACTGAACGCACTCGTTGCAGATATAGGCCCCCGGCCCGGCAATGATACGGGACACCTGCTCCTGGTGCTTGCCGCAGAAGGAGCAGCGGACAGACTTGTGTTCGTCGTTTTTCGGCATTTTCTTTTCCCTCGTCATGGATAGATGATACTCAAAGGAGCGGGACCACAGCCCCGCTCCTCTGCTGTTCAGCGTTGATAGATGACCTTATCCACCAGGCCGAACTCCTTGGCCTCTTCAGCGGACATGAAGTTGTCACGCTCACAGGCGGCAGTGACTTCCTCCACCGGTTTCCCAGTATTCTCCGCCAGGATGCGGTTCATCCGCTTCTTGATGATCTCCAGCCGTTTCAGGTGGATGGCCATGTCGGTGATCTGGCCCTGGGTGCCGGCGGAGGGCTGATGGATCATGATCTCCGCATTGGGGAGCGCCAGCCGCTTTCCCTTGGCGCCGGAGGAGAGAAGGAAGGCCCCCATAGAAGCGGCCATACCCACGCAGATGGTGGACACATCACATTTGATATACTGCATGGTGTCATAAATGGCCATGCCGTCGGTGACGGAGCCGCCGGGGCTGTTGATGTAGAACTGGATATCCTTATCGGGATCCTGGGCCTCCAGGTAGAGAAGCTGAGCCACCACAAGGCTGGCGGTGGTGGCGTTCACCTCTTCCCCAAGGAAGATGATCCGATCATTGAGCAGCCGGGAAAAAATATCATAGGACCGCTCGCCAAGGATGGTCTGTTCAACTACATAGGGCACTAAACTCATAATGAATAAATTCCTTTAAT